>NZ_CP007773.1:1235330-1544162 GCF_000816305.1 Campylobacter subantarcticus LMG 24377 | reverse complement strand
CAAGAAAAAACTATTTTTGAGCATTGATGATGGTTGGTACAGCACGAAGGCCAAGTTTGGAGTATTTTGCAAAAGTATCTCTTACAGCTTGAACCTCTGATTCACTTGGTTTTTTATAGTCTTTTAAATTTTTATCATAGTATTTTTTCATGATGGCAATTTTTTGCACATCATTTTTTGCACTTTTACTTTCTTTGTAAATTAATGCAGACTTTTCAAATGCACTTGTATCATGGATTGGAGTAAGGATAAATTTTACTTGGTGAGTTTTTAATACTTCTTCGATTTTATCTAAATGCATTCTACAGTAAGGGCATTCAGGGTCGCTAAATACATAAAGTAAAGGTTTATTTTTATCACCTAAAGATACAAACATTTTTTCTTTTTTAAGTTCTACTAAAGCTTTTTTTGAAAATTCAGCTTGTTGTTTTTCCATGAGTTTTGCTTGATAAACTTGAGAATAAAACTCACCTTTTTTTACATCAATCACTTCAGTTGTAATGATGTTTGCTTGAGTGAAAACAATTTCTTGAAAGCTTTTTCCGCTGATTTCAAAATTAACCGTAACTACCTCAAAATCAGTTTCAGGAACTTTTTCTCTACTAGAAACACTAATGTTAGCGTTAGATAGGTTGGGATTTTTTTTGAAAAAATTAATAATTTCTTCATTACTCGCAGCAAATAAAGAACTAGCAAGAGTTAAAAGAGCTAAAGATTTTTTCATTCTTTTCCTTTATTTTAAATTTTTCACACATTATAAAATGTAAACTTTAACACTTAGGTTCTTAAAAACCTTTTTTCATCTATTTTTACTACTTGAGGGTAGTTTTTGTCAAGATACTCTAAGTAAGCTATGGCATACTTTCTTGAAATTTGAAAATGGTTTTTAACAAAAGCTACATCTAGATGATGTGTTTGTAAAAGTTTTAAAAACTCTTGTATAAGATTTTCAAGAGAATTTTTTTCTATGAAAAGATTATGTGCAAGTCTGATGACTTTATTTTCTTTGGTGAGTTTTTTTAAAATAAAATCTCCATTTTTTCTATCAAGTTCTAGATACTCATAAAGATTATAAGGCGCAGTAGGTTTAATACCTTCTTTTTTTAAAATTTCATAAAGTTCACAATGGGCTTTTTCTTGCAATCTTTCATAATTTTGTCCTTTTAAAAACCATATCCCATCTTTAAAATCTAGCTTTTCTTGCATTTGCATAAGTGTATAAGCGCAAAAATTTTCACTCGCCCAAGAAAGTCTTAGGGCAATAGAATGAGGCGATATTAATGCGTAAGGATTTTTAGAAAAGATAAAATTAATAAAATCTTTCAAGTTTTGCATAGCATTAAGATCGTATACATTTAAAGCTTGCTCATCGACAAAAACATGATCTAAGCTTTTTGCTAAATTCAAAGCTTGTTCATGGGAGAGTTTGAAGCGTTGGTAGCATGAGAGCAAACCAAAACCAAGTTTGTGGGTTTGTTTTAAAAATTCAAACACTCTTTTAAAATCTCTTTGTTCTAAAAGCATGAGATATTTGGTTTTGATATCTTTTTTTAAAGGCTCGCTTACTGCATTAAGCACTACACCACCACTTTTAATGCGTCCATTTTCAAGTAGGATAAATTTATCATCAAAACATAGAGCCAAGTTTTTATCAAAATCTAAACTCACATAAGTTTTATCTTCTAACTCTTTGATGATGCTTATTTTGGCATTTAGTTTTTTTGACCCACTACAAAATTCCAAAATACTTCCATGTTTAATCCCTGTGGTAAAAACTACCCCATCGATGCTTTTAAAGCTTTTAAAAATACCTTTTTTGCTAAGCACATAGCCTTTTTTTAATTCATGATAATCACAGTTTAAACTCAAAGCAACTCTGTTGTAAGTTTTTGCTTCTAAAATATTTTCTTCGTGAATTTGTATATTTTTTATCATGATATCTTTTTGGGTTTCAAGGCAAAAGATTTTTTCGTTTTTATGGATCTTTCCCTCATTTAAGCTTCCTGTTACTACTGTACCTATACCTTTTAGAGAAAAAACCCTATCAATGTAGTACCTAAAAATCAAATTTTCATCATTTTCTTTGGGTTTTAGGCTTAGAAGATAGTTTTTTAAACTCAAGATACTTTGCTCATCATAAATACTAGTTGCAAATACTTTTAAGATGTTGACTTTAAAAGTGCTGATCTCATTTAAAAGTTCTTTTTGCTTATATTCAAAGTCTTTGCACAAATCAACTTTGCTTAAAACAAGCACTACATCTTTTACACCTAAAAATTCTAAGACCTTTAAATGCTCTATACTCTGAGCTTTTAAACCCTCGTTGATATCTATGACAAACATACACACTCTAAAACCAAAAGCACCACTTATCATGGTTTTGATCAAACTTTCATGTCCTGGTACATCGATAAAAGCAATGTTTAAATTTTCACTTTTTAAGTTTGAAAAACTCAAATTAATCGTAATGCCTTTTTCTTGTTCTTCTTTTAAATCATCTCCTTCAAATCCATTAATAGCTTTAATCAGTGAAGTTTTGCCATGATCAATATGCCCAGCTGTACCTATGATAATACTATGCATGAAATACCTCTTTGATAGCGTGGATTAAACGGCTTAAATCTTTTTCTAAAATACTTCTAAAATCTAGCACAAAACACCCATTTTCAATACGACCAATGATACCTTTTTTTCTAAATTTTTCTTGCAAAGGCAAAGCCTTCTCATTAAAACTTAACACAAGAGTGTCTAGACTTTTATCGGGCATAGATCCACCACCTACTAAACTTTTAGAAGCTTTTAACTCGCATTTTACAGGAATCTTTTCTTGGACAAAAAGCACCTTTTTTTCTATAGTTTTTAAATCATCATTTAAAAGTTTTAAAGTAGGAATTTTTTCATATTCTTTTTCCAAATAAGCCTTGGCGGTTCCATTTAAAAAAGCAAGTGTGATTTTATCAACTCTTAACATTCTTAAGAGTTGATTTTTCTTTAGCTGTTGAATGTATTTTTTCTTTCCAAGTATAATGCCTGCTTGCGTAGAGCCAAAAAGCTTATCACCACTAAAACTTAAGATATCGCAGTGTTTTAAAAGCTCTTTCACGTTTGGCTCATTTTTACTGAGTTGTTTGTTGATTTTTTCACACCAGCCAGCACCTAAATCATAATATGAAATGAGTTTTTTCTTTTTTGTTAAAGTGTGAATTTCACTTAAACTTACTTCTTCAAAAAAACCTTTAAAAGCAAAGTTAGAGCGGTGGGTTTTTAAAATCATCTTAGTATTTTCATTGATGGCATTTTCATAATCATACAGATGAGTTTTATTAGTTGTGCCTATTTCTTTTAGTCTAACACCGGCTGCTAGCATAACTTCAGGAATTCTAAAATTTCCACCAATTTCAACTAGCTCACTCCTTGAAGTGATAACCTCATTATTTTTTGCTAAAGTATTTAAGATTAAAAATACAGCTGAAGCGTTATTGTTAACTACTAAACAATCTTCACAATCAAACAAAATTTTTAAATTTGCATTTAGCGCATCATATCTTGATCCTCTTTTGCCAGTTTGCATGTTAAATTCTAAGTTAGAGTAAGAGCAAATAATTGGCTTAGTTTTTTCAAAAATATGTTCATCAATGATACTACGACCAAGGTTGGTGTGTATGATCACACCAGTGGCATTGACTAAGCTTTGACTTTGTGTATTTAAAAAATCTTGTATATTTTGTGTGATTTTTGTGAGTAAATTTTGTAAACTAAAATTTAAATTCTCATTTTTAGTGAGTTCTTTTTTACAATTTGAAACAACTTGCTTAGCAAAGTAAGATCTTAGGTATAAAGGGTAATCAGCTAAGCTTTCATCGTTGATTAAAGTGTTTATGGGCGGAAAATTTCTAAATTTGTTCATCTTAAACCTTAAGAATAAATTAGTAAAATTATAACTTTTTTATAATGAAATTTATATAATTAAAGCCAAAAAATTAAAAAGAGAGTGTAATGAAAGATTTTGTATTTTTAGAAAATGAAGACTTAATCCCTTTAAGTGATAATATTAGCATAGCTCAAAAAGCCTGTGAAGAAGAAGTTTTTATAGGAAATTCAAAGCTTTTAAATCCTGAAGTTTACGCACCTGAGATTAATTTTTATCTTAAAAATTCTCAAGATGATGTGCTAGCAAAATCAAAAACTATTGATTTTTTATATCAAGTTAGATCTAAAGTCTATGATTTGGGTCTTGATTTAGAATATACTAAAGAAGTGGGTAAAAATGTAATCCTTGTAAGCGATGAGGAGCAAAGTGAGTTAATTGGAAGTTTAAAACAAGAAGAATACAAGGTTTTAAAACTAAACAATGAGCAATGTTTGGGTGTTTTAGGTTGTGTAGGTGAGCTTTGTGTGATAGCGTTGAAAAATGGCGAGCAAGTGGATATTGATTGTGATTTTTTTCTCTATGATACAAAAAAAGAAAGCTTTGATCAGCAAAGTGGCTGTTATGATTTTTCTAGCTTGAGTCAAGAAGCACTTATAAAACTTTTAAACTCTAATTCTCCAAAATATAAATTTAGAAATTACATTAGTTATGATGATAGCATTTGTCAATACCATGAAAGAAGAAGTGTTCATTGTGGAAAATGTGCCGAAATCTGTCCTAGTGTGGCTATTTTAAAAGACGATGAGCAAAAGAAATTAGAATTTTCTCATGTAGATTGTTTAAGTTGTGGCGATTGTGTAGGAATTTGCCCTAGTGGCGCGCTTGATTATGCGCCTATGCCACGCAATAGTTTTTATGAAATTTTAAAATTCTACGAAGATAAAATCATCTTAATCATTCCTGAAAAAATGTCGATTGAAAATTTAAATATCACTTTAAAAAAAGATGTGATGCCTTTTATGATTAAAGGAGAAAATTATCTAGATCAAGCACATTTTCTAGCTATGCTTCAAACAAGTGGTGCGAGTGTGATTTTTTACAGCAATGGTTTATCACAAGGTGCTTTAGAAGTGGTAGATTTAATGAATGAAATTTTTCAAAGAAAATATAAACAAAATGCAATTTTTGTAGCTCAAAATGAAAAAGAACTTTTAGAAGCTATGGAACAAGCTTGTTTTATTGATGATCTTAAATTTATTTCTTATAATCCTGCGCTTTTAAAAAGAGAAGATTTTGCAATAAGACTAAGAGAAATTATAGGGGATCAAAATTTAGGCAATATTCCAAGTAAAGAGTGGATACGCTATGGAAAAATCACTATCAATACCGATACCTGTACTTTGTGTCTTTCTTGTGTTGGAGCTTGTAATGTAGGAGCTTTAGTGGCTGATGCTAAAGATAATTCTTTGAAATTTAATGCGAGTTTATGTACCACCTGTGGGTATTGCGAAGCAAGTTGTGCTGAAAAAGACACGCTAGTGCTTCAAAGAAGTGGTATAGATTTAGAAAAAGAGTATTTTTCTTTTATGGTTTTAGCTCAAGATGAGCTTTTTGCTTGTGTTGAATGTGGGAAGGAATTTGCTACTAAAAAAGCCATTGAAAAAATCGCTAGCATTATGAAGCCAAGATTTATGGGCGATGAAGCGAAAATAAAAACGCTATATTGTTGTGCTGAATGTAAAGCAAAGGTAATGATACAAAGTATGAATGTGCTTTAAGCCAAAAGGCTTAAGCACTAAGTTTTAACCCCACAACTCCAGTGACGATTAAAATAATAAAAATAATCTTATTAAGCGTTATGGCTTCTTTAAAAACTAAAAACCCAACCACACTAACAAGTGCTAAACCACATCCAGCCCAAGTTGCATACGCAACACTAAGATCAATTTTCTTTAAAGCATAAAATAAACCTACTAATGAAAAAGAAAAAAAATATTGCAAAAACAATCAAATAAAGATTATTTTTACTTATACTTGCGTATTTCATAGAACTAGTTGCAATTACCTCAAAAATTATACTCATCGCCAAAACAAACCAATGCATTTTTATTCCTTTATCAGTTAAAATAAATTAAATTATAAAAGAATAAAAGGCGGTGCAGTAGGGGCTATAAAATAACCACAAGATAGTCTTACTTTCCATGGAGTCCATAAACTTGTATAGAATTTAAGATAAAAAATCCATAAGTCATTTATCGCCTTAGAATGTTATAATCAGTGTATTTTATCATATTTTAGCTAGGTTAAGTGTAAAAGCTTTTTGGCTTAGAAGTACCTCATCGTTTTCTTTGAAATTTTTTGCTTCTAAAGGACTTAATACAACTTGAGTGATTTGGTTTCCTATGGCAAGAATAGCAACAAAAATACTATCTTGCTTTTGTAGTTTTAAAATGCGTGCTTTTATGGCAAATTTTTGTGAGCCCTGTGTTTTTAAAAAAACTTCACTAGGCGAGCCTTCCTTGATGATAGCTCCATTTTCTAAAATGATGACTTTATTGGCTAGTTTATAAACTTCGCTTACATCATGACTGATTAAAATGGTAGTGATTTTATAAGTTTTATGAATGTTGAAAAGATAATCTTGTAAACGTTGTTTGATTTCATTATCTAAAGCGCTAAATGGCTCATCTAAAAGTAAAAGCTTTGGTCTTTGCATAATGGCTCTTGCTAAAGCTACGCGTTGCTTTTGTCCTCCGCTTAGTTCTAAAATATGACTTTTTCTATGCTGATTTAAATCCAAAAGTTCTAAAAGTTCATTTGCAAATTCAAGATCTTTTTTGGCATATAGTAGATTTTGTTCTACATTCATATTTTCAAACAAAGCATAGTCTTGAAAAACAAAACCAAGTTGTCTTTTTTGCGGGCTTAAGAAGTTTTTTTCATCAAAAAATATCTTATCATGAAAGATACAACTTCCTTGTGCTTTTTCAAAACCTGCTAAAATTCTCAAAAGCGTAGTTTTACCACTACCACTTTTTCCAAAAATAGCACAAAATTCTCCTTCTTTAACCTCAAATTTAACCTTAAGTTTAAAATCTTTTTCTTTATTTTTAAAGATTTTTTCAAAGTCAAGTTTTAGCATAAATACTCTTTGATAAATAAAGCGCTAGGATGTACATAAGCAAATACAAAATCATTTTTTTGATAATTTTGTTCTAAAAATTCAAAAGTGCTAATTTGAGCTTCAAAGGTGCAAATCTCATTTTTTAATCTTATTATAGTGATGATTTGTCCTTGGAAAATATCAATAATTTTTGCATAAAAGGTATTTAAAAATGAGTTTTTTAAATTTTTCTTACTAAGTAAGCATTCGCTACTTTTAAAAGCAAGTGACACTTCTTGATCAATGCTTGCTTTTTCATCAAGTTCTAAAGCAAGCATGTATAATTTATGTTTTTTTATAAGAAATTCCACCCAGTTTATATTTTCATAATTTTTTATCGTGTTTATTTTAGCTTTAATCATGGGGTATTATAGCCATAAGCTTTGAAAATTTGCTTGGCTTTATCGCTTAGGATAAAATCATAAAATTTCTTAGCTTTGGCATTATCTTTACCATAAGAAGTGATAATAATGCCTTGATTGATTGGTCCATAAAGCTTTGGATCGATTAAAATATAATTTTTTCCTTCTTGGAGTTTATAAGATTTTAGTGTATCTTCATATAAAGCACTTGCTGCTATAAAACCCACATCGGCTGCTTTTAGTGTTTGAGTAAGTGCTTCTCCTATGGATTTTGCTTCGATGATTTTAGCTTTTGTTTGCTCATAAATTTTAGCATTTTGTAAAGTTTCTATGCTAGCTTGACCATAAGGAGCTGCTTTGGGATTAGCTATGGTGATGATTTTTATTTTTTCTTCTTTAAGCGTGTTTAATTCTTTGCTTAAATCCATTCTTACACTAAGTAAAGCTAAAGCTCCTTGAGCGTAAATAACAGGTTTTGTACTAGCAAAATGATCATCATACAAACTTTGAGCAAATTTCATATTTGCCGCCATAAATATATCAAATGGTGCTCCATTTTTAATCTGTGCAACTAAATTTCCACTAGCTCCCAAGCTTACATTGATACTAATATCAGGGTTTTCTTTTTGAAATTCTTTTTGCAAGGCTTTAAATGCATAGGCTACATTTGCAGCTGCTGCGATATTTACATCAGCTCCATAGCTAAGAATGCATAAAAAAAGTAAGGTGAAAATTTTTTTCATTTTTGATCCTTTTTGTCGTAAATTTAAAAAAATTATAGCTTATTTTTGAATACAAAAATAAATTTTTATTTTTTGCATATTTTCTAAGACTTATTTTATAAGCAAATAAAAATTATTATTTTTTTTAAAGAATATTTTAAAAGCATTTTAATGTAAAAATTTATTTTAATTTTTGTATAATCTAAAATTTCAATTTATAAAATTTTAAAAGGAAAAAGCTTGTTAAAATACATACTAGTTTTGTGTTTATTTTTAAATGCTTTGATTTTAGCAAATGACTTTGAAGATTTTGAGCAAGAGTATCAAAAAAAAGAAGTCAAAGATAGTTTTTATATTTATAATAAAGCTATGAGTAAATTTAATTACGATCTTTATATTTATTTTTTAAGGCCGGTTACACTTTCTTATAAAAGTATTACTCCAAGTTTTATAAGAACAGGAGTAAAAAATGCTTTTGATACCACAAGATCGCCTTTTAGATTTATCAATCACCTTTTAAGTTTGGAATTTAGAAAAGCTGGTGAGGAATTTGGAAGATTTTGTGTGAATGTGATTTTTGGATTTGGTTTGCTAGATAGTGCAAGCAAAACTCCTTTAAAAAGTTATGAAGCAGATTTTGGAACTACTTTGGGCAAATGGGGTATGGGAAGTGGGCCGCATTTGGTATTGCCATTGATTGGTCCTTCTAATTTACGAGATAGTTTAGCCTTGCCGGTTAATTGGTTTATGGTGCCTGAGGGGTATATTAAGAATTTTTGGCTAGGTGTTAGTGTGAATACTGCATTAAGATTAAATGAATTAAGCTTTGATCATGAAAAAATCGATGATGTTTATCAAAATAGTGTGGATTATTACACTTTTATACGTGATGCGTATGAGCAAAGACGCCAAGAGATGATCAAATAAGGAGAAAAAATGAAAAAAATCATAGTTTTACTTTGTAGTGTGGCATTTGCTTTTGCTTTAAATTTGCAAGATATCTCTAAAACTATGCAAGAAAAAATTGATGAAAGTTTAAAAATTTTAGATCAAAATAAAAACAATAAAAACAAAGCAGCAGATGAAATCTTTGCTCTTTTTGATGGTGTTTTTGATTATGAATTAATGGCCAAACTTAGTCTTTCTACTAGATATGAAAAATTAAATTCAGCAGAAAAAACACAATTTAATCAAGCTTTTGAAAAAAATCTTAAAAAAAGCTTCACAGACAAGCTTGCTTTGTATGATTCGCAAAAATTAAAAGTCGTTGCTTTAGAAGAAAAAAATAAAAGAGCTTTTTTAAAAACATCAATGTTAGTAGATGGTAAAGAAAATTTTGTGACTTTTAAATTTTATGACAAAAATAATGATTGGCAAATTTATGATGTGGATATTTTTGGCATAAGTATCATTCAAACTTATCGTTCGCAGTTTAAAGATGTCTTGCAAAATGGCGACTTTAAGACCTTACTTGAAAAGCTTTCTAGTGTTGATTTTTCTAAATAATGATAAGTAGAATTTTAAAAGTTTTTTTAAATTTCCCAAAATTAACTTTGGGCTTTGCTTTGATTTTTTGTGTTTTTTTTGGATTTTTCGCAAAAAATTTAAGTGTAGATGCTAGTGCTGAAAGCTTGCTTTTAGAGCATGATGAGGGTTTGAAATTATATAGAGAAGTTTCAACACGTTATGGTAGTGATAACTTTTTAATGCTTGCTTTTAGCCCCAAACAAGGGGATATATTTGACCAAGTTAATTTAGGTAAAATCAAAAATTTAACCCAAGCTTTGTCAAAAATCAACGGAGTGGAGAAGGTTTTTTCTATCGCTAATGCTCCTTTGCTTACAAGTTCTAAAGGGAAAGAATTAAAAGAAATTATTCAAGATATTCCTAATATTTTTAGCCAAGATGTGGATATCGCACTAGCTAAAAAAGAAATTTTAAATCATCCTTTTTATAGAAACAATATTATTTCAAAAGATGGAAAAACGACAGGAATTTTGATCTATCTTGCACCTGATCTTGCATATAATGCCTTAGTTCACACAAGAGATGAATTAAAAGATGAAAAAGAAAAGCACCAACTTAGAGTTTTGATAAAAGAACATCAAGAGCATTCAAGAAAATTCAGTGCTCAAAGACTACATGAAATCAATGCACTAGTGGCACAATATAGTCAAAATGGTGATTTTTTACATCTTGGTGGCGTTGAAATGATCGCTAATGATATGATTAATTATGTTAAAAGCGATTTGAAAATTTATGGACTTAGTTTAATTGGACTTTTGTTTGTTGCGCTTTGGTGGTTTTTTGGCTCTTTGCGTTTAGTATTTTTAGCTTTAGGGATTTGTTTGCTTTCTCTTTTTAGTTCTAGTGGAATTTTTGCGCTTTTGGGTTTTGATATCACTGTGGTTTCTTCAAATTATGTAGCTTTGGTATTGATCATAACTGTTTCTATTGTGATTCATTTAATTGTACATTTTATAGAAAATTTACAAAAACATCCAAAGTCTAGTGTCTATAAAATACTTCTTTCAACTTTACTAGACAAAGCAAAGCCGAGTTTTTTTGCTATTTTAACCACGGTTGTTGGATTTTTAAGTTTTGTTTTTTCAGATATTGAGCCTATCATCAAACTTGGTATAATGATGAGTCTTGGTATAAGTGTGAGTTTGATTTTAGCTTATGTGTATTTTGCTAGTATTTTGGTGTTAATGCCGCGTTTAGAATTTAAAAAGCTTAATCAAAGCTCGCTTTGTTTTTTAAATTTTTGTGCAAATGCGAGCTTAAAACATAGAAAAATCATTTACGGTATTAGTGTTTTATGTGTAGTGTTTGCTTTATGGGGTATTGCTCAAATTAAAGTAGAAAATAGCTTTGTGAGTTATTTTAAAGACAGCTCTAGAATTAAACAAGGTTTGCTAGTTATCGATAAAGACTTGGGTGGGACTATGCCTTTAGATGTGATTGTTCGTTTTAAACAAGAAAAGCAACACCAACAAAGTACTGATGAGTTTGAGCAAGAATTTGATGATCTAGCTAAAGATGATAGGTATTTTTTTAGTAGTGAAAAAACAAGAATAGCTGCTAAAGTACATGAGTTTTTGAGTAAACAAAAATATGTAGGTTCTGTGTTAAGTTTAGAAAGTTTATTAGAGCTTGGCAAAAGCATTAACAATGGCAAACCTTTAGATGATTTTGCTTTGGCTTTTTTGTATGAAAATTTAGATGAGGGTTTTAAAAAGCAAGTTTTAATTCCTTTTGTTAGTGTGGAAAACAATGAGTTAAGATTTAGTGTGCGTATGTTAGATAGCGACCCAAATTTAAGACGCGATGTCTTTTTAAAACAGCTTGAAAAAAATCTAAACAAACTTTTACAAAATGACAATGTACAAGTGCAAATTAGTGGCATAATGCCTTTGTATAACAACATGCTTCAAAGTCTTTTTTCTTCGCAGTTTGATACTCTAGCTTTTGTAGTGCTTGTGATTTTTGCTTTATTTGTGGTGATTTTTAGAAGTTTTGTTTATGCTTTTGTTGCAATTTTAGCTAATCTCATACCTTTGGCTTTGGTGTTTGGCTTAATGGGAATTTTAAATATACCGCTTGATATTATGAGTATTACCATCGCTGCTATTTGTATAGGGATAGGAGTTGATGATATGATTCATTATATTTACCGTTTTAAAGAAGAGTTGAAGCATAAAAGTTTAGAAGAGGCTATAAAGGCTTCTCATCTTGGCATAGGAAGTGCAATTTATTACACGAGTGTTACGATTATTCTAGGCTTTTTGGTAATGGTAAGTAGTAATTTTATCCCAACGATATATTTTGGCTTACTTACGGTTTTGGCAATGAGTTTACTTTTGCTTGGATCACTCTTTTTGTTGCCAAGTTTTATTTTGACTTATCATTATTTTAAGCAAAATTACAATAAATCAAAAGCCAAAGCACATTAATGCTAAAATATATAAAAAGTACTTGATGAATTGCTTTTTAAAATGCTATTTTTTCAAGCACTCTTAAAATGTAAGTAGAAAACATTAAAGCTTGAGAACGATGTGATATGGCTAGTTTAACTTGTTCTTCTAGTTCTCCTAAGGTTTTATCAAAACCTTTTGGGATAAATAAAGGATCATAACCAAAACCATTACTTCCTCTTAATGTGTCAATGACAAGCCCATGCATATATCCATGGGTAGTAAAATGTCCGTATTTTGAGCTTATAGCTATAGCTGCGGTGTAAAATGCTTTACTTTGATGTAAATTTTTTTCATGTAAGGCTTGAATGAGTTTGTTTCTATTGGCCTCATCGGTGCCTTCTTGAGAGTATCTTGCAGAAAAAATTCCTGGTGCATTGTCTAAAGCTTCTACACTAATGCCACTATCATCGCTTAAGGTGATAAATTCATCTTGTTTGTTACCTAGAGCATTAAAAATAGCCTTAGATTTTATCAAAGCGTTTTCTTTAAAGCTTGCGCCATCTTCGATGATTTCAAAAGGAGTGATGACTTCATTTAATGCATAAATTTCATAAGTAGTTAAAAATTTCTTAATTTCTTCTATTTTATGTGTATTGGAAGTAGCTAAAACTATTTTTAATTTTTTTTTCATAAATTACTCTTTTTGTTTAGACTTTAAAAAAAGTTTATCAAAATCATAGTAAAATTATCCTTTATAAGGAGAAAAAATGCTTAAAACAGTTTTACCTTTGTCCTTTATTGTTGGGACTAGATTTTTTGGATTATTTATAGTTTTGCCGGTTTTAAGTTTATATGCTTTAAATTTAAAAGGAGCTAATGAGTTTTTAGTGGGACTTTTGGTAGGAGTATATGCTCTCACTCAAATGGCGTTGCAAGTTCCTTTTGGAATCATTTCAGATAAAATAGGGCGTAAGAAAACTATGCTAATAGGACTTATCGTGTTTATCATAGGTTCTTTGGTGTGTTCATATGCAGATGATATTTATACGATGATGTTTGGAAGATTACTACAAGGAGCAGGGGCTATAGGTGCAGTAGCTACTGCCATGATAAGTGATTTTATCAATGAAGAAAATCGTGGCAAGGCGATGGCTATCATGGGATCATTTATAGGGCTTTCTTTTGCAGTCTCTTTAGTGCTTTCTCCTTTAATGAGTGCTAAGTTTGGACTTTCAAGTTTATTTGATTTAAGTGCTATTTTGAGTTTAATTTGTATCGTGCTTTTATTTAGTGTTGTGCCAAAAGAACATACAATCATACATGAAAATACCAAAACTCCATTAAAAAAACTTCTAAAAGAAAAAAATCTAGCTTTAATGAACCTTACTAATTGTATGCAAAAATTGCTTATGAGCATCGCATTTTTGAGTATACCTTTGGTTTTGGTACATGAGTTTAATTACCCAAGTGAAAATTTGTGGTATGTATATGTTAGCTCTATGGTGCTTGGCTTTTTGGCTATGGGTTTGTCAGGATCTTTGGGAGAAAAAAGAGGATTAAGCAAAGAGATACTGCTTTTAGGTGTGGCATTTTTTATTATTGCTTATATTATATTTGCTTTTTCATACAATGCTTTAGTATTTATGGTGGGTGTTGTGGTATTTTTTATAGGATTTAATCTACACGAACCTATCATGCAAAGTTGTGCGAGTAAATTTGCTAAGGTAAATGAAAAAGGCGCGGCTTTAGGTGTATTTAATGCTTTTGGTTATTTTGGAAGCTTTTTGGGTGGTGTTATAGGAGGGTATTTTTTACATCATTTTAGCTTAGTTACTCTTGCTTTTATTTTGGTTGTTTTGTCTTGTCTTTGGTTTGTGTTGCTTTTGTTTTTGCAAAGTCCAGCGGATTTTAAAAATGTCTATTTGTCTTTAGAAACAAAACATGATTTAAATGTATTTAAAAATATAAACGGTGTTTTAGATGTATATAAAAACTCTAAATTTTTAGTGATTAAATACAATAAAAAATTTACAAGTGAAGGGGAAATTTTAGCGATTATTGGAAAATAATCGCCTTTTATACAAAATGTTTTTCTTTTAAAATCACATATAATTTTAAGGTAGAGATAAAGAAAGTTAAAATAGCAGGTCCAAGGATAATACCCCAAAAACCAAAACTTGAAATTCCTGCTATCATTGCAAAGAAAATCAAAAGCTCATTGATTTGTGTTGGAATTTGAACAAGTTTTTCATTAATCCATTTAATGATGTAGGGTTTTACTAAAGTATCCGCGATAAAAGATATTATCACAACGCTATAGATAAAAATCACCAAAGCACCGCTTAGATTATTGTTTGCAAATTCATATAAAGAAACAGGCACATAAACCAAAGCCCCTCCCACTACAGGGATTAAAGAGCTAAAACAAAATAATATCCCCATTAAAATAGCATCATAGCCATAAATTTTAGCAATGATAGCAAAAAGTACTCCTTGTAAAATAGCATTTAGCACCATAGAATAAAACACCACAGACATTACATTACTCACTTCACTTAAAATGCCTTGAGTTTCTTCTTTTTTCATAGGAATTATGGTTTTGATATAACCAATGAGTTGGGATCCATAAAGATTAGCAAAGAAATAAAATACACAAATTAATACCATATCTGTTAGAAATTTCGTACCAAATTTAGTTGCACTTGAAAGATAGGTTAAAATATTTTTAGAGATAGAATTTAAGTCAATACTTGCTAATGCTTCTTTGATTTTAGGTTCTATAAAGCTTAAAGACTCAGGTAAGTGTAAAGAATAATTTTTGAAATATTCTATAGTATTGTGAAAATAGTTTACATCAAAACCTTTTGCAGCCTTTACTAGTTCTATGACAGCATAAACAAAAGGTATAAAAAACATAGCCAACATAAATGCAGTGGTAGCAGTAGCTGCAACAACTTTTTTTCCTTTAAAAATAGTTAGAAATTTAACATTGATATTGGAAGTGGAAACGGCCATCAAACTTGCTATGGCAATATTCATTAAAAAAGGCTGAAATAAATAAAGCACCCAAAATAAAATGATTAAAATAAAACTAATTAAGAAAAAATTACTATTTTTCATCAAATAAGCCTTTGTTATATTTTAGTTTTAATACATCAAAGCTTTTTAAACTCGCAATACGACCTTTGGCTGTTCTTTCTATATAGCCATTTGCTAGTAAGTAAGGTTCTATAACATCTTCTATAGTATTTTCATCTTCACTTAGTGCTGCGGCTATGCTTGAAAGTCCTATTGGTTTTCTTTTGGCTTCTGTTAAAAGTTCTAAGTATTTTAAATCCATTGCATCAAAACCTAGCTCATTTACTCCTAAAGAATTTAGTGCTTCTTTGGCTCTTTTTTCGCTAATGTTATCCTCATCATTAACATCAGCAAAATCTCTTACACGTTTAAGTAACCTTAGTGCGATCCTTGGAGTAGAGCGACTGCGTTTGGCTATTTCCAAAGAAGCCTTTTTTTCACAAGTTTTATTAAGCTTTAGGGCCGCTTTTTCTAAAATGATAGCAAGTTCTTCATTTTTATAAAATTCTAAGCGAAATTGCATACCAAAGCGATCGCGCAAAGGATTGCTTAGCATACCTGCTCTTGTAGTAGCACCTATTAGAGTAAATTTTGGTAAGTCAATTTTTATAGTTTGTGCAGCAGGACCACTACCGATGATAATATCAAGACGAAAATCCTCCATAGCAGGATAAAGCACTTCTTCTATGGCGGGACTTAAGCGATGAATTTCATCGATAAATAAAATATCTCCTTCGCTAAGGTTGGTTAAAATCGCAGCTAAGTCCCCGCTTTTTTCTATCATGGGTGCAGCAGTAGTTTTGATATTTGCATTCATTTCATATGAGATAATATTTGCTAAAGTTGTCTTACCAAGTCCTGCAGGCCCACTAAAAAGGATATGATCTAGACATTCATTTCTTTTTTTAGCAGCTTTGATAAAAATTTCTAAATTTTTTTTAATGTTTTCTTGTCCTATGTAGCCATCAAAATTTGAAGGTCTAAGGCTTGTTTCATAAGTCTCATCAGGGGAGAATTTTTCAATCTCTACAATTCTATCCATATTTTTTCCATTTTATTTTGTAAGAAATTTTAATTTTATCTAAAATTTGCTAAAATAAACATTTAAACTTAGATTATAGAAGTTTTTATGGGAATTTTAGAGCAATTAGAGTTAGATTACGAGCTTGAAGAAATCGAGCGTTTTTTGTATTTTTTTAGAAGTCTTTGTGATGTTTTAGAGCCTTTGATAGTAAAGCTAAGCAGTGATAGCTTAAAATACAAAGAAGCTTTAAAAGACTTAGGGCAAAATATCCACAATGTAGTTTGGGCTGCTAAAAGACTAAATTTAGATGAAATTGCGAATTTTTGCACTTTTTGTGAGGAAATCATGCAAGAAGCAGCTAAATTTGATGGACCTGCTAGTGATGAATTTGTGGATTGGATGTTTTTAGTGGGTGAGCAACTTGATAGATATTGCAGTGATTATGAAAAAAATACTTCTTTTTTAAGCATGTTTAATCCTCAGATTGCAAATGTTCCAGATAAAATTTCTCAATAATGGGGACGACTTGGCTTCGACAGGAGTAAAGTGGCCTTGGTGGCATGTCGCTTTGAGCAAAGCGTATAAAGCTCAAATAAAATTAAACGCAAACAACGTTAAATTTGCTCCTGCTTACGCTAAAGCTGCGTAGGTTCAGTTGAGCCTGAATTTTAAGTGATACTATCTAGCTTAGAATTTGGTCATTTTTGATAGTGTAGATTGAAATTTGACAAGTTTTGATTGAAGTTAAAGTCTTAGTCTAGCTTGAAATTTTGGAAGGTGAGTTTGGCTGGATGAATTTTTCACCTTTGCTAAACATGTAGATGCCGTGGTTGTTTTATTTTTGGACAGGGGTTCAATTCCCCTCGTCTCCACCATAAATAATTCTCATTCTATTTTCGTGTTTATATTAAAAATTCATCAAAACTACTAACAAATTTATCATTCATTTTAAAGTTTTTGTTTATAAAAAACGGTAAAGATTGAAGAGTTAATTTTGCGCCATTGTTTATACTAATTTCTTTTCCTTTTAAAGTTTTTAAAAAATCTTCTTTCCACTTATCATTTCCTTTAGCTAAATGCTCTCCTTTTGTTTCTATAAAACATTGTATATTTAAAAAATTATCATTATCTTTTTTCTTACCAAAGAAAATAAAATCAGGTTCAAATCCCGTCGCATAAGTTGTTTCATCTTTTCTATTATCATAAATTTTAAATTCTTCAAAACCTTCATTTCTTATAATAAACCATTTAGAAAAAATTTTATCAATTTCATCTTTATGTTCTTCTATGAAAATCAAAAAATCTTTTTCTAAATCACTATCAAAACAAAAAGCTTTATGATAAAGCCACTCAAAATTCATTTCTTTAAAATTCTTTTTATTTTTAAATACTATCTTATCGCCTATATTAAATTCGTGAGTTTCAAACTCACTTACTTCATATTCTTGTTTTATGCTTTGCTTGAATGATTTAAAATTTTCTAAAATATATTTAGCTATTTTAAGATTATTTATTTGATTAAATTCTTGTTTTTTTGAAAAACGAACTTCTATGTTTTTTAAATAATTTTCTATAAAATCTTTTTTACTTTTAAAAGTTAAATTTTCGTTAATCTTATTAAAATCAAGTCCTAATATATTCATTGCTTTTAAAAAATATATGCTATTTATATGATTAAGAGTAGATGGTTTTTGAAGATCATATTCTTCTTTGATTTTTTCAAATTTTTCTTCGCTTTCTTTTATAGAATTTGAAAAATAAGGAATTTGTAAATCTGTTATTTTTTGTTTTAACTCAGATTGTTTAATATTAAAATTTTTCAAATCACATTTTTTAATTCTTTTATTATTAGCATAATAAATTTTGTTATTTTTAACGATTTTTTTTATTTCTTCATTGACTATTAAATCTATGCGTGTTTTTTCTTCTTCAAATAATAATCCTTCTTTTCTCATATTTTCGTTAAGTTGTTTGATAAACTCAACATCATTTCTAGTATGATAAGTTAATCTTTCTAAGACATTTAATTCATTTTTAAGATCACTATCATACCTTCTTTTAAATTTAAGCTCATCATCAAAATCAAATAAATCGCTTTTAAAAGGATAATACCTAGCACCTCTTCCTATAAGTTGTACTTCTTTAGTAGTTATAGCCTTACTTGCTTTTTTGTTACCAAGTCTAACTATATCAAAAAGATTTAAAACATCCCATCCTTCATTAAGTTTATCTACACAAAAAATAACTCTTATTTGATTGTTTTTTTCTTCTAAGTTATTAAGTAAAATTTGATTTTTTTCTAGTTCTTTATCATCATTTGTATTTAGCATATAAAGCGTTTTAAAATTATTTTTCAAAAAAATTACAATAGTTTTTGCATAAGTATTTTGATATTCTTTTTTGAAAAACTCCAAGCTCTTATATAAAAGTTCGCTTTCTTCGTTTATGTTTTTATAAAAATTTTCTATATGCAAGCTTTGTAAATTATCTATAAAATCTATAAAATTTTTTTGATTTTGTATAGATTCTTTTATAGATTCACTTTTAAATAAAATAACAGGTTTTAAAGCGATTTTATATTTTTGAGCCAATAACTCTCTATAAAGACTACAAAGCACAGCTCCTAAAAATCTATGTTCTAAGCTATCATTGTCATACTTGACTAAAAATATACGCTTAGAATATCCATCTTCGCAAAATTCTTTTAAAGCATATTCATAAATTATTTTATCTTGATATTTTTTTAAAACATTAAATTCTTGCGGAATAGTAGCACTAAATTCAAATAATAAATTTTCATCATTGCTTTCATAAGCTTTTTTTATAATAGCTTCCCAGCCTTCTTTAAGTTCATTTTCATTTTTATTTTTAGTATTGCTATTTAAATGATGAGATTCATCAGCTAAAAATACAAGTTTTTTATTTTTTAAATCTTCAAAACTTAAAGAATTTTCTCTTTCATTTTTAAAAAGAGAAAATAGAGCTTGTATGGTTGTAAAATGTATATTTATACACTCATCTTTACTTTCAAAAAGATTATTTATAATGTTAATTTCTATATTTTTAGAATCTATATTTATATTTTCTTTAAAAAGATATTTGTTTGAATAAATATTTGCAAAATTTTCTTTTGTTTTTTCTAAAATAGAAGTAGAATTTACAAAAAATATAAAATTTCTATATCCTTTTTTATAACAATCTAGTATTAAAGCTGCCATTATAAGAGTTTTTCCACTTCCAGTTGCCATGTTAAACATTAAATGTCTTTGTTTTATGCTATCAGAATTTGCATAATAATGCTTTAGAGCTTTTTCTTGATAAAATCTTAACTCTTTTGATAAATTTTCTTTTATATAAAAAGGAATTTCTATTTGCTCTATACCTCTTTTTCCAAATTCTTCTTGTAAAAGCTCATGTAGTTTTTTATTAAACATTTTCATCACCATAAAATATTTTATTAAGTTTTATTATTTCTTCGGATATAGCATAATCTTCATCTTTTATATCGCCATATAAAACATAATCCATATTAGAATCTAAAGTAAGTTTTAAAATTTCCTTTTTATCTTTTAAGTCTAAATTTTCAAATTCTTTATCTTTTAAGATTTCATTTATATCCACTCTATAATCTAAAAAAGCTTTAGTTTTTAACTCTTGATAAATGTTATCTAGTTCTTTTTCATCGTTTAAATTTTGTATTTTTTCTTTATAAATTGCATTAAGTGACATAAGTTCAACATAAACAAAATTTCCACCACCTTGCCAATTTACTGCTTTGCTGATACCACCTTGCTCACCTTTTACGACTTTTTTAAGTCTTTCTTTTGTGATAGTTTCTATATAATCCATTTGTTCTATGCCAATCCATTTGCGTTTCATTTTATGAGCAACGGCTAAAGTAGTGCCACTTCCTGCAAAAAAGTCCATTACTATGTCGTTTTCATTGGTGGAGATTTCGATTATTCTTTGAAGTAGTGCTTCAGGTTTTTTTCCATTTTTAAATTCTACATCTCCTTGATCACCTATAATATCCCAGCTAATATCACTCCAAAAATTATCAAGGATTTGCTTTTTTATTATCTTATTTTTTCTGATATAAGCAATAGAATGTAACATTTGAACAATTCTTTTATTGTAAAAATACACACTAGTATTTTGATTTTGATTTTTCCCTCTTATGGGTTTATATTCAACTTCGTAAAAATTTTTATCTAAACTAGCAATCATTCTTTTAGCAAATGTGCTTTGTGGATTATATGTTGTAAAGTGGCTATTAAAATTTTCTATGAATTTTTCATGTGTTAAATTAGTTGCTTTACAAATTTCATAATCAAGTTTATATATTTTCAGCATGCCACATGTTTGGTCATTTTTTTCTTTTAGTAAGATTTTATCTTTAATGATTATATAATTTTTGTAATTTTTCATTTGCTTTTCATCAAAATCAACATTTATATAAAATTTGTTATATGTAAAGCTATTTTTATTTTTACAGTATACAATAATATATTCAGTAACATCTAAAATAAATGCATCTTGTCCTACACCAGCTGACTGTTTCTTTTTGATATTAATTGTTCTTAAATAATTATCCTTGCCAAAAATTTCATCCATCAGCACTTTTAAATAAGCTTGCTCATTATCATCACATTGTACAAAAATTACACCATCATCTTTTAAAAATTCTTTAGCTATTTCAAGGCGATTTTTCATAAAAGTAAGCCAAGTAGAATGATTAAATTTATCGTTATATTTAAAACTATCATTACCTGTATTATAAGGTGGATCAATGTAGATTAATTTTATTTTATTTGCATAGAGTTTTTTTAAAGAATATAAGGCTAAAAGATTATTTCCTTTAAGAAGTAAATTATTATCTAAAAGTGAATTTTTTAAATCCCCCCCCCCTATGAGTTCAAAATTACACAAAGCCTTTGGGATAAATAAAACATCTAATTCATCACAGGCTAGTATTTCATTAAAAAATATTTCTTGTGTTTTTTGCTCATCCTTGCTTTGTCCGCCTTTTATAACACCATCTTTAAAAGCAAAATTTAATACTACTTCGTTATTTGTTTTTAAAAGAGATTTTGTTTTATTTGCCAGTCCTATTTTATTAGCATAGCTTGTAAAGCTACCACCCAAGCTTCTAAGATCTAAAAAATTTAAAAAATCATCAAGCTTAAAAACCAAAGTTTTTTTGCTAAAAAGAAAAAATCTACTTTTAAATTCTTCTTTATATTTACTTTCTTCTAAAAGATAAACAAATAATTTCTCATCGTAAATTTGTGCTAAGTTTCTAACTTGTCCTAGAGTTTCAAAATGTTCTTCTAAATCCTGCAATAATTTATCTTTTAGCATTTATTGTTTTCCTTTTTTAATTGATTATAGTTTATTATATGAAAATTGCTCTTAAAAGCGGAAAAAATTAGAAAAAGCTAAAAAATATAGTTTTATGGAATTAACCCATAAAACTATTATACAAATAAAGAATTCACACTCTCGTTATGATAAACTCTGCGTATTACCTCACCAAAAATAGGTGCTACGCTTAGGACTTTGATTTTATCCATTTGTTGTTTTAAAGGTATAGTGTCAGTTACTACTAGCTCATCAAGCGCATCTTTGGCTACTCTCTCATACGCTACACCACTAAGTACAGGGTGAGTACAGCAAGCTATTACAGACTTTGCACCTTTGCTTTTAAATACTTCAGCAGCTTTTACGATGGTTCCTGCTGTATCGATAATATCATCTACTAAAATTACTTCTTTATCTTTTACATCACCGATGATGTTCATTACTTCGCTTTCATTGGCCTTTTCACGTCTTTTATCTACTATAACAATATCAAGTCCTAAAGCTTTTGCTACGCTTCTAGCTCTTGCTATACCGCCTATGTCAGGACTTGCGATGATAGGATTTTTATAGTTTTTATTTTTGATATAATCATTAAAAATAATACTTCCATAAAGATTATCCACAGGTATATCAAAAAAGCCTTGAATTTGTCCAGCATGTAAGTCTATGGTGGCTACTCTATCCACTCCTGCTGATTCAATGAGATTTGCTACTAATTTTGCAGTAATAGGCACCCTAGGACTTGCTTTTCTATCTTGTCTAGCATAACCAAAATAAGGAATGATAGCCGTGATAGAGCTTGCGCTTGAGCGACGCAGAGCATCTGTCATGATTAAAAGCTCCATTAAATTATCATTAGTTGGAGCACAAGTGCTTTGTATGATAAATACATCTTTACCACGCACGCTCTCATCTATTTGAATGCTAATTTCACCATCACTAAAACGCTTCACACCTGCATTGCTTAGAGGTAGTGAAAGGTATTTTGAGATTTTTTTAGCAAATTCCTCATTTGCTGAACCAGAAAATATTTTATATCCACGCATATATAAGCCTTAGAAAGTTTTTTGTGATGATATAAAATTTTTTTTAAAAATACAATAAAATATATCAAAAGCCGTGTAATCTTTTTAAATCCGCATCAATAGGAAATTTATTTCCATCTTTATCTACGCTTACATAAGTTACTACAGCTGAAGTTACATGCATGCAATATACACGGCCATAATCATTAGCTCTTTGGGTAACTACTTCTACTGCTACGGTGATAGAAGTATTACCTGCTTTGATGATTTTTGCATAACAAGATACCAAATCACCTACGAAAATTGGTTCTTTAAAAATGATCTTATCCACTGCTACGGTTACTACTCTTTGAGGGGAAAGTTCTCTTGCAGCAATGGCTCCAGCTAGATCAATTTGTGACATGATCCAACCACCAAAGATATTACCAGCAGGGTTTGTATTGCTTGGCATGGCTATAACTCTTAGCTTAGGTTCTCCCATATCTTTCATGCATTCTCCTTGTGTTTTAAAAAAAACATTATAATTAAGTTTTAAAAATAAAGAAAGGTAAAAAATGAATGATTTTAAGCAAATAGCAAAAATTGTGAAAAATAGGAAACAAAATATCAATAGTCTTTATAATATACTTCAAACTAATCAAAGTCACCCTTTGATAGATAGAACTTTAGAACTGGCTAATCTTGAAAATGAAAAAAGCAATGTTTTGGCAATGTTGCGTCGCTTGGTGGATTTAAAAGAGGAAAATTTAGTTCAAGAGCTTGAGAAAAAAGGTTTAAGTGAAGAAGAAATTGCTCAAATAAAATATAAAGTTTTTTCTTTAGTAAGAGCTTTTTATGAAGTAGAGCACCAAGATTTAATTGATGAGATTAAGAATAAAAATTTACTTGATGAGTTTTATTTGGCTTTAGCTCAAGGTGTGCATAATATAGGCGTGGTAATGAATTCCTTTGAGCTTGTTTGGAGTAAGCAAATTTTAGATACAAATAATAAAATCTTAAAAGAACAATTTCCAAATTTAAGCGATGCTTTGGAGTTTTTAAAACAAAATGAACTTTATCAGTTTAACCAAGATGGGGAAATTTGTGAAAGAAGCTATGGGGCTTTAGTCAAAATAGGGACTATTTGGAAATTTTTACCTTATGCAAAAGCTTTTGAAAATGAAGTTTTAAAGCTTGAATATGAGTTTGATAAACTTTTAGAAAAACTAAGAAATTGTGCGCTAGATGATGAAAAAAATGCTTATATTGATTATATAGAAAAATTAAAATTTGCTTTTTGTGAAAAAGACAATAACGAGGTAGTTAAAAAATGGCAAGAAGCAGAACTTGCATGGATGGAAGTAAAATGCCCATTACAAATTGGTCATCCTTTAGAATACTATGAAGACTCTTATACACATGCAGTAGCACTTGAGTGGGATATACGCTTAGAAGATATGAGTGATTTTAATGGGGGTGAGTTTAAAGATAAAATCAAAGAAAGCTTTGCAATGGTGTATGCAAATTTAGATGAAGAAGATGAGGTTTTGTTTGATGAAGTGAATTTTAATCTTGAGAAAACTCAGCTTTATATTTGTATGCCTATGATTTTTTATGGAGCAGAGCTTAAGGGACTTTTTTCTGCTCAAGTAGTACCAAATGATGAGTATGTAAGTAATATAGCAGGTAAAAAGATCTTTGCTTTTTTAAATTATGTTTATGAAAATGCTAAAACCAAGCCTTTTATGAAGCTTTCTTCTATGGTGTTTGAAAAAGAATTTTTAGATTATGGTAGAGAAATTTTATTTTATAATGAAAAACTATGGAAAAGAATTTATGAAGTTTCTACTATAGGTCATGAGTTTGGGCATATTTTCTTTGTGGCAAATGATAGTGAAAAGAAAATGAATGAAAGTGGTGTGTTTAAAAATATAGAAGAGTTTAAAGCCACTGCAGGTGGGCTTGTGAATTTCTTTTTGCATGAAGAAGATGATTTAAAGCTTCCTGTATTTTATGAGCTTATTAAAAGGGCTATAGGATTGATTTCTTGGCAAAGAGTAGAGGAGGTTAAGCCTTATTATACAGAAGGTTTGATTCATTTGTCATTGTTGTTTAAATCAGGGGTGCTATCTTTTGCAAATGAGAAATTAAACATTAAATTTGACGAAGAAGCATATGAGAGTTTTAAGGCTGTATTTATGCAAAATTACTATAAGCTAGCAAGACATTATATACTAAAAGAAGATGCTAAAAACTATCTAGATGAATTTTGTGTTTTAGAAGATGGGGTATTTTTACCACTTAATGATGAGTGTAAAGAATTTGTAAAATATTACTATGAATTACACAAACTTTATGGCAATGAAATCGATGAAAGTGGAGAGTTTGAGAAGTACTCTAACGCAAGATAATACAACTTCAAGAAGAAAGTTAACTTTCTTCTTGATATTTGCTTTTTTCTAATGTTTCTTCCATATCTTTTTGTGTTTTTAAAATAGCTTTGCTAAAACCATTTAGTACTGAAAATGGAGCAAATTGCGCCGCTCTTTTTTCTCTTGACATTGGTGGAAATTGTTTTGATTTTTGATATTTTATGTCTATTATATCTTTATAATCATCATGCATTATGACCTCCTATTAAAGAAGTAATTTCTTTAGTCTCATCATCCAAGCTTGAAGCTTTTAAAATAGCTTTTTTGCCAAATTTTTGCATGATTTGAAGTCTTGCTTTTTGGAGTTTTTCTTCTTTTTCAAGTTGATTTTTCTCTTGTGAAATTGCATTAAAATCACTAAATAAATTTAATTCTTGGAAATTTTCTTGTACTTTATCTGTGATATTATTTAAACTTAGGCTGATTTTTCTAATGCTCAAGTTTTTATCGCTGATTATGCAAAAAAGTTCTAAGGTTTTTTTATTGATAATTTTTAAAGAATGGGTAAAATTTTCTAAATTTATACTTCCATGAGCATTTTTGGGTATAGTTCTTCCATAATTATCTTTAGTAATAGTTCCTTCATAAGATGCTAAAAGGTTTGAATTTTCTAAATTGCTTTTATCATATTGTATATCTAGCGTAATATGATTTGTTTTAAGGTTATTTTGAATAAGTTCAAGTACTAAATGGTCAACAAGTTCTTTTAAAACTTTCATTGCTTGATTGTTATCATATGCAAAAGGTAAAACCTTAGCCATGACTTTAGAGTGATTTTGTGATTTGTAGTTTTTAATATCTTTCATCGTGCAAGTTTCAACACCCCATGCATGATCGATTAAAAGTTCAGCATTAACACCGAAGTGTTTATAAAGTAAAGCTTCGTGTTTTAAAGAAAATCTTGCAAGATCCCCCATAGTATGAATATTTAAATTTTCGAGCTTTAATGCTAAACCCTTACCTATGCGCCAAAAATCTTTTAATGGTCTATGATCCCACATTTTGTATCTATATAATTTTTCATCTAGAAAGGCTATAAGCAAGCCATTTTCATCTACTTTTTGTCTTTTGGCAAGTGTATCCATGGCAATTTTAGCTAAGTATAAATTTGTGCCTATGCCTGCTGTTGCAGTAATTTTACTTTTATGTAAAATATCAAGTAAAACCTTAGTAAGTAGCTCATAAGCTGAAAGTTTGTATTTTTCAAGATAAGAACTAAGATCAATAAAAACTTCATCAATAGAGTATATATGGATATCTTTAGCATCAAAATACTTCAAATAAATATTATATATTTTTGTGCTAAATTCTATATAAGTAGCCATTCTAGGTTTAGCTATGATGTAATCTAATTCTAAATTTAAATCATTTTTTAGTTCTAATGTATTAAAACTTTTAGCTTTGAAGTGATGTCTTTGAGCTTGTTTTAATCTTTCTTTATTAATTGAATGGATTTTTTGTTTAAACTCAAAAAGTCTTAATCTACCAGGTATATTATAAGTTTTTAGTGCAGGTGAAACAGCTAGTATGATAGTTTTATCCGTTCTTGATTCATCTGCTACAATAAGATTAGTTGTTAAAGGATCTAAATTTCTTAAAACGCATTCAGCTGAAGCATAAAAAGATTTTAAATCAATAGAAGCGTAAAATTGCATAGTATGTGAAGCTTGCCTTTAGATTTATTAAGTTTAATAGTGTTAATTATAACAATAAAAACTATTATAATAGATGAAAGAAATGGATTTTATAAGTGGCGGACAGAGAGGGATTTGAACCCTCGAGACCCGTTAAGATCTGCACCCTTAGCAGGGGTGTGGTTTCAGCCACTCACCCATCTGTCCATGTTAAAATAGAAAGTATATCTTATTGATTATAAGATATACCTTAAATTTATACACTAAGATAAGCTATGATTAAAGTTATAATAAAACCAGCACTCAAAACCGCTATTTGCTTGCTTCTATCTTTGTGTATAGTTATGATAGTGATTAAAAGCCCTGAAATATAAAGGATTATCATAGCAAGTGCAAAAGCCAATCCAAGCACAGAAAAATACCACATACCTTTGTCTTTATGTAGCAAAACCATGTTACCAAGTAAGCTTCTTGTTTTGGTAGTAATCTTATAATTATTTTCTGAAATTTTAAGAATACTAGCAGTATAGTTGATGATACCAAGCTCTATGGCTCCATTTTTTTTATTGAGTTTAGGCTCTAGAGATAATGGAAGTTTTAAGTTATTTTTCTGTAAAAAATCAATTAAAAATTCAGCTTCAGCACCTTCTTGGATAATAGCTTGAACTTTGTAATTTTGAACTTTAGCACCACTTTCTCCGTTAAAACCTGCTAAATATGCAAAACCTGTAAGCGCATATAAAAAAGCCAAAGGTAGGAAAAATAAACTAATATAAATGTGAATTTGTCTGAATAATTTGTTCTTATTCATTTTTTAACTCCTTTTTTAAAATAAAAAATATTTATTAAAAAATGAAGTGAAAATAAAATCTAATCTTTTTTAAATTTACGCATTAAAGTAAAAAAACTACGCACAAGTCCATAGCATACGTATAAACTTGCTACAATTAAAGCACTTTCTAAAAAGTACAAATAAAGCATAGAAAATAAGATTACTAGAAGAATTAACACTTTTAATACATTTGCTCTTTTTAGATCAATCTTTTTGAAACTTGGGTATCTTATGTTACTGACCATTAAAAAAGCTAAAAGGATTTGAATACATACTATCATCAAAGAAAAGTTATGTAAAAAATCATAATACAAATAAGCACCAACCCATAATGCACTTACAACTGCAGCCGTTGGTATAGGAAGTCCTATAAAAACTGAAGGTTCATAAGTACCTGTGGTTACATTAAATCTTGCTAAACGTATAGCACCAAATACCACAAATAAACCCGCTATCAAAGAGCCAAAACGACCATACTCATAACCTATACTCATATAAAAAAGTATAGCAGGCGCAACACCAAAAGCGATCAAATCTGCCAATGAATCAAATTCAACTCCAAATTTAGAAGTTGAATTTGTAGCTCTTGCCACACGCCCATCTAAACCATCGCAAATTAATGATAAAATGATATAAATTAATGCTTTATCAAAATTTTGATTAATAGAAGCAATCACCGAAATAATGCCTAAAAATATGGAAGCAGCTGTAAAAAGATTAGGTAAAATATAAATTAGTTTAAAATTCATGGATTTAAATACCCTATCAATGCACCAATGCGTACTTTATCATTTTCATTTACGCAAATTCTAGTATCTTTTGGAAGTAGTAAACTTACACTACCATCAAACATAAAGCCGATGTTTTGACCATGGTTTAAATGATGACCAAAATCATCAATATGAACTTTTTTATTTAAGGTGCCAAAAATGATACGCAAGGCCCATTGTTTACTTTTAGAGCGTGCTAAAAATAACATTCTTTCACCCATTAAATTTGTATTTTTCATAAATGGACATAAAAAAAGTCCATGTCTTATCCTAGTTTCTTCTATATCCATATCAAGTGGAGTTATGATATTGCCTTGGTGGATGATATTATTTATAATTTGTACTTCTATGCATTCACCAAGCTCTTTATATGAGCTTGCTTTAATGCATTTTATTTTTCCTTCTATAGGAGCTATGATGGTATTTGGATCTGCTATATAATCGATTTTACTAGTTCTAAAAAGACAAGCAAAAAGTATAAAAATACACCATAAAAGCCAAGAAAATCCCCATATAAATTGAGCTATTGCAAAAACTATAGCTAGAACTATAAGTAAATTCCAACCAGCCTTTGCAATAAAATTTGTTTTCATTAGTTATCCTTGGTAACTTCTTGCTCTTTTTCTTCTAAGTGTGTTGGAAGATTGTTTTCTTCCTCATAATTTTTAATAATCTCTCTTACTTTAGCACCATCAATAGTTTCTTCTTCATAGAGTGCTTGTACCATTACTTCTATAGCACCGCTATAAGTTTTTAAAATTTCTTTTACACCCGCATAGCGTTCATCTAAGGTTTTCTTCACATACTCATCTAAATCTTGAGCCATTTTATCAGAATAATCTTTGATGGTTTGTCCACCACTTAAGAAAGTATTTCTTTGTTTTTCAAGCACCATTAAACCTGCGATTTCACTCATACCGTACATAGAAATCATAGCTTTTATGATATCAGTTGCACGTTCAAGGTCATTGCTTGCACCAGTTGAAATTTCTTTAATGAAAATTTCTTCAGCTGCACGTCCTCCTAAAAGTACATCAACTTCAGCCAAAAGCTCGTGTTTTTGCATTAAAAATTTATTTTCTTCAGGTGTATTGAGCGTATATCCTAAGGCTGCTAAACCACGCGGTATAACAGAAACTTTACTTACTTTTTTAGCACCTTTTGTGGTTTCAGCGATTAAAGCATGGCCGCATTCATGATAAGTTACGATTTTTTTCTCTTTATCATTAATTCTACGTGATTTTTTCTCAAGTCCTGCTATAGCTCTTTCTACTGCTTCAACTAAGTCTTTTTGTTCTACATGTTTTTTAGAATCTCTACCCGCAAGTAAAGCTGCTTCATTGATGATATTTGCTAAATCAGCACCTGCAAGACCTGCTGTTAATCTTGCGATATCTTCTACTTTTACTTCAGGTGAAATTTTAACATCTTTCATATGAACTTTTAAAATATCACATCTGCCTTTAAAATCAGGCTTATCTACTAAAACTTGTCTATCAAAACGTCCAGGTCTAAGTAAAGCCGCATCAAGTACTTCAGGACGATTAGTAGCGGCTAATACAATTACCGGAGAACTTTCGGTTCCAAAGCCATCCATTTCTGCTAGAAGTTGATTTAAAGTTTGTTCCCTCTCATCATTTCCACCCATCATGCCGCTTGCCGCACGCGATTTACCTATAGCATCAATTTCATCTATAAAAACAATAGCAGGAGCTTCTTTTTTTGCATTTTCAAATAAGTCCCTTACTCTTGAAGCACCAACCCCTACAAACATTTCTATAAAAGATGAGCCTGATACACTAAAAAATGGCACATCAGCTTCACCTGCAACAGCTTTTGCAAGTAGAGTTTTACCTGTACCTGGAGGACCCACAAGTAAAAGACCTTTTGGAATTTTTGCACCAAGATTGATGTATCTTTCAGGGTATTTTAGAAAATCAACTATTTCTTTAACTTCTTCTTTTGCTTCTTCTACGCCAGCTACATCATTAAATTTAACTTTTGGCTTTTCTGAATTTACAAGTTTTTTAGAACTTCCTATGCCAAGTATAGATCCGCCCATATTTTTTTGCATACGAGAAGCTAAAAACATCCATATACCAAAGAAAATAAACACTGGTAAAACCCAAGAAAGCAAGATATCTATAAACCAATTACTCTCGTTAAAAGCTCCATATGAAACACCTTTTGAATCAAGCAAAGGTACAAAAGTGGCATCATTTGCAACTTTTTTAGTGATATATACCATATTTCCTGCTTTAGAAACCGCTTTGATGGTGGTTTGACCTATGTTAACTTGGGCGATTTGATTGTTTTCGATTAAGGTTTTTAATTCAGAATAAGTAACCTTTTTGGTATTTTCTCCGCCCATAATGCCCATGTTACCATCATCTGAAAATCCTTTAAATAAAAGAATCATCACAATAGCAAAAAGAGCAAAAATAAAAATAGGATTTCTATTGAAAAAGCTATTATTGTTTGGATTATCTTTTGGATCGTTTGACTTTTTATTCATTATTTTATTTCCTTTTTGTAAGCTAAACTCAACCATTCTCCTTTGTGTTTGCATTCCAACAAAGTTAAATCTTTGAATTTATCTTTAATTCTTTCTTCATATTTGTTTAAAATACCAGATAAGATTAAAATTCCGCCTTCTTTGGTTTTTTCTTTTAAATCTTTTTCTAGTATGATTAAAATATCAGCGATGATATTTGCTACTACTATATCATATTTATGTAAGCTTTTATTAACGGAGCCTACCCAAATATCATTAAAGTTTACGTGGTTTAATTGTGCGTTTTCTTTGCTAGCAACTATAGCTAGTTCATCTGTATCGCATGCTTGTACTTTTGCACCAAGTTTTGCCATGATGATGCTTAAAATCCCACTTCCACAACCCACATCTAAACAAAATTTAGAATTATCTGTGTATTTTTGTAAAAATTCTATACAAGTGTAAGTACTTTCATGATGTCCTGAACCAAAAGCTAAAGCAGGATCTATAATAATGTTGATTTTATCTTGTTTTGATTTTTGCCAAGTGGTGTGAATGTGAATATTGTCAATAGTTAAAGCTTGTATGCCTTTTTTATACTCTTCTATCCAGTTTTTATTTTCTTTTTTTTCTAAAGTAGAATAAAAATAAATCTGAGTATTAAATTTTTCACATAATTTTTGATGAAAGCTTTGCAGGGCTATTTGAATGAGTTCTATATCTTCTTCTGAGCGTATATAAACACCATTATTTTTTTCTTCTATGGCATCTATATCTAGAGAAAAAACAAGATCAAGGAATAAATTTAAGTATTCCTTATCTGTTTGAAAAAAAAGTTCGTAATAATGTGTTTGCATAAAAACTTATAATTAGCCTTCGTTTGTTCCTAAAACATCTTCAAGTTTTTCTTTTAATACTTGAGGTGTAAAAGGTTTTACAATATAGTTATTTACACCTGCTTTTAAGGCTGTGATAACCTCTGCCTTACCACCTTCTGTTGTTACCATGATAATAGGCATATCAGCATATTTTTCTTCCGCTCTTACTTTTTTAACTAGTTCTAGTCCATTCATTTCAGGCATATTCCAATCAGTAATTAAAACTTTAATATCATCATTTTGTGAAAGTAAATCCCAAGCTTCTACACCATGCTCAGCTTCTAAAACATCTTTATGACCTAATCTTACAAGAGTGTTTTTGATTATTCTTCTCATGGTAGAACTATCATCAACTACTAATAATTTCACTTTTTTTCCTTTATTTCGATCTAATTACATAAGATGTAATTGTATCGTTTTTATTTTTATTAATCAATTAAAGATTATATTATACCATTTAAAAATAAAATTAGAATTTAATCACTCTCCATTTTTATTATGATTAAATTCAGGCACGATCTCTTTTAAAACTTTAGCAGGATCTGTACTTTGGAGTAATTTTTCTATTTCTTGATTTAAAATATTTAAATCTTTTATCTCACTTGTTGTTACAAAAATACTTTCATATTGGGTTTTTAAATCATTTTCATGAATTAGAAGTTCTTCATAAAGCTTCTCACCTTTTCTAAGTCCTGTGATTTTGATTTCTAGTTTTTTGTTAGAAAGCAAAAGCATTTTTTTAGCTAAATCCATAATTTTTACAGGTTCACCCATATCAAGTACAAACAACTCTCCACCTTTTGCAATAGCTGCAGCTTGCAAAACAAGTTGTACAGCTTCATCCACTAACATAAAATAACGTACTATATCAGGATGGGTAAGTGTAAGTGGCTCATTAGCTGCAATTTGAGCTTTAAATTTAGGTATTACGCTTCCACTTGAACCCAAAACGTTACCAAAACGCACACATGCTACTTCAAAATTTTCACAACTTGAGCTTAATGCGTATAATTCGCAAATTCTTTTCGTACAACCCATGATATTAGTTGGTCTTACGGCTTTGTCTGTACTTATCATAACAAATTTAGCAACCTTATAAGTTTTTGCAAGTTCGATTAAATTTTTAGTACCTATGATGTTATTTAAAATAGCTGAATGTGGATTTTGCTCACACAAAGGTACATGTTTATAAGCTGCTGCATGTAAAATCAAGTCTATGTTTTTTTCTTGTAAAAGTTTTTCTAAAGCTTCTTTGTCTAATATGCTCATCATAATAGGTTCGATTTTTTCTTTATACAAGCTTAATTCTTCATTGATTTTATATAAATTATATTCGCTATGATCTAACATAATTAAGTGTTTTGCACCAAATTTAATACATTGTTTGCAAAGCTCACTTCCTATAGTTCCACCAGCGCCACTAACTAAAACCACTTTATCTTTAATAAAATCAATCACGCAAGCATTGTCTAAGTCTTTTGGTTTACGTGCCAGTAAATCTTCGATGCTTATGTCTCTTGCTTCATTTTGCGTAAAAGAAAAAAGCTTTATATCGTTAATCCCATAAGCGATAAGCTCATCAAAAAGCTTTTTTAATTCTTCTTGTTCGAGTTTTAAAGCAATAATGGCAGTATGAATGCCTTTGGCGGTATATTTTCTAATCGTTTCTTTTTCTTCAACTATAAATTTATCACAATAAGTACCTATTAAATTAGTGCGTTCATCTACCACAGCTACAGGAAAAAGTCCCAAGCTTCCTTCTTTAGCACCTTTTAGCAAATGCAAAGCTTTTGAGGTAGCACCTACTACAATACAAGGGTGTTCTTCGTTGTATTTTGGTTTTCTAAAATCTACAATCATTCTTTTGCCAATGCGTAAACTTCCAATTAACATACATGATAAAACAAAGTCTATTCCTATAACACTTCTTGGGAAGGGATTAAAAAAATCATCATAAAAATAATAAATCGCTAAAAATACAAGTTCAGCTAAAGCCAAAGCGATAACTAGCTTACGTGCTTCATTTAGAGAAAAAAATCTCCATGCAACTTGATAAATTCTAAAAAAAGCTAGAAAAAGAATTTTAAGCAAAATTAAAATCACAGCACTTTTAAACATTCCCTCGTAAAACTCACTTGGGATATCTGCACTAAAGCGTAAAGAAAAAGATAAATAAATACTTATAACAAAAAGTAAGATATCTGCACCTAGAAAAAAACCTAGGCGTTTGCTTTTGTAATCCATCTTAGTCCTTTAGGGTATTTAAGATTAAAATAGAAACTTCTTCTACATCAGCTTTACTCATAGTGGTTGCACTTGGAAGGCAAATTCCATTACTAAAGAAAAACTCACTATTTCCATTTAAATAAGCGCTGCAACCTTTATAGAGTTCTTGCAAATGCATAGGCTTCCAAAGTGGACGACTTTCGATTTGATTATCTTTTAGAACTTGTATGATTTTTAAAATTTTATCTTGAATTTTGACTGCTTTATGATCGCAAATATAGTGTTTTTCATAAGTATTTAATTTATTTGAATCAAAATTAAGTAAAGCAGTACTTAACCAACGATTAGATTTGGTGTTTTCAAGTTCATCTAAAAAAGTAAAAGTACCATTTAAAAATTCTTTATACCAGCTGTAAATTTCACGCTTTTTACTTACTCTTTCTTCTAAAACCTCCATTTGAGCAGTTCCGATTGCGCCTAGGATGTTACTCATTCTATAGTTATAACCGTATTCTTTATGTTCATAGTGAAGACAGTTTTCTCTAGCTTGGGTACTGTAAAATCTTGCTTTTTCAAGATTAGCATGATTTTCACTTACAAGCATACCACCGCCACCTGTTGTGATGATTTTATTGCCATTAAATGAATATACTCCAAAATCTCCAAAAGTCCCTAAAGCTTTATTTTTATAAAAGCTTCCTAAAGCTTCTGCAGCATCTTCGATCAAGAAAATTTCATTTTCTTTGCAAATTTGGACAATCTCATCCATTTTAGAGGCATTGCCATAAAGATGAGTTAAAATGAGTGCTTTTGGCTTTTTAGGACTTTCTTTGATAGCTTTTTTTAATAAATTTACATCTAAATTATAAGTTTCATCACAATCAATAAACACTGGCGTAGCATTCATGTATGAGATTGGAGCTACTGAAGCGATAAAGGTAAAACTTGAGGCTAAAACCACATCGCCTTCTTTAATGCCTAAAACTCTTAAAGCTAAATGAATAGCTGCTGTGGCTGCATTTAGAGCAAGAGCATTAGAGCTTTTTGTGTAGTCTTTAATACTTTGTTCTAAGGCATTTACAAACTCACCTAAAGGTGCTATATAGTTGCTTTCAAAAGCTTTGTGTATGTATTCTAATTCTTTACCACTCATATGTGGTGCTGATAAAAAAAATCTCATTTTGCCTCCTTTATTTTTTTGGCAGGAACTCCAGCATAAATGCCTTTAGACTTTAAGTCTTTAACGACCACTCCACCTGCACCTAAAGTTATATCATCACATAAAGTTACACAAGGAATAACACTTGAGTTTACTCCTAAAAAACAACGTTTGCCTATTTTAACCACTCCAGCCAGTTTGGCTCCAACGCTAATATGGCTAAACTCACCTACAAAACACTCATGCTCAATCACACAAGCAGTATTTAAGATCACACCTTTTGCAATGCTAGCTTTAGCATTAACTACGACATTTGGCATGATTAATATACCCTCATCATCTAAAAAAGCACTAGGACTAATAATAGCACTTTTGTGTATCAAATTTACTAATCTAAATCCATCTTCTTTCGCTTTTTTGAAAAGTTTTTCTCGGATATGATTAGCTCCAATAGCAATAAACATATCATGTTTTTCTAAGTTTGAATGGTATTTTAATCCTTTATTATCATCTAGAAAAATGATTTTTTTATATCCTAGATTTTTAGCTACATCAACACAGACTAAACTGTGCCCTCCTGTACCATATATATAAATACTTTTAGTTGTGTCCATTGAATTTATCCGTTGTGACAACACCTTCTTTGTTGACTCCACTTCTTTTAAGCACTTTAACAATAGTCATAAAAAAGATTTTAAGATCAAATAAAAAAGAGCAATTATGTACATATTCAACATCGTATTTAAATTTTTGTTCCCAAGAGATAGCGTTTCGCCCATTAATTTGCGCCCAACCTGTAATACCCGGTCTTACATCATGGCGTTTTTTTTGTTCTTGGTTGTATAAGGGTAGGTATTCTACAAGTAAAGGTCTTGGACCTATAAAGCTCATATCGCCTTTTAACACATTAAAAAGTTGTGGCAATTCATCTAAACTCAAGCTTCTAACTAGTTTTCCAAAAGGTTTTAGGCGTAATGCATCAGGAAGTAATTCCCCGTTTTCATCTTTTTCATCACTCATAGTTTTAAATTTATAGATATAAAATATTTTTTCGTTTAAGCCAGGTCTTGCTTGTTTAAAAAGTACGCTACCTTGAACGATTTTTAAAACAATGCCAATAAGCACTATAAAAGGTAAAAAAATAACTAATAAAATTAAAGCCAATATAAAGTCAAATACTCGTTTCAAACCATTTTTATACATTTGCAAAACCTCTATAAAAATCAAGATATTTCAAAGCTATGATATTTTCATCATAATTTTGCGCCCTAAGAAAGCCATTTTGCGCTAAAGTATTTCTTAGTTTTTCATCTTCTAGTAAAATTTGAATTTTTTCTGCTAAATCATTACTGTCTTGGCTTTTACAAACTAGTCCATCTATGGCATTGCTTACCGCTTCTATGCAACCTTCTGCATCGCTAACTACGCATGCTTTTTTACATGCTTGTGCTTCTAAAACGGTTCGTGGATAACCCTCTTTATAGCTTGGTAAAACAAAAATATCACACAGGTTTAATAAATGCGCAATATCACTTCTTGCTCCTAAGTAAAAAACATTAGCCGAGTTTAAAAAATCCATTGGTGCGCAAGATTTATTATCATCAGCCCCACCTACTAAGATAAAATTTGCCTTATCTTTTAAAATTTTACTCGCTTCGTAAAATTCTTTAATACCCTTATGCCAAAGCGCTCTTGATATCATTAGCACAATGGGTTTATCAGGTATATGGTGTTCTTTTAAAAAAGCTTGTTTTTCTTCAGTACTAATTTTTAAAGGTAAGAATTGTTTTAAATTAACACCGACGGACTTGATGATCTTGATTTTTTCTTCTTTTAATCCTAGATTTTTCATAAATAAAGCATTGCTATCATTGACAAAGATAAAGCCATTAGCAAGTTTAAAAGAAATTTTATAGAGTAGGTTAATGCTTGTTCTTACTAGTTTGCTTTTAAAATCATTATCGATATAAAAACTCCCTAGGCCTTCAACTAAGCCAAAAGTATATTGAATGCCTGCCATTTTAGCTGCTATGATACCTGTTGTATTGCTTTTGTGTGCACTTGCTTGTAAAAGATCTAAATTTAAATCTTTGAGTATGTTTTTCAAACTTAGTAGGTTTTTAAATACCACCAAAGGATTTACGCTTGATCTTGCCAAATCATAAAAGCAAACCTTGTAGCCTAATTCTTGTAATTTTATGGCAAAATCATCTTTGGGAGTGATGATTATCACTTCATGGTGGTTTTTTTCTAGGGCTTTAATGAGTGCAAGGCGAAAATAATACACACTCATTGCACTATGAGTTAAAATTCCTATTCTCATCTTTTTAACCTATAAATTTTTGCTCTTGCATCATTGGTGATTTGTTCAAATAAATCTTGATCATATTGATTAAGTAAAAACATTTGTATATAAGCACTATTATAAAGACTTTCATCTAAAATAACAAAGCTTTTGTATTCTCTTAAAAACAGTAGGTAAATTTGTGCTTTTGGATCAATCTCACTATAGTAGAACTTGCCATTGGTGATTGATTCTATATCCACAAAGGCTTTTAAAGGTATGGTTGTACCTTCTAGATTTAAAGCTCTAAAATCATTGATGATTTCTACGCCATTATCAAGCATAACTGATCCTGTAGTTTTATCTTGTGCTATGGCATTAGCTTGAGAGAAAAACAAGCTTTTTTCTTGTTCGCCACTGTCTGGGTTTGTATTGGCAAATTGAGCTACCACAGGCATAATACGCAACATTCTATAAGGCATATAGATGTAAACATCTCTTGTTTTATTAGTGTCAAATTGAAAGTTTTTGTCATTTAAACTCTCTAAAAAGCTTGTGGCATTTGTTTGGTTGTAATCTTTAACCATAGCTTTTAAAACATCAGGATAATGCTCACTAAAGGATTTTTCTGTATATTCTACGCTAAGCCTTGCCATATTAGCAGCTGGTGTTTGCTCTTTACTTAAAACAAAAGAAGAAAAGAAGTTATCTTTTCCTAGGTGTTTACCGCCATCGATTAAGGTTTTGACATCACTATAATAACGGATAGGATATCCATAGTCCCACCATGCAATAACATAGTCTTCTCTTTGTGCTTTGCTTTTTAAATTATTTAAAATTTGAGCTTCATAAGAAGTGAAAACAGTGGAAGACTTATAAGAATATATATGCATTAAAGCAGGGCTAATACTAAAAAATGTGATTAGTATTAGTAAGATATTTTTGTTTTTCAAGCTTAGTTTGATTTGTTTTTTTTCTAAAAAATGAAAAAATACATATAAAAAATAACCAAAACCTAAAGCCATAACAGGAACCGCGTAAATGGTAAATCGAAGCCCCGCTCTTAAAGCCATAAATCCTAATGCAAGTATAGGTAAAGCTAAAAGCATGCTTTTATGGTCTTTACAAAATAAAATAAAACCTACAAAAGAAAGAAGAAATACTAAAACACTAGAGCTAATTCTTTGCATAAATACTTCAGGATCGATAGTATTTACTTCCATAATAGTTTCATTAACATTAAAATATATAAAAGCCGCATCTTTTAAATTTTGCACATCAGCGGCTTTAAAGACATAAAATTTGAGTTGGTATAAAACAGGATCTAAGCCACCGCTTATAAATAAAATCAAAATACTTGCAAAAATCAAAGCCCAAATCATATAAAAATTGATTTTTTCTTCTTTAAAGGCAAAAATAGCAAATAATAATACAATCAATGCAAGTTTATATTGCCATGCTAACATACTTAAAGCTATGATCATTAAAGCAATGGCAAGGTAAAAAATCTTTTCTTTTCGGTGTAGTATAAGTGTGTATAATCCAAAAAGTCCTATCATGGCAAAATTCAAAGAATAGCTTGAAGGATACCACCATAAATAAATCATGATAAAAATAGGGCTTAAAAGTAAAGTAAAGATATCTTTATTGATGGTTAATCGTATAAAGCTTAATAAAATGAGCATTGGTAAAACCAAAACAAGCATATCAGTATCATAATACCCACTCATTGTACGATTGTAATAGCTATTTGCAATACTAGCAAGCAAAGCTGCTATGAACCCATAAGTGGTGAGTTTGTATTCTCTTGCGATTAGTATAATAGGCACAACAATCAAAGAAGCAAAGAAAGTACTCATATATAAAATAATACTTTCAAAGCTAAAAGGCAATATACTATAAATCCAATAAGTTAAAGTAGAAAGTGAACTTCCAAAATATGATAAATCATTAGGTTGGTGAAACCCCGCTATCATATCTCTTGCGCCTTCTGCAAAAGCATAGCCATCGTTAGTAGTGATCATGAGTTGATCATTGAAGAAAAACTCATAAAATTCGCTTGCCCAGCTTACCCAATAAAGTCTGCATAATACGCTAAAAGCAAAAGCGATAAAAATCAATATACAGGTGTATTTGATAGAATTATTATCCGTGAAATTTTGTTGCAGTTTCATTTTATGCCTTATTAAAAAATTCAAATAACTGTTTTGCTATGTTTATTTTGTCAAATTCTTTTGCACGTAAGAAAGCCTTTTCTTTATAAGTGGCTTTTAATGCCTCATCGTTGCACATTTTCTCTAAGCCTTCTTGCATAGCTTTTTCATCATCTACTTGAACTAAAAGTCCAAATTCATCATCTAAAAACAATTCTCTTGCACCACTTTTATGGTCAGTGCAAAGCACAGCGGTGTTGCAAGCTAGACATTCGATTAGGACATTTGAAAAACCTTCAAAGCTTGAGGCAAAAGCAAAAAAGTCACATTTGCTCATATATTTATAAGGATTTTTGTCAAAACCGAGTAAAAAAATCTTGTCTTTTAAATTTAACTCCTCAATTAAAGCCAAAAGTTTATCTTTTAAGATCCCTTCACCTAAAATGACTAGTTTTAAATCAGTCTTAACTTTCGCATAAGCTTTTATAAGCATGGCGTGATTTTTACCATGATCAAGTCTACCAACACTAAGTATAAAAGGTTCTTTAAAGTCGATTGCTTCTTTAGATTTTTCTATAATACTTTCTAAATCTATAGCATTATATAAAATGTCACATTTCTTGGCTTCTATGTTGAAATTGTGCAATAAATCTTCTTTATTTCCTAAGGAATTTGCTAAGATCAAATCAGCTTTGTTATAAAGCTTTTTGATAAGAAATTTATTGATTATAGAGTTTAGGTTATTATGCTTATAAATCACACTTGGCGTTGTGCACTCATTGATAATAAGGGTTGATTTAAGACCTAGAGATTTTGCCATCAAAGCGATATAATTAGGTCTATTTAATAGCACAAATTGTAGATCTATTTTTAAATCTTCACAAAGTTTTTTGTATTTTATAGCAAGTAAAGGAAGCTTTAAAAATTTAGCTAGATTGCTTTCGCTTGGGCTTGATTTTTCAAGATAGTGAATATTTACCTCAGGAATATCATATGAAATTTTATCATTCATTAAAATCAAATGCACTTCGTATTTTAAATTTAACACAGGTAATAAGGTTGAAACAACCCTTTCAGCGCCACCACTTCCTAAAGAATAAATAAAAATTGCTAATTTTTTCATTTTAAACCCTTACTTCTTTGATTAAATCAAGCCATTTTTGCACTATATTTGTTACTTCATAGTCTTTACATCGTTGTTGTGCATTAAGTGCCAAAGTTTCTCTTAAATTTTCATCTTGCATTAAAAGCGCGAGTTTTTCACTTAAAGCCTTTTCATCATTTAAATCTACTAAAAACCCATCTTTTTTATCATCGATTAAATCTTTATGGCCGCTTACGTATTTTGTGCTAATACGTGCTACTTGATAGTGTAAACTTTCAAGTAAAACCGTTGGTAAGCCTTCTATGAAAGAACAAAGGCAAAGTATTTTTGCTTTTTTATAAAGTTCTTGTATGTTTTCGACTTTACCTAAAAAATGAACTTTGATTTTTAATTTTTCAGCTTCTTGCTCTAGTTCTTGTCTTAATTCCCCATCACCTGCTATAAAAAAACGATATTGATTTTGTAGATTGATGTCTAGCCTTGCTATGGCTTTTAAAAACATAGAAGCATTTTTATTATGATCAAGCCTGCCTACAAAGATGACATTGTTTTCTTTTTCTAGCTTTTCTTCTGTGAGGTTAAAATGGCAAGGATTTGGCATATTGACAACTTTTTTGACAAAGTTTTCATAATAGCTTTTATCATCATTACTTAGCACGGTTAAAGCATTTGCATATGGAAAGCTAATACGACGTAAAAATTTCCAAATTTTAGATTTTAAATAAGTATGAGAGCTATGTTCGCTAATGATCAAGGGCGTATTTGAGCCTTTATTCGCCCAAATACAAGCGATATTGGTAGTGTCTAAAAATGAGATAAAAACATCACTTTTATGCTCTTTGAGTGCTTGTTTTAAGGCATTGAATTTTTTAATACGTGAAGCTATTTTGTTATAAAGCGTAGAAAAATCAAACTGTTCTAGAGTAAAAAGTTTGATTTTTGGATCAAGCTTATAAAATGAGTCTTCTTTATGAAATTTGATAATATTTATTTCATGGTTTTTACAAAGTTCATTAGCCAAAGTAACCAAAACCCTTTCAGCGCCACCTGAATTTAAAGTGGCTATAATGAAAGTGATTTTCATATTTTTTCCTTTAAACACCCATGATTTACTTCAAATACTCTATCACAACCTTGTATAGTTGAAAGTCTATGAGCTATGATGATAAGGGTTTTGTCTTTTGAAATTTTATAGATTTCTTCCATGATTTTTGCTTCACTTTCTTGATCAAGTGCGCTAGTTGCTTCATCCAGAACTAAAATTTCAGGTTGTTGGTAAAGTGCTCTTGCTATGGCTATTCTTTGTCTTTGACCCCCGCTTAAAAAAGAACCCGAATCACCCACTTTTGTATGTATTCCCTCTTCAAGCGAATTCACAAAGCTTTCAAGATTAGCTTGTTTGATCACCTTGTGTAAAAGCGCTTCATTGATTTCTTCTCCAAAGCTAATGTTTTTTGCAATAGAATCATTAAAAAGATAAATTTGTTGAGGTATGTAGCCAATTTTACTTCTAAAACTTTTGATGTTATTTTCATCGAGTTTTACCCCATCTACTAAAATAGCTCCATCACTTGGTTTTAAAAGTCCTATGATAAGATCAACTAAAGTACTTTTACCACTACCGCTTTTGCCTATAAAAGCGATTTTTTCATTTTTCTTTAGTTCAAAATTTAAATTTTTAAATAAATTTTTCTTACCCTTGTAGGCAAAGAAAAGGTTTTTTAAAACGATTTTTTCTTTAAATTCGATACTTTCATCGCCTAACTTTTCTTCTTTTTCATTAAGCATATTATAAATAATATCTAAAGAGTTTTTATAATATGTGATTTCATTATAACTTGTGATGATGCGATTAGCACTTGGCATAAGTCTATAAAGAGCCACTACAAAAATAGTAATGGTTGCTAAGATAGAGGAAATATCACTTTCATATCTTAAAACCAAATACACCACAATAAAACAAAGCATACAAAAACCTATACCTTCAAGGTAAATTCTAGGTATGCTTGCCATGCTTTCGTTGCTAATGTTTGCTTTGGCAAAAAGTCCACTTTGAATCTCATAAAGTTTTTGTGTGCTTTGTTCTTTGGTTTTGAGTTTGATGATTTTAAGATTGTTTAAATTCGCATTTAAAATTTCAAAATAATTTTTCATCGCTTCTTCTCTAGCTATGGAAGCTTTTTTTACTAAGGGCGAGAGGATTTTGATCAAAATAAAAGCATTTAAAAGTAAAAAAGCATTTAAAGCTAGGGTGATTTTATAGTTGATAGTTAACAATAAAGCATAAAGCAAAAACACCACAAAACTTTCGCTTAACATAAGCAAAAAAGCACTAATTAAAGTACTTAAGTGAAAGACTTCTTGGGTAATGGTTTTTAAAAGTTCTGATTGATTTTTATTGGTGAAATTTTCATATTCAAGATGTAGATATTTGTCAAAAATACGACAAGCAAGGCTGTGGTAACGCCCTTTAGAAAAGCGTGCTAGTAAATGAAAATAAAAGGCATTTAAAAAGGCTCTAAAAATATAAAAGGCAATTAATATACAGCCAAAATAAGCAATGATCTTGTAACTTGGTAAATTAAAATACTCATATATAGGTTGAAAATAAGAGCTTTTTTCTAAAAGCTCAAAATTACTTGCTACTGATACAAAAGGCATGATCAAAGAAATAGCAAAGCTTTCTATAAATCCTATAAAAATAGAAAAAATTAGCAAAGCAAATAAAAATCTTTTATCGTGAGTATCGAGTATAAAAAAAAGTTTTTTTAACACTGTTTTTCCCACTCATAAGCACTTTTGCAGATTAGTTCTAAATCATCATATTTTGGCTTCCAGTTAGTTAGAGTTTTGATTTTATCCGCATTTGAAATAAGCACAGAAGGATCTCCGGCTCTTTTTGGTGCAAGTTCTACTGTAAAATCTACCCCGCTTACTTTTTTCATGGTTTCGATCACTTCTTTTACGCTAAAACCGTGTCCATAGCCTACGTTGAAGATGTTGCTTTCGTTGTTTTCTAAGTATTCTAAAGCAGCTAAATGTGCGCTTGAAATATCATCAACATGGATAAAATCTCTAATACAAGTACCATCTTTGGTATTATAATCATCGCCAAAAATATAAAGTTTCTCTCTTTTTCCTGTAGCTACTTCAGCAGCAACCTTGATAAGTAAAGTAGCTTTTGGATAGCGTTGTCCTATAGGATAACTCATGCAAGCACCTGCTACGTTGAAGTATCTTAAAATGCAGTATTTAAATTCAGGATTTGCCATATTAGCATCTTGTAGGACTTTTTCGCTCATAAGTTTGCTTTGTCCATAAGGATTGATCGGTGCCAATGGGCTTTGTTCATCTACGATAGGAGTTTGTGGCTCTCCATAAGTTGCTGCAGTTGAAGAAAAAATGAATTTTTTCACACCTGTTTCTAGACAAGTTTGGATTAGATTACTTGTGTTTGCAGTGTTGTTCATATAGTATTTTAAAGGATTCTCCATACTCTCAGGAACTTCAATGCTTGCTGCAAAATGCACAATTGCATCAAATTTTTCTTCTTTGAAAAGTTTTTTAATCCCAGTATAATCGCTTAAATCTTGCTCAAAAAATTTAAAAGGTCTGATTTTAGAAAGTTCATCTAAGCTTTTTTTACTACCTTTTGAAAGATTATCTAATACACAAATTTCATGATTTGTTTCTAAAAACTGTTTTAAAGTATGAGAGCCTATGTATCCTGCGCCACCGGTGATTAAAATTTTCATTTTTATCCTTTTTGTGTTATTTAATATTAGTTATTTTAATATACTTTTCTTAATTAATTTAAAACTTTGCTCTTTTCTTTTTCTATGGCCTCTAAAAATGGCTTTTGATAGCTTTTATCGCTGTGTTTTTGCAAAAGTTCTTCTTTGAAATTTTCTAAAATATTAAGATAATCTTCTTGGGTTAAGTTGCCCTTGATGAGTTCGTATTTTAAAAATAGCATATAAGTGTTTAACACATCACTTTCACAGTATTCGTGAATTTTTTCTAATTTGTTTTGATAAAAGAGTTCTAACACCTCATTTCCATGCACATCATACTTTCCAGGAAGTCCTGCCATAGCACAAAGCGTATCAAGTCTTAAGCCTTTTTGACCAAAACTCCCTAAAGATTCTAATAAATCACAGTGTTTATTTTCTATAAATTTGCTTTTGTAGTTATTCCATTTATCGCTTGCATCTAAATAAGCACTTGCGTTGATGTTGTATTTTAACGCTCTTATAACAAGTAAAGGCATATCATAGCTTTTACCATTAAAACTTACAAGGCGAGGTTGGTGTTTATCTATGAAGTTAAAAAATTCTTCTAGCATTTGTTTTTCGCTTTCGCCTTTGATTTTATTAACTTTGATGAAATTTCCAAATTTATCTGCAATCACTGCGCAAATACTTACAACTTTATGAAAAGGCAGGGGTAAAAACTCGCTTCCGCTTTCTTCTTTTTGTTTTTCTAAAGCTTGCTTGCTAATGCTTAAATCACCACCATTAAAACCATAAAGATGTTTTATTAATTCTACATCAGGAATGCTCTCACAATCAAAAACGCAAATATATTCTTGCATGATAAACCTTTTTTTAAAAAAATCTTTGTTAAAATCATAACAGAAAATTTAAAAATAAAGTAGCACATGAAAATAGGTTTGGTTAAATTATCTGCACTTGGTGATATCATCCATGCGGTGATTGTTTTGCAATTTATTAAAAAGCATTATCCTAAGGCGAGTATTGATTGGTTTGTAGATGCAAGATTTGCAGGATTATTACAAGATCATCCAATGATCAATGAAGTATATGCCCTACCTTTAAAAGATAGAAAATTCAAAGAAGTTTTTGCTATGCTTTTTGAAGCAAGGCAAAACAAATATGATGTTGTGATTGATTTACAAGGTTTGATCAAGTCTGCATTGGTGAGTAAATTTTTATGTGCTAATACTTTTGGTTTTGATCAAGAAAGCATAAAAGAAAGCTTCGCGAGTAATTTTTATGCGCATAAATTTGCGTGTAATTATGAAGAAAATATTGTCGTGCGTAATCTTTCTTTGGTGGCTTATGTTTTAAATGAGCATTTTGATCATAGTGATATAGAATTAAAACAAAGTTGCTTTAGTATAGATGATGAGTTAAAGGAAAGCTTAGAGCAAAGATTATCTTTGAATGAAAGTGCGCCTAATATACTCATACATGTAGGATCATCTATGCCAAATAAAATTTACCCAAAAGAGCGTTTGATACTACTTTGTAGAATGCTTTTGGAGCATTTTGCTAGTGCAAAAATCATACTTGGTTGGGGCAATGTAGGGGAATTTAATTTTGCTAAAGATATGGTTTTAAATTTAAAACATCTAAAAATAGAACTTGCGCCAAAATTAAGCTTAAGCGAGCTTTGTGCTTTAACCAAGGTAAGTGATCTAATCATTGGAAATGATAGTGGGCCTACTCATTTAGCCTTTGCATTAAACAAACCTTCTATAACGATCTTTGGTGCTACTCCTAGTCAAAGAAATACCTATGAAACCAATATCAATAAAACAATCAATGCAGGTAAAAAAATATCGCAATCAAAGCATATAGATAAGAGTGATTTTTGTATACAAAATATCGATGAAAAAGATATTTTTAAACTTGCTTGTGAGCTTTTAGAAAAATGATAAATTATGTATATTTAAGTCTTTTTTATGCATTAAAGGTGCTTGTGGGAATTTTACCTGCAAAACTTTTAAATTCTTTTGCAAATTTGGTTGCTTTAATCACTTATAAGTTAAATCGTAAGCACCGTAAAATCATCGATGTTAATTTAAAAATTTGCTTTCCTGAAAAAGGTCAAAAATGGCGTGATGAAACTAGCCTTAATATCTATAAAAATTTTGCTAAATTTGGGATTGATTTTATCAAAAATCAAAATGCAAGCAAAGAAGAAATCATCAATAAAATTTGCTTTGATGATGAGGAACAAATTCTAAATATAATGCAAAGCAAAAAACCTTTGATCGTAACTACGGCTCATTATGGCAACTGGGAGCTTTTGGCTTTATCTTTTGGGGCTAAATTTCAAGGAATTTCCATAGTTGGAAGAGCACTTGATAGTATGGTAATGGATAAAATTTTAAGCAAAAATCGCACGCAGTTTAACATAGAGCTTATAGAAAAAAAAGGCGGACTTAAAAAAATGCTAAAAGCCTTAAAAGAAGGCAAGTCTCTTGGAATTTTAACTGATCAAGATGCGGTAGATAGTGAAAGTATAAAAATACAGTATTTTGATCAAGAAGTAAATTTCATAGCAGGTGCAAGCGTGCTTGCAAAAAAAACAAATGCTATGATTTTGCCTTGTTTTGTGTATCAAAAAGATGAAAAATTTTTTGTAAAAACTTTTAAGGCCTTAGATGCAAGTAAGGCAAGTGTAGAAGAGCTTACTAAGTATCAAGCAAAATGTTGTGAAGAGATGATTAAATTTAAACCCGATGAGTATTTTTTCTTTCATAAGAGGTTTAAAAGATACAATCATGAGTTGTATTTGTAGGATTTAAAATGGATTTAAGGCAAATTAGTGTGATAATGATGGTTAAAAATGCCCAAAAAACTTTAAAAGCTTGCTTGGAGTCTTTGCAAGAATTTGGCGAGATCGTTTTGATAGAAAATGGTAGTAATGATGATACTTTGAAAATTGCTTATGAGTTTAGTAAAGGTTATAAAAATATCAAGATTTATCAGCATGAATTTATAGGTTTTGGACCTTTGAAAAATTTAGCTATAAGTTATGCCAGTAATGATTGGATTTTTAATATTGATGCAGATGAGCTTGCTAAGAAAGAATTTTTACAAGAACTAAAGCAAATTGAGCCTAATAAAGAAGATATCATAGCCTTACCAAGAGAAAATTTATACAATGGAGAGTGGATTAAAGCTTGTGGGTGGTGGCCTGATCATGTAATGCGTGTGTTTAATAAAACTCATACTAGTTTTAATGAAAATTTGGTGCATGAGAGTTTGATTTTGCACGAAGATAGTAAGAAGATTAAACTGCAAAATGGTTTGAGGCATTTTGCTTTTGAAGATATCGATGGTTTGTTAGATAAACTTCAAAAATACTCTAAGCTTTGGGCTTTACAAAATTTACATAAGGACAGTAGTGTTTGCAAGGCTTTGCTAAGAGGAATTTGGACTTTTTTTAGAAATTATGCTTTAAAAAAGGGAATTTTTTATGGTTATAAAGGCTTTATCATAAGTACTTGTAATGGTCTTGGAACTTTTTTTAAATATATGAAATTATATGAGTTAAAAAAGCAAAAGCCAAAAACTTGTGCTTTAATCATCACAACCTGTAATCAAAAAGAAAGACTTGCTTTGGTGCTTGATAGCGTTAAAAACTTAGAACCTTTACCAGATGAGGTTTTAATAGCTGATGATGGAAGCAAGGAAGATACGGCTAAGCTTATACAAGCTTATCAGAAAGATTTTCCTTGCAAGTTAGAGCATATTTGGCAAGAAGATGAGGGGTTTAGACTAAGTGAGATTAGAAACAAAGCTATTAAAGCCTCTAGCGGTGAATATATAATCGTCATAGATGGAGATATGATTTTAGAAAAAAAATTCATTGATGATCATTTGAAATTTGCGCAAAGAAAAGTATTTTTACAAGGCTCTAGAGTAATTTTAAATGAAAATGAAAGTAAAGAACTTTTAAGTAAAAATGATTTTAGTTTGGCTTTTAATAAAAAAGGTTTGAAAAATCAAAGAAGTACTTTTTTAGCTAAATGTGTATATAAATTTTCAAGACTAACTAAGAAAATTTTCAAAAAATCACAACTCATTAAAGGTATAAGAGGTTGCAATATGAGTTTTTATAAAAGTGATTTTGAAGCCATTGAAGGTTTTAGCGAAAAATTTATAGGCTGGGGTAGGGAAGATAGTGAGTTTGTAGCTAGATTTTTATTTAATAATGGAGTGTTTAAAAGACTTAAATTTAATGCTCTGGCTTATCATATCTACCATGAAGAAAATAGCAAAAATATGCTTGAAATCAATCATCAAATTTATCTTGATACTATAAAAAACGAAAAAACAACTTGGAGATAAAGTATGAAAACCGTAGGCATAGTAATCCCCATATATAATGTGGAAAAATATCTAAAAGAATGTTTAGATAGTGTAATCAATCAAACTTACACTAACTTAGAAATCATACTCGTAAATGATGGTAGCACAGATGAAAACTCACTCAATATTGCAAAAGAATACACTCTAAAAGATAAAAGAATCACTCTTTTTGATAAAAAAAATGGTGGTTTAAGCAGTGCTAGAAATGTAGGTATAGAATATTTTAGTGGAGAATATGAAACACAATATATTGAAGATGAGGATGAATTAAATATTTTTAAGATTATTAGTGATAATCCGCAAAATATTTATAAAATTTATAAACACAAAAATGCTTTAGCAAATGAAAGACTAGAAATTCCAAAGATTGATTATATTATCTTTTTAGATTCTGATAATTATTGGGAGTTAAACTGCATAGAAGAGTGTGTTGTAAGAATGCAAAATGTAGATGTATTATTGTTTGACTATAAATGTATTTATGAAGATGGAATTAAAGATAAGGGAAAGGAAACGAGATTTCAAAAATTTTCTTACAATGATGAATGTATTGTTAGCCCAAAAGAATATGCGCAAAGAGCAGAAGATGTTGGTATGAGAGATATTTCTTTTGGTGTTATGGGAATGATAGATTTTGACTTTTTAAGGTCTATAAAATTAAAGTTTATTAATTATATTATCAATGAAGATATACATTTTGGTATGGTTTTGTTTGCTTGTTCAAATTCTATTTGTATTTTACCTAAACCACTATATGTTTGCATTCTAAGATCTAATAGCATATCAAATCATGATAAAAAGGTTACAAAAGCAAATGTATCAGAGTATTTTAAAGATTTATACGAAGCTTTTGGAGAAAATGCTAAAGAGGCAAAAAGCTATTTAAAAGCAGCAAGTAGGATGATAACAGCTTTAGAGTTGATAGAATTTTTTAAAGATCAAAAAAGTGAAAACGCATTAGCTATAAAGGAAACTTTTTTGTCTTTTTATGTAAAAAAGGCTTTAATGATTAAAAAATTTAAAAAAGATCCTTTGAATTTAAAAGAAAAATTACCTATTATCACACCATATATAGAAACACGAATTCCTTATGATCTTTGGAAAATTTGGCAAAAAGTAAAAAGTTTTTTTAAATAATTTAATGTTTTACCTTGATACCATAAAAAACAAAAAAACAACTTGGAGATAAAGTATGAAAACCGTAGGCGTAGTAATCCCCATATACAATGTAGAAAAATATCTAAAAGAATGTTTAGATAGTGTAATCAATCAAACTTATACTAACTTAGAAATCATACTCGTAAATGATGGCAGTACAGATGAAAACTCACTCAATATTGTAAAAGAATACACTCTAAAAGATAAAAGAATCACTCTTTTTGATAAAAAAAATGGTGGTTTAAGCAGTGCTAGAAATGTAGGTATAGAATATTTTAGTGGAGAATATAAACTCAAAAACAAAACTCAAACTATAAAAGAAAATTCTTTAATAGAATTTAACATAGAAGGTAATAATCCTTATGAAATATACACTGTATATAAAAGCTATAAAGCTTTTAATAACGAACAAGATTTAACTAACTTTACCTATCCTATTATAGATTATATTATCTTTTTAGACTCTGATGATTATTGGGAATTAAACTGCATAGAAGAATGTGTACCTAGAATGGATGGGGTAGAAGTGGTTTGGTTTGATAGTATCGAATATCATGATATGGAAAAAAGTTATCTTAGACATCATAGTCGTTTAAAAGACACGGGCATAAAGGAGGAATGTAAAATAAATCCTATAGAGTGGCTTGAGTGCTTAATACAAAGAAACATTAAAGACTTTGCATTTGCGTGGAGTGGTATGATTGATTTTGATTACATAAATGATAAAAAATTAAAATTTAAAGATGGTATTTTTGCCGAAGATCATCTATTTGGAATTTTACTTTTTTCGCAAGCTAAAAATATTTATGTCTATCCTAAAGTATTTTATTATTATAGAATTCGAGCTAATTCTTTGACAAATCAAGATAAAAAAATTACTAAAGATAATATTCTTCCGTATTTTAAAGATATATTTATTGCATTTGAAGAGAACGCAGCTTTAGCAAAAGAGTATTTTAAATACGCCAGTTGGGTGCAAACTAGTTTAGAATTGGTGCAATTTATAGAAAATTATCATGACAAAAAAATTTCATCATTGTTAAAGGATGTTATTTTATACTTTTATATCAAAAATGCATTTAAAGTTGAAAAATTTGATAAAGATCCTTTGTGTATTAAAGAGAAATTACAACTATTAAAACCTTATAAAATTTCGAAAATAAGATATAAATTACGTAATTTTTTAATTTTAGTAAAAAGGTAAAATATTTAATGCAATTTTTATTTTGATTTAGATTGAAAATATTTATATGTTGCAATAGAACTTATGAATTAAAACATTTAGCTAAAAATTGTAAAAACATATAATATTTTATCACTGTTTTGTTGTATGTTTTTTTGCACTTGTAAGGAATATAGCTAAATTTCAATTTTAGCTTTTTTATCTCATTAGCTTTTTTTATCTCCCTGTGTAAATTATTTATCATTAAATCAATGATTAAATTTCTTAAAAGCTTACAAATATTTTTATCTATATTATTTTTGTTGTTTTTAAAAAAAGATTGTAGTAAATCAATTACTTTTTTTTCATCTAATAAATTTTTTTGAATTATCGCTATATCTTTTGTATTAACTGAACTTTTGCAGTTTTGAAAATAATAATATATGTTTTTTGAGCTTGTGATTATTGTTTTGCAATTTAATATAATGAAAAAAAAGACTAAGGCATCTTCTGCCATTGTTAGTTTTGTTTGATTTTTTAAGTGTAACAGCGCATCTAGATAGATTTGCTTTTTTATTAGTTTTGAGCAAAGATTCCAATAGCATATATTATTTTTTTGTTTTAATATAAGTTGACAATATTCAGATATGGTATAAAATTTATCTTTTAAAAAGTTATCTTTACTGATAGCACCTTGTTTATCGTATAAAAAGTTAAACCATATTAAATCAACATTTTTTTCTTTTTTAAAAAGTAAATTAATACATTCTTCGCAAGCATTAAGCTCTAAATAATCATCAGGATCTAAAAACATGATATAAGGTGAAGTTGCCACTTTGACACCTTCATATCTTGCTCTTAAAAGTTTTAAATTCTTTTCATTATGTATGATTTTTATCCTACCATCTTTATTAGCATATTCTTTGGCTATGTCTATGCTTTTATCATTTCCACAATCATCTACCACAATGATTTCTATGTCTTTAAAAGTTTGGTTTATACAACTTTCTAATGCTCTAGCTATATATTTTTCTACATTATAAGTTGGTAGTATGATTGAAATTTGATTCATTTTATTTTTTCTTGAATATTCTTTTTGGGTGACAAATATAATATTTAATATTAGGATATATAACAGATAGAAAATAATATTTATCTTTAAATGAAAGTTGATAGTCAAGTTTTTCTATCAAGTCTTTTATTTTGTGTTTTTTTAATAATTTTCCATAAATTCCTTTTTTATAAAAATAATTTTTATTTAAATTGTATATTCTCCACATTTCTGAAAATAAATGTAAAAATGGTTGATTTTCATCCAAATGCATCTTGTGGTCTATAAAATTTTTTGTTTTTTGCCATGAAAATTGACAAGTTTTTTTGTATTCCCAAAAGTAGTTTTCTAAATTATATTTACTAACTTCTTTTGCTAAGAAATTGGGTCCTATAACTCCCCATTTAATTAATTTTTGATTGTTTATTATTTTTTCAGCTTGCATGACTAGGTTTTTGCCAAATTCACTGTTTTTTGGAAATTTTAAAAAAGAAGTTGTAATTCTTGATGCGTTTTTTTCTTCATCTAATTCTTGTGAAAGAATATATTCTTGGTCTAAATTTATATAATTTAAACAAATCATATCAAGATCTACCCAAATCGCATCTTTTTGATAAAGCATATAATATCTAAAATAATCACTAAAAGCCGCTACGCCTGCTCCTCTATCATCACTAAAATAATTTTCAAAAGGAACAATTTCATTTGCATCTCTTAATTCAAAATCATCAAATAATTCATCTAATTTTTTAAAAACTGTATCATCGATATTATAAGTATAGAGAATAAATTTATAACCATTATCCATAAAAGATTTTATAGATAAAAGCTCCATTAGTCCTATGCCTTTATAACCTTTAGGTGTATACCAAAAACTACTAACTTCTTGTTTCATATAATTTCTTTTGTGAAAAATTAACTTGTATTTTTATATGGAATAATATATAATTTTTAAGTTAATAAAATTTCAATGAATTAGGATTAAAATGAATAATGCTGTTATTGTAGTAGGAAATGGACCTAGTTAAAAGAAATTGACTATTCTTTGTTATCTAGTGATTATGATGTATTTAGGTGTAATCATTTTTATTTAGAGGATAAATATTACCTAGGTAAAAAGATAAAAGCATGTTTTTTTATTGCACGGGAATTTTTCGAACAATATTATATGATTCAAAAGCTTATACAAAATGGAGATTATGAGTGCGAAGATATAGTATGTAAGATGTATAATTTTCAAGACAGAAAAGAAAAAATTTTAAGAAAAAATTTTAAATATTTTTTTCCTATGGCTACTAATGGATATGATGTTTATTTTTCAAAGCTGAAAGATCTTAGCGCTGCTATAGATTTTGATGTTTGTTGTAATTTTGAACGAGTGGAAATGTTAACAGGCACTTGTGCAATATGCTGTGCTGTTGCTAGTGGTTATAAAGAAATTTATTGGATGGGGTAGATTTTATGAACAAGGAAATTCTCACTTTTATAGCAATTGTAAAATGGATTTAAAAGAGACTGTTATGCATCATAAAAACAAAGATGTTGAAAATATTAATTTTTTGCAAAAAATATAGTGTGAAAATTTATTCTATAATGCTCAAAAAGCCCTATTAATAATTTTATTCCTTTGGCAAAAGGTATAAACAATAATATATATAAACCTATAGTTAAACCGCAAGAAGCTATTAAAAAAAATTGCTCCCAAGTGAAAAAGCTATAAGGAGATATAAAAGGATGTATTTATTATCTAATAGTTTTATCAAATTTATTTACGATGTTTTAAAGACACCGAGTGCTATAAAAAAATATTTTTCTAAGAAGTATTCAAGATAGATAAATTACTCTATTCTTCAGCCCTAAAATTTCTTTTTCTAAAACTTCTAATATTTTTTCATTAAAATGTTTGTATGAAAAAATATTAGCTAATTTTTTAATATGTTTTAAACTTTGCTTTTTATGCTCATAATTTTGCCATAAAATTGCTTTATTTTTTATATAAATGGTATTATTATATAAAAATTTATGAGAAGTTATATGAAAAAGATATTAGTTACCGGTGCAGATGGTTTTATAGGTTCGCATTTGGTTGAAATGCTTTATGAGCAAAGTAAAATGCAAGAGTCGTTATTTTATGGATATGAGATTAGAGCTTTAAGCCAGTATAATTCTTTTAATCATTGGGGATGGCTTGAGGATATAGAGTGTTTGAAAGATATTGAAGTAGTTTGTGGGGATATTCAAGATCCATTTTTTTGTAAAAATATCACTAAAGATGTAGAAATCATTTTTCATTTGGCTGCTTTGATTGCTATACCATTTTCTTACATCGCTCCTTCATCTTATGTGGAAGTTAATGTCAATGGGACTTTAAACATATGTCAAGGTGCGCTTGAAAATAATGCAAAACGCATCATCCATACAAGCACGAGTGAGGTTTATGGCACGGCTTTGTATGTGCCTATTGATGAAAAGCATCCTTTGCAAGCACAAAGTCCTTATTCAGCTAGTAAAATAGGTGCTGATGCAATGGCGATGAGTTTTTATAATGCTTTTAATCTTCCACTAACCATAGCAAGACCTTTTAACACTTATGGTCCAAGACAAAGTGCAAGAGCGGTTATACCTACTATCATCACGCAAATTGCAAATGGGGCTAAACAGATCAAGCTTGGAGATGTAACGCCTACTAGAGATTTTAACTATGTAAAAGATACCTGTGCGGGATTTTTAGAGCTAGCTCAATGTAAAAATGCTATAGGCGAGGTGGTAAATATAGGCTCAAATTATGAAATTAGTATTAAAGATACTTTAGAACTTATTAAAAAACTTATGAATTCAAATGTGGAATTTATCATAGAAAATGAGCGTATAAGGCCTGAAAATAGTGAAGTTTTTAGACTTAGATGTGATAATAGTAAAATCAAAAATCTTACTAATTTTATACCTCAATATGACATAGAAAAAGGTTTAAGTCAAACCATAGAATGGTTCAGTAATTCTTTAAATTTAAAAAAATATAAAAGTGATATTTATAATGTTTAGACATATAGATTAAAAAAAGGAGTATTTATGGAAAATAAATTTATTTTAAATTCTGAAATTTCAAAGAATTTAGGAGATAACTCTCAAATTTGGGAAAATATCTTTGCAAATAAAGAATGGGGTAAATATCCAAGTGAATATTTGATACGCTTTATAGCCAGAAATTTTTATAATGTTTCTAATAGAAAAGATATTAATATCTTAGAACTAGGACTTGGCACAGGAGCAAATTTATGGTTTTGTGCAAGAGAAGGTTTTAGTGTAAGTGGAATAGAGTGGAGTCAAAATGGAGTAGATAGATTTTTAAAAAGAATGAAAGAAGAAAATTTATTAAGCTTTATAAAAGATATAAAAATTGGTGATTATTTTGAAAAATTAGATGAATTTGAAGATGAGAGTTTTGACTGTTTTATAGATAATTATTCTTTAGCTTATAATGATTTTGATAAAACAAAACAAATTATTGAAAAAGTTATGAAAAAATTAAAACCCAAAGCTAAATTTATTTCGGCAACGCCAAGTTTTAATAATCTTGGATTTTATTATGATGAAAATTTAGCTTATCATACTTGTAAGCCTACTCAAGGTCCTGATGCTTTTACTGGGGAAATTAGATATTGTGATGATGAAGATATTGTATCATTATATAATGGAGCAAATTATAAAGTTGATTGTGTTAAAACTTTAATTTCAAAAGAAAAAGATATTGTAGAAAAAGAGCTTTATATCATAGAAGGAAGTAAATTGTAAATAGTTAAAATTTTGGTAATTACTAATTATTAAAGGTAAAATAATGCAGTTTAATAATGATATTTATCTTAATGAAAATTATGTGAAATTGTATGGAGAAGTGTTTGTCTTTGAAAATTTCGATGGTGATAAATATTTTAAAATCATTGCAAATAAATATCCAATAAAATCTTCTAAATATTTTGATTTACAAAGCGTATATGGTTATGGGGGGGGGTTATCTTGTAATAGCAATGATGAAAATTTTATCAAGCAAAGTATAATAAAATTTAAAAACACCGCCAAAGAACAAAATATCATAGCCTTTTTTATCAGATTTCATCCTTTTGATTTAAACATAGATATTTATAAAAAATATTTAAATTTTTTTAGACAAGAAAAAAAGATAATCATAGTAGATACCTCAAATACGATTATCCAAATTCGAAAACAATATAAAAAAAAGAACAAATACGCTATTAATCAAGCTAGAAGATTGATTGAAATTTTACAATGTGATAAAAATGAAACATTAAGTTTTTATGAACTTTATCAAAAAACTATGCTAAGAAATAATGCCAGTAAATTTTATTTTTTTGATAAAGAATATTTTGAAAACTTGTGGAATTTTGAAGATTATGTAGTATTTAAGGCACGATTAAATAATGAAGATATAGCTTTTGCTTCATTTTTCATGGGTGAAGAAATAACTTATTATCATTTCAGTGCAAATACTCTTAAAAATAATGCAAATGCTTTATTGTTAGATCATTTTTTTGAATTTTCAAATCAAAAAGGAAAACAAAAATGTATTTTAGGAGGTGGAATAAAAGATGATGATAGTTTGTTTGCGTTTAAATCAAAATTTTCAAAACAATTTACTTATTTTTGCATAGGTGGAATTGTTATTAATGATGAAGTATATAACAATATGTGTGAAAAATACGATAATAATTATTTTTTAAAATATAGAAATTAGATATTCAAATTTTACAAATTTTAGGTAAGATGATTACAATATTAATGTTAATAGGAAAATTGAATGATATATTGTGATTATTGTGTGATGCCAGATACTAGACCAGGGATTAAATTTAGCAAAGATAGAGATGGCAAAAATATTTGCTCAGCTTGTATCAATCATAAAAATAAAGAAAAAATTGATTATGAAGCTAGATTTAAAGAGTTAGAAGATCTTTGTGATAAATATAGAAGAATGAATGGAAAATATGAATATGATTGTGCTATAGCTGTAAGTGGTGGCAAAGATTCTCACTTTCAAGTGCATATCATGAAAGAAAAACTAGGTATGAATCCTATTTTATTTAGCGTAGAAGATAATTTTACTATGACTGAAGCTGGTAAGAAAAATTTAAAAAATATTTCTGAAGAATTTGGTTGTCATCTTATAAGTTTAAAACCTGATATAAAAACTCAAAAAAAGTTATGTTGAAAACCTTTGAAAAGTATGGAAAACCAACTTGGTTTATAGATAGACTGATATATTCTTATCCTTTTGCTATGGCTTTGAAATTTAACACCTCGTTGCTTGTTTATGGAGAAAATGTATCTTATGAGTATGGTGGAAGTGATGGTGTGGAGACTCCAAGTGCAAGTGGTATTTTTTTAAATGGGGTAGCAAGTGATTTGGATATTAATGAATTTATAGATGATGAAATAAAAGAAGAAAATTTGCAGTTGTTTTTTAATCCTAGTAAAGATGATATTGGGAAGTTAGATCCTATATATTTAAGTTATTTTATCAAGTGGAATTCTTATTCTAATTATATTTTTGCTAAAAGTAGGGGTTTTAGTGATTTGCAAGGTGAATGGGATAGGACTCATTGTGCTGAAAATTTTGATCAAGTAGATAGTATAGCTTATATTATACATGCTTGGATGAAATATCCTAAATTTGGCCATGCTATGGCTAGTGATTATGCTGCTAGATTTGTAAGATATGGTATGTTAAGTAGAGAAGAAGCTATAAAAATAGTAAAACAAAAAGATCATAATTTAGATAATAGATGTGTGGAAGATTTTTGTAGTTTTTTAGGAATTTCAAAAGCTAATTTTTGGCAAATAGCGCAAAAGCATTATAATAAAGATTTATTTTATATAAATGAATTTGGAGAATATAAATTAAAATATCAATTATAATAAAGGATTAATCATGATTTCATCTTTAAAAGCCTATGACAAAAAATATGAACAAGGTTATGGAGTAGTGTATCCAGATGGTCATATAATAAGATTTTATGAAAGAATTTTAAAATATAAGTTAAATAAAACTAGTGGAAATATGCTAGATTTTGGTTGTGGTAACGGTACTCATTGTGCTTATTTTAAAAGCAAGGGTTTTAAGCCTTTTGGGATAGATATAGTGTCAAGTATAAAAGATAATTGGAAAAAATTATCACTAGGGGGGGGGATGCATATAATAGAGCCAAATTCTAGTTTTAAGCATCTTTTTCAAGATAAAATGGATTTAATTTTTGCTAACCAAAGCTTGTATTATATACCATCTAAACAATTGCAAAATACTATAAATGAATTTTATGATTTGTCCAATGATGGTGCAATTTTCTTTGCAAGTATGATGAGCACTAAAAATGGTTATTATAAACATTCTATAAAACAAGAAAATAGTGATTTAAGAAAGGTTATTTTAAATGGTAGATTAAAAGAAGAAAGTTATATAAATTTCATAGAAAAAGCACAAGACATGATAACTTTGTTTAAACCATTTAAAACTTTATATTTAGGAGAATATAATCCTATTAATATTTTTGATTTTGAAGATGAAGGAAGTGCTCATCATTTTATATATATTGGAATAAAGGAATAAAATGCAAAAAACCATAATCATAGCTGAAGCTGGAGTTAATCATAATGGCAATATTAATATAGCTAAAAAACTCATTGAAGTAGCTAGTGAAGCTGGGGCTGATTTTGTAAAATTTCAAACTTTTGTAGCTGAAAATTGTATAAGCAAAAATGCCAAAAAAGCAGAGTATCAACTCCAAGCTACTGATGAAAATCAAAGCCAGCTTGATATGGTTAAAAAATTAGAACTTTCTAAACAAGATCATGAAATTTTAATAGAACATTGTAAAAAATTTAATATTAAATTTCTTTCTACTGCTTTTGATTTAGAAAGTATAGATTTACTTGTGGAACTTGGAGTGGAAATTTTCAAAATACCAAGTGGAGAAATAACTAATCTTCCTTATTTAAAAAAGATTGCTAGTTTTAATAAAAAGATTATTTTATCTACTGGCATGTCTACACTAGATGAAATTAAAAGCGCTATAAAGATTTTGGAGCAAAATGGCACCCAAAGAGATAAAATCACTATTTTACATTGTAATACTGAATATCCCACTCCTTTTGAAGATGTAAATTTAAATGCTATGCAAACTTTAAAAAAAACCTTTTGCTTGCCCGTAGGATATTCTGATCATACTTTGGGAGTAACTATACCTATAGCAGCTGTAGCTATGGGAGCTTGTGTGATAGAAAAGCATTTTACTTTAGATAAGAGCATGTTGGGACCTGATCATAAAGCATCTTTGGAGCCTGATGAGTTAAAGATTATGGTAAAGGCTATAAGAGATTTGGAGCAAGCTTTTGGAGATGGAATTAAAAAACCTAGCAAGAGTGAAGATAAAAATAAAAATATAGCGAGAAAATCACTAGTAGCTAAAAAAGCTATAAAAAATGGCGAATATTTTAGTGAAGAAAATTTAACCACAAAGCGACCAGGAAATGGAATTTGTGCCATGAATTATGATAGATATTTAGGTAAAATTGCACAAAGAAACTATAGTGAAGATGAGTTGATTGATGAGTAGAAAAATTTGTGTTGTTAGTGGTACTAGAGCCGAGTGGTATTTGCTAAAAAGACTGTGTGAATGTATAGATCAAGATGATGAATTAACACTGCAACTTGTTGTTACAGCAGCTCACTTGAGTAAAGATTTTGGCTTTACTTACCAAGAAATTGAAAAAGAATTTAAAGTTGATAAAAAAATCCCAATATTGCTATCTAATGATGATAAAATAAGTATTTGTAAAAGCATGGGGCTTTTGCAAATTTCACTTTGTGAGGCTTTTGAAGAGTTGAAACCTGATATGGTAGTAATATTAGGTGATCGATATGAAATGCTCTCTTGTGCTAGTACCTGCTTGCTTATGCAAATCCCTTTAGCGCATCTTTGTGGAGGTGAGCTTACTTTGGGAGCCATTGATGATAGTATAAGACATGCTATTAGTAAAATGGCGCATTTGCATTTTGTTAGCACGCAAAATTATGCAAATAGGATTTTACAGCTTGGAGAAAGCAAGGAGAGGGTTTTTAATGTGGGGTCTTTAGGAGGAGAAAACATTAAAAATATGATTTTTTTAAGTAAAAATGAATTACAAAAAGAATTAAATTTAACCTTTAATAAAAATATATATTTAATAACCTATCATCCTCAAACAATACAAACAACAAGTGTAGAAGAAGAAGTGAGATTACTGCTTGATTTTTTAGATAGTTTGGAGAATTCTACTTTGATTTTCACTAAAGCAAATGCTGATGAAAATGGTTTGTTTATTAATAAGCTTTTGGAAAAATACTGCATAAAACAATCTCACAAGGCACGTTTGTTTGACAATTTAGGCTCTAAAAGATACTTGAGTTTGATGAAAATATCAAGCATGTTAATAGGGAATAGTTCTAGTGGAATTTGCGAAAGTCCTTTTTTTAAAATTCCTTGTATTAATATAGGCAATAGACAAGAAGGGAGAATTTTTGCAGATAATATCATAAATTGTGATATTTATCATTTAAAACAAGCATTTTTGTATACTAACACCAAAGAGTATCAAGAAAAACTAAAAAATTTTACCAATCCTTTTGAATGCAAAGAAGATAATACAAGTGTGATGATAAAAGATATCATAAAAAACATATCTTTGGAAAAAATTTTATATAAAAAATTCGTGGATATGCAATGAGTATCGAAAAATTAAAACTTACTAAAAATGCAAGTATACAAGAAGCCTTAAAAACCATAGGCAATGAACGTGTCAGAATAGCTTTAGTGGTAGAAAATAATAAATTTTTAGGTGTAATTAGTGATTCAAACATTAGAAGAGCTTTGCTCAATGGTCAAAAGCTTGAAGACAGCATAGAGACAATTTATACTAAAAATTCTTTAACTATAAAAGAAAATACAAGCAAAGAGTATCTTTTAAAATTAGCTAGTCAAACAGATGTTTATGATTTTCCGGTTTTAAATGATAATAATGAAGTCATAGCTATAAAGTCAATTGCTTCAGTGCTTAAAGAGAAAAGCTTTGAAAATGAAGTGGTGTTAATGGTGGGTGGTCTTGGAAGTAGATTGGGTGAGCTTACCAAAGATACTCCAAAACCCATGTTGAAAGTAGGAAAAAAACCTATACTTGAAAATATTGTTTTAAATTTTAAAGAGCAAGGTTTTAAAAAATTTATATTTTGTGTAAATTATAAAAAAGAAGTTATTTGTGATTATTTTCAAGATGGTAAGAATTTGGGAGTTGAAATCACTTATATCAAAGAAAAACAAAAGCTTGGAACCGCCGGAGCTTTGTCTTTGGTGCAAGATATAAAAAACACTTTCATTGTGATGAATGGAGATATTTTAACTAAACTTGATTTTGAAAAGCTTATTAAAGAGCATAAAAAAAGTAAAGCGGTGATGAGTGCAGTGCTTAGAGAATTTGAGCACCAAATTCCTTACGGTGTTGTGAAAGTTTTTAATCACTACATAGAAGATATCGAAGAAAAGCCTGTGCAAAAATTTTTAGTGAGTGCTGGAATTTATGTATTAGAACCAGAGGTTTTAAAGTATATTGATAAAAACACATATTTTGATATGCCAAATTTAATAAAGTCTTTGCTAGGGCAAAAGTTAAAAATTAATTCTTATTTATTAGAAGATTATTGGATTGATATAGGTAGGCTTGAAGAGTATGAAAAAGCAATAGTGGATTTTCAATGAAAGCATTAATTATTGGGTATGGTAGCATAGGAAGAAAACATCATTTGGCTTTAGAGTGTTTGGGGTTTAAGGTAAGTATTGTCTCAAAAAGCTATGATAAAAATAAAATTGAGTGTTTTAAAGAACTATATGAGGCAAATTTGGAAACTTTTGATTTATTTGTGATTGCAAATATTACAGTTGATCATTATCACACTTTAAAAGCGATTGATAGTAAAGTAGAAAATAAAACTATTTTGGTAGAAAAACCTCTTTTTGAAACTTTTAAAACTTGTCATTTAAGTGGTAAAAATGATATTTTCGTAGCCTATTTATTGCGTTTTCATCCTTTGATTTTGGATCTAAAAAAAATTATACAACAAGAACCTCATATCTATTTCGCAGAATTAAACTGCTCTTCTTATTTGCCAAATTGGAGAGATTGTGATTATCGGTTTAATTATAGCGCTAAAAAAGAGTTAGGCGGTGGGGTGTTGTTGGATTTATCGCACGAACTAGATTTGGCATTTTTTATGTTCGGTAAACCACAACTTCTCTATGCGCAAAATTTAAAAATTTCAGAACTTGAGATCAATAGTGATGATTTTGCGTTTATGTCCTTAAAATCAAAAGATAGTTTGATGCATATTAAACTTGATTATTTTTCCAAATTAACTAAAAGAGAGATTATATTGCATTCGCATACAAAAACTTATCATGCAGATTTGATTGATAATAAATTACATATATATGATAAAAATGCTTTGTTAGAAACAAAAGAATATCAAAGTGATACAAATAAAGTATTGATCAATCTTTATAAAAAAGTTTTAAAAAGAGATGATAGTGTTTGTAAATTTAATGAAGCTTTAGAAGTTTTAAGATTGAGTGATGAGGTTAAAAGGAGAGTAGATGGGTGATGTTTTGTGTACCATATGTGCAAGAGGTGGAAGTAAGGGAGTAAAAAATAAAAATATTAAAAAAATTAATAATTTAGAGTTAATAGCATATAGTATTATCCAGGCTAAAAATTCTAATTTATTTGATCATATTGTAATCAGTACAGATAGTGATGATATAGCTGAAGTTGCCTTAAAGTATGGTGGAGAAGTTTTTTTTAAAAGAGATGAAAATCTGGCAAAAAATGATAGTGCTAAATTACCTGTTATAAAAGATGCTTTGTTAAAAAGTGAAGAATATTTTAATACCAAATTTGACACTATAATAGATCTTGATGCTTCTGCACCTTTGCGAAATAGTAAAGATATTTGCAAAGCATATGAGCTTTTTAAACAAGAAAAAAAATCAAATTTAATCACAGCTACTCCAGCAAGACGCAATCCATATTTTAATCTAATAGAAGTAGATAATAATGAGGTAAAAAAATCCAAAGAAGGAAATTTTACTACGCGTCAAAGTGCTCCAAAATGTTATGATATGAATGCTAGTATTTATATTTTTACTAGAGAGAAATTACTAAAAAATGATACTTTGTTTGGGAAAGATACGAGTTTGTATATAATGGATGAAAAAACAGCTTTTGATATAGATAGTGAGTTTGATTTTGAAATAGTTGAATTTTTAATCAAAAAGGCTAATTTAAAACAGGAAGATTTTTAATGATTAAAGATAAAGTAGTATTTATAATAGGAGCATGTGGCCGTATAGGGAGTGCTTTGAGCAAGGCGTGTTTAGAGCATAATGGAAAAATTATCATTGCAGATATTAACGAGGAAAAATTATCTCACTTAGTATTAAAATTAAATAATAAAGAACGCATTTTAAGCAAAAAAATTGATATAAATGATCAAAAAGCAATTGAAGATTGTTTAAAAGAAGCTATTTTAAAATTTGGAAAAATTGATGCTTTTGTTAATTGTGCTTATCCTATGAGTAAAGATTGGGGGAAAATTGCTTATTATGAAGCAAGTTATGAACAAATTTGTGAGAGTTTGAATTTACATTTAGCTAGTTTTATTTTTGTGGCTAATACAATGGCGAAATTTTTTAAAAAGCAAGGCTTTGGAAATATTATTAATTTAAGTTCAATTATGGGTGTGTATGCCCCTAAATTTGAAAATTATAAAGGAACTTCTATGCAAAGTTCTTTAGAATATAGTGTGATTAAAGCTGGTATTAATCATCTTGGCGTTTGGCTTGCTAAGGAGCTTTTTAATACAAACATAAGAGTAAATAGTGTAGCCTTTGGTGGTATAAAAGACAATCAACCTCAAGTGTTTTTAGATGCTTACAGAAGGTGTTGTGCTTCTAAAGGTATGCTAGATGCTAATGATGTATGTGGGACTTTGATATTTTTAATGTCTGATTATTCTAAATTTATAACAGGACAAACTATAATAGTAGATGATGGATGGGGACTTTGATGAGTATTTTAGAAAATAATATTAATGCAGTATTTGATCATAATTTAAAAGAGCAATTAAAAAAAGTAAATCAAACTTATCAAATAGTGCAAGGTGATGATAATTTAGATATAAATATCATAGACGGGGGGGGGTATAGGCTTTATGATAAGCCGTTAGAAGAATTAAATAAAACATTAAATTTATACAATGATAAATATCTTTTATATCCTGTATTGTTCTTTTATGGTTTTGGAAATGGAATTTTATACAAAGCTCTTTTGCAAAATCTAAATCATAAGATTATTTTAGTATTTGAACCTGATGTAAATATAATCTATACTATGTTTAAAATGATAGATTTTTCTAAGGAATTAAAAGAAAATAGATTATTACTACTAGATCCAAATAATGAAAATATCAATGATTTAAAAAATTTGTTTTTAAACAATTTGATATTTAATTTTTTAAGGACCTATTTTTTAGAGATACATTGTGATTATTATGATGACAAGTATCAAGAAGAAATTTTAAAATTAAATTCTTTAATACAAGATGCTATAAAAGAAAATATAATTTCTATTGGTGATGATCCATTGGATACTTTACAAGGTATAAAACATTTTATACAAAATATTCCTAAAATGATAGCCAATCCAAGCTATAAAGAATTATTAAATAAAAGAAAAAATTTAAGCGAGACAGCTATAATAGTTTCAACAGGTCCTAGCTTAACTAAACAACTTTCACTTTTAAAACAATATCAAAACAAAGCTAGTATATTTTGTGCTGATAGTGCTTACCCTATACTTGCAAAAGCAAATATTAAACCTGATTATGTTTTTTCACTCGAGAGAACTGATTTTACTAGTGAATTTTTTAATCATGATTTTGGTGAATTTGATAAAGATATATTATTTGTTATTAAATCAGTTACTCATCCAAATACTATTAAGTATTTAGAAAAAAATAAAAGAAAATATATGATAGTTTCAACTCCAGAATATTTTTTTAAATATTGCTCTTTAAATGATTTTGGGTATTTTAACATGGGATGGAGTGTTGCTCATATGGCCTGTTATTTATCAGTTCATTTAAAACATAGCAATATAATATTTATTGGGCAAGATTTAGCCTATAATGATATAGGAGAATCCCATCCAAAAGATTATCAAAATTCATCAACTTTCGAAACTGATACCTATGAACATATAGATGTGTTAGGGTATGGTGGAATAGGCTATGTTAAAACACATAAAACATGGATTTTTTTTAAAAAAATACTTGAAAATGATATTCTTACCTTTAATAAGATGAATATAAAAATTTATAACTGTACTGAGGGTGGAGCAAGAATAAATGGAACCATTGAAGAGCCTTTTAAGCAAGTATGTGAAAAATTATTAAAAAAAGATTTGAATAAGCCTTTTATAAAACTTGAAAATTTAAATTTAAATAAACAAAATGAATTATTATTAAAAGCATATTTCAAAATTATAAAAAGCATTAGACAATATGAAAATTTAAAAAAAGAATTATGCGAAAGAAATATATCTATAAATAAAAATTTATTACATATTGATAATTTAGATATTCAAAATTCTATACATATGTTTGAATTCATATTAAAACAAATTGATGCAATTAAAACTAGCATATATCGCTGTGGTTTGTTGAATGGACCTTTAATCAGACAATTTGAATTAAATTTAGCAAGAATTTATGTGTTAAATCCAAAAACACAAGAAGATAGCTACAATAAATCAATGCTTTGGATAAAAGAACATCTAGATTGGATAAAATTAATCATAGCTCATATAGATTCTCAAAAAGAAGTTTTACAAAGAAGTGTAGTTACAACTAAAGATGAGCTTATAGAAAAAGGTTTTCTAAATTTAGTAGAAAAAATCGAGCAAAGAACTTTAAGAAATGTTAATTTTTGATATTTTATAATCTATTTTTTAAATTTATTAAATCCATTTCAAAAATTTCAAGTAATTTTTCATTAAATTTTTTATAATTATATGAGAGCTTTTTTATAAGCTCAAAACTTCTTTTTTTATCTTTATAATTTTGCCATAAAATTTCTTTATTTTTGTTTTCATATCTACCATTTTCATTAAATTCATAGCGGTATATGCATTCTTTTGATATAAAAAAACTTTCACTTAGCATAAAATTTATATAGTTAAAAAGCACATCCTCCCCATAACAAAGTCTTTCTTTGAAATCAATATATTCAAAGCTTTTTAAAATCAAATTTTTTCTATATACTTTTGCCCAAACACTCCAGCAAAAATGTTTTTGCCTAAGTAAAAATTCCAAAAATTCATCTTTATTAAAAAGCTCATCTTGCTTAAATCTATAAAATTTTTTAAATTTCACCCTATGCACATATGCATCAAATACTACCATATCGATATTTTGTATTTTTTCAAGCCCAAGCTCGCAAGCATTAAGCTCTAGATAATCATCAGGATCTAAAAACATGATAAAATCTGATTTTGCATTTAACACACCTATATTTCTACTAGCAAAAGTTCCTAAATTCTCTTCATTGTGTATGATTTTTATTCTATCATCTTTACTAGCATATTCTTTAGCTATATCTATACTTCTATCATTACCAAGGTCATCTACTACAATGATTTCTATGTCTTTAAAAGTTTGGTTAATACAACTTTCTAATGCTCTAGCTATATACTTTTCTACATTATAAGTTGGCAGTATGATAGAAATTTGACTCATTTTAGCTCTTTATTTTTGATATAATTATAGCTTTTATTTTAAGGAAAATCATGAATATTTTTATCAACCTTCCTACTTGGCTTGGTGATGCAGTGATGGCTAGTGCAGCTATTTATGCTATAAAAGAAAAATATCCCCAAGCTAAATTTACTTTTTATGGTTCTTTTGTGAGCACAGAGCTTTTTAAACGCTTTGAAAATGCTCAAGTCTTAGTAGAAAATAAAAAGCAAAGATATAGACAAATTTTAAAAGCTAGAAAAAACCTTGGCAAATTTGATCTAGCTTTTTCATTTCGCTCGGCATTTTCAAGCAAGATTATTTTAAGTCTAATCAAAGCAAAAAAAAGATTTTATTTTGATAAAAATATTCTAAAAGAAGAGCATCAAGTCTCAAAGTACTTAAATTTCACAGAAAAAGCTTTGAATTTTAAAGCCACTTCAAATGTTTTAAAACTCCCTATAAAAGCAAAGTCAACTCGAAAAATTTTAGGTGTAAATGCAGGCGCACATTTTGGAAGTGCTAAAAGATGGGAAGCAAGCTATTTTGCCCAAGTTGCAAAAGAATTTAGCTTCACCCATCAAATTTTAATCTTTGGGATAGAAAGAGAGAGAGAAATTTGTAATGAAATTGAACATTTACTTTCAAAAGCAGGTATAAAGGCAAAAAATCTTTGTGGTAAAACCAGCATTTATACTTTATGTAAAAACATTTCTATGCTTGATTTGCTCATCACAAACGACAGCGGTCCTATGCATATAGGTGCAGTTTATGGGGTGAAAACAGTAGCTATTTTTGGATCAACCAAATTCAGTCAAACCTCACCTTGGCAAGAAAACGCTAAGATAGCTCATCTTGATCTAGTTTGTATGCCTTGCATGCAAAAAGTTTGCCCTTTAAAACACCACAAATGTATGAAAGAATTAAAACCCGAAGTGGTAATAAATTTAGCAAAAGCATTTTTTTAGTGTATTTTTCCTTATGATTTGGGCTTAAACTCTTGCAAAAGCTTGATAAATGTGTTAAACTTAACAATCATTTTTAATCAAGGAGCTTTTTATGACTAAAGCAGATTTTATTTCTCAAGTTGCTCAAACTGCTGGGCTAACTAAAAAAGATGCAACTGCAGCTACTGATGCAGTAATTGCTACTATTACTGATGTGTTAGCTAAAGGTGATAGCATTAGCTTTATCGGTTTTGGTACATTTTCTGTAGCTGAAAGAGCTGCTAGAGAAGCTAGAGTGCCAAGCACTGGTGCTACTATCAAAGTACCTGCTACTAAAGTTGCTAAATTTAAAGTAGGTAAAAACCTTAAAGACGCAGTTGCTGCTGCTAAAACTGCTAAAAAAGCTAAAAAATAATTCTTACGCAAAAGTTTTTTAGCTTTTGCGTTTTTCTTCATAGATTATGCATTAATTTTCTTTTGATATTGTTTTTAAAAATATTAAAGGAAGACCAATGTCAGTTTATAATAATATCTTAGATTGTATAGGTAATACCCCGATTATCTCTTTAAAAGAATTTGCTCCAAATCTTTATGCTAAATGTGAGTATTTTAACCCAAGCCATTCTATAAAAGATAGAGCAGCTTTAGAGATGATAAAACAAGCTTTAGAAGAAGGTAAGATTAACAAAGAAACAACGATTATAGAAGCCACAAGTGGAAATACAGGCATAGCTTTGGCAATGATTTGTGCAAGTTTGAAATTAAAATTAGTCATCGCAATGCCTGAGTCTATGAGTATTGAGCGTAGAAAAATGATGAGTTTTTTTGGTGCAAAACTAGAGCTTACTCAAGCAAGCAAAGGTATGCAAGGAGCACTTGATAGAGTCAATGAGCTTTTGAGTGAAATTCCAAATTCATTTATGATAAGCCAATTTGAAAATATTAACAATAAAAATGCTCACAGAAAAAACACAGCTTTGGAAATTTTAAAAACTTTACCTGATCTTGATATTTTTTTGGCAGGTTTTGGTACGGGTGGGACTATTAGTGGGGTAGGAGAAATTTTAAAAAAACACAATCCTAATATCAAAATCATTGCTTTAGAGCCTGCAGCTTCTCCACTTTTAAGTCAAAACAAAGCTGCAAGTCATAAAATTCAAGGTATAGGAGCTAATTTTATCCCTAAAATTTTAAATCAAAAAATCATAGATGAGATAGTTTGTGTAAGCAATGAAGATGCTATAAATACAGCCTTAGAGCTAGGTAAAAATGGTATCATGGCAGGAATTTCAAGTGGGGCAAATGTTTTTATGGCTAGAAAAATTGCCTTAGAAAATCCTGACAAAAAAGTCTTGACTATGCTAAATGATACAGCCGAGAGGTATTTATCAACTGATTTATTCGCAAATTTATAATTAGGAGTATGTATGAGTCAAAATAATGAACATTTTGATTTAGATCTTGAAAGGGCGATTTTGAGTTCTTGTATATATAGTGAAGATTCTTTTTTTAGTATTTCTTCTGATATTGAAGTTAATGATTTTTCACTCAAAGCTCATCAAGATATTTACAAAGCGATTTTAGCTTGTGTGAATGCAGGTGAGCCAATAAGTGCAAGTTTTATAAGAAAACATAAAAAAATAGATGAGCAGATTTTAGCTGAAGTTTTAGCCACTACTTCCATAGCAGATGTGAGTAAATACGCATATGAATTAAGAGAAAAATCCATTAGGCGTCAGCTTTTAAATTTTGCTTATACTATACCTTCAAGGGTAAATGAAGATAAAAGTATTTCTCAAATTTCAGATGAAATAGGCAAAGAAATTTTCAATCTTACTAACCGTGTAAATAGCAATAATATTAAAGATATGACTATGGTTATGTCTGAACTTATGGATGAGTTTAAAAAGCAAAAAGAGGCTGAAAATAAAGATATTCTAGGACTTGATACAGGCTTTAGTGAGCTTAATAAAATGACAAAAGGCTTTAAACCCGGCGATCTTGTAATCATCGCAGCACGTCCAGGTATGGGAAAAACTACAATTTGTTTAAATTTTATAGAAAAAACGTTAAGGCAAAATAAAGGTGTTGTGATGTTTTCACTAGAAATGCCTGCTACGCAAATCATGCAAAGATTAATCAGTGCAAAAACTTCCATTCCTTTGCAAAAAATTCTCATTGCAGATTTAAACGATGATGAGTGGAGTAGGGTGGGTGATGCTTGTAATGAATATGCGCAAAAAAATCTTTATATTTACGATAGCGGCTATGCTAGCATAGCAGATATTCGTTCGATTTTACGCAAAATTAAAGCTCAAGATGAAAATATTGAGCTTTGCGTAGTTGATTATATCGGTCTTATGATGAGTAATTCAGCTTTCAATGATAGACATTTACAAGTGAGTGAAATTTCAAGAGGTTTGAAACTTTTAGCAAGAGAATTAAATATGCCAGTGGTTGCGCTTTCGCAATTAAATCGTTCATTAGAAAGTAGAGCTAACAAGCGTCCTATGCTTAGCGATCTGAGAGAAAGTGGTGCTATCGAGCAAGATGCAGACACGATTTTATTTGTATATAGAGATGAGGTTTATAGAGAGCAAGAAGAAAAAGAAAGAGAAAATAAAGCCAAAAATGAAGGCAAGACTTATGAGAGGAAATTTATGTCAAACCCTGTGCAAGAAAAAGCTGAGCTTATTATAGGTAAAAATAGAAATGGCCCTGTGGGACACGTGGATTTGCTTTTTTTAAAAGAAAAATCGTGCTTTATTGAAGCTCCAAAAGAAGATTTTATGGTTACAAACTTTGAAGGTTAATTCAAAGGATAACCATAATTTCTATGCATAAAAAGTTCTAAATCTTTAAAATCGATTTTCCCCATTAATTCTTCTACGAGTTGTTTATATACTATTTTTCTATCTTTGACTACAAAAGCTGCTCTTGCTAATCCTGCAAATATACTATTATTTATTAACACTCCATAATTAGTACCAAAATCTTTAAAGGCAAAATCACTTGCGGTTGTAATGTTATCAATCCCTTCAGTAGCACAAAAACGATCCATAGCAAAAGGTAGATCCATACTAATAATAATAACTTCAATATTTTTCATAGAAGTTAATCTTTTGTTGGTTTCTTTTGCTTGTTTAGAGCATACTTGAGTGTCTAAGCTAGGAAAGGTTAATAAAATTTGAGTTTTACCAGGTGGTGCTATTTCTACTGGAGCTAGGTTTTTGGTTCTTAGAGTTACTCTTGGAGCATTATCGCCAACTTCTAGTTCAACTCCTGCAAGTTCTATGTTTTGATCTTTGTATTTAATACTTGACATAATTCCCCTTTTTTTTATAATAAAATCATTTTTGCCAAAAGCAAAAAGCTAAAAAATCCTAATCCATCTGTGATAGCTGTGATCACTACACTTGAACCTACTGCAGGATCGATTTTAAATTTTTTCAATGTTAATGGTACAAAAGATCCTACAAAACCAGCTAAAGCAAGATTAATTAACATAGATAAAGCTATCACAAGTCCTAAAAGAGCAGTTTTAAACCATACAAAAGCTATGATACTCATAATACTTGCAAATACTAAACCATTTAGCAGAGAAATTCCGCTTTCTCTTAAGATGACTTTTTTAGCGTCTTTAAATTCTACTTCATTGAGTGAGAGTTTTCTAACGGTTACTGCTAAAGCTTGCGAGCCTGTGTTACCTCCCATAGAAGCTACGATAGGCATAAGTACTGCTAGGGCTACAAGCTGTTCTATTTCACCTGAAAAAAGACTAATAATATTAGCTGAGATTAATGAGGTAGTAAGATTAATCATTAGCCAAAATGCTCTTGCTTTGGCTGCTTTAAAAGCGCTTTCTTCTTCAGCATCTTCATCAACTCCAGCTAGATTGTAAATTTGTTCTGTTGCATTTTCTTGGATCAAATCATGGATATCATCATAGGTAATTCTACCTAAAAGCACTCCATTATCATTTACAACCGCTAAAACACTCAAATCATAATCTTCTACCAAATCAATAGCTTTTTGTATATCTTCATGATCTTTAATACTGTAGCTTTTGTACTTTTCGTCATTATTTTTAATGATATCTGCAAAACTTAGTTTAAAATCCCAAAGTAAAAGATCGCTTAAGTTGATTGCATTGCAAAGTTTTCCATAGCCATCTATGATGTAAACTTGAAAAATTTGATCTACCCGGCCTGAGTGCTTTAAAATTCTATATCTTTTTATCGCTTTTTCTATACTTTCATCAATAGAAGCGGTAAAAATTTCTGTTTGCATATAAGCACCTGCGGTATTTTCATCGTAATTTTTAAGACGTAGAATTTCTTCCTTATTTTCAGAGCTTAAGCGGTTTAAAATAGCTAAAGTTTTTTGTGGATTTAGCTCTTCAAAACGCTTAATTAAGTCAGTCGCATCATCACTTTCAAGTTCTTCAACTGCCTTAGCAATCTTTATAATGCTTAAGTGTTCTAAAATATCCTCTAATATATGTTCAGGCGTTATAGTAGCTACATTTGCAAGTGTTTGGGTGTCAAAAGATTTAAGGGTTTGAAGATAAAGTTCTTCATCATATCTTTTGATAGTCTTTAGAGCTTCATTGGTTTTATGGGTACTTTGATCTTTAGAAATATTTTTTAAAAGTTCTTGCGCTTCTAAAAAATCATTTATCATCTCAAAGCTCCATAGAATTTTCTATATTTTGTTCTTTTGGTGGATTTTGATAGTTTTCATCTACACTTTGCAAACGGTTTTCATATTCTTTTACCATTTTTAAAAATTCTTCTTTGTTTTTTCCACTTAGGCTTGATTTTGGAATTTTAACTATGGTTTCAGGATTGATTGCTTTATTATTGAGATAAAGTCCAAAATGCAAATGTGGGCCAGTACTCATACCAGTAGAGCCTACATAAGCAATTATTTGGCCTTGTTTAACTTTTTGACCACGCTTGATTTTTGCAAAACGGCTAAGATGAGCATATAGGGTCATATAGCCTGATATATGTTTTACCTGTACAACCTTACCATAACCACCTTTGGTTCCAACAAAACTTACAACCCCATCTCCCGCGCTTTTAACCGGAGTGCCTGTTGGAGCAGCATAGTCAATGCCTAAGTGTGCTCTATAGCGTTTTAGTATAGGGTGATATCTTGCTCTAGTGAAGCGATCTGAAATTCTTGTATATTTAACAGGTTTAGTTAAAAAGAAATTTTCAAGTTCTTTTCCTTGGGCATTATAATAGGAATCTTTATATAAAAATACAGAATACTCTTTGCCTCTGATGTTAGCTAAAGCTGCGTGGATGTTGATATCACCAAAAAGTCTTCCTAGTCTTCTTTTTTGCTCATAAATCAAAACAACACTATCGCCTTTTCTAACATTCTTAAAATTAACGGTATTTTTAAAAGCTCTTACCATGGCTCTTGCTAAGGTTACGCTACCGCTTTCATCATAAACATCCTGATAAGCTGAGTTGTTAATAGCTACGCGAATGATTCTTTTTTCTTTAGTGTAAGAAATGGGCGTGAAACTTAATACGAATTTATTATCCGTATTTTTATAAATGTGAATTTGTAAATCATCACTAATAGGGATTAAAACTTGCTCAAGCTCGCCTTGTTCATCTTTTAGCATTTGGTATTTAATACCACTTGCAATTTCTGCGCTTAGCTCTTTGTCTTCAGCATCAAGATTATAATATAAATTGAGTGGTATAGTATGATCTTGTAAAAAGTCAAGTAAAGTTTTGCCATTTTCCCAAGAAAGTTCTTCAATGCTTGAAATAGCAAAAAGCTTCATTGAAATAAGTAAAGTTATGAAAATTTTTTTCATGATATTTTAAGCCTTCTAAAATTTAAACATAAATTTGTATTTTACTTAATTTTTCTTACAATTTTGTAAGGAAAAAACAATATAATTTAATTTTTAGACATTTTTAAGGAGTATAAATTGTCAAGAATTATTTTATTGCTTTGTTGTTTTTTAGCATTTTTGCAAGCTAAAAATTTTGATTTGATACAAACAAAACTTGAAAAAGTTGATGATATTTACGGCTATATAAAAGATGATCCTAGAATTTTATTATATTCAAGCGGTATTGTGGTGCATGAGATTGATACGCAAAAATCTATCATTGCAAGAGTGGGTGTGATTGGGCGTGAAAATGGCTTAGTTAAATTACAGTTTAAAGTTTTTGATATGCTAGCTCAAGATGCTATGCCCTTACCAAGTGTATTGCCGCAAGTAGGCGATAAAATAGTTTTAAATTATTTATACGATAGAGCTTTGATTATAGCTCCTGATAAAAGTGTGTATGATTTTATAGCACAAAAATTAAATGGAATTTATTTTTTACACCCTGATTTATTTGGTGCGCATATGATACAAGAATACCGTCAAACACCAAGAAGATCAGATTTTAGATCTTTTTGTTCTAAAAATGCAGTAGGACTTTTGGTAGTGGCTTTGGAAAAAAGAGCTGAAGTGATCGATTGTCAAGATTTTGGCAAGATTGAAGAAATTAGCATTCCATCAGCAAAAAGTTTACAGATACCATTTTACTCAAGAATCACAGGCTATAAAAGTGATATTTTTAGTTTAAACGATGAGGCAATTGGAAATTATTATGTATATTATGAAAAATTAATTAGCTTAACTAGAGAAAAATAATGCAAGAAATTCACCAAAAATTTTTTCAAAATCTTTTAGGGGTTGAAAACGCACACTTTGATCCTATTCATAAAAGAGCGTATAGTTATGATGCTACCAAAAAGCATTATTTGCCCGATGGGGTACTTTTTCCAAGAGACGAAAATGATATTAGTCAAATTTTAAAATATTGCAATAAAAATAAAATCATAGTGATCCCTAGAGGCTCGGGTAGTGGTTTTACGGGTGGAAGTTTGGCTATTAATGGCGGAGTAGTGCTAAGTTTTGAAAAGCATATGAATAAAATTTTAGAAATTGATCTTGAAAATTTAGTCGCAGTAGTGCAACCTGGTGTGATTAATATGGTTTTGCAAGAAAAGATAAAAGAGTATGGTTTATTTTATCCACCTGATCCTGCGAGCATGGAATATTCTTCTTTAGGGGGAAATGTAAGTGAAAATGCAGGTGGTATGAGGGCTGCTAAGTATGGTATCACCAAAGATTATGTGATGGCTTTAAGGGCGGTTTTACCTAATGGGGAAATTATTAGAGCGGGTAAAAAAACCATAAAAGATGTGGCAGGATATAATCTTGCTGGAATTTTAATCGCAAGTGAAGGTTCTTTGGCTGTACTTAGTGAGATTACTTTAAAGTTAGTCGCTTTGCCAAAATTTAAAAAAACCGCAATGGGAATTTTTAATAGCATTGATGAAGCTATGAATGCGGTTTATAAAACCTTAGCTAAAGGTGTTACGCCTGTTTCTATGGAATTTTTAGATCAACTTAGCATACAAGCATTAGAGCAAAAATTTCAAAAAGGCTTGCCAATGGATGCGGGTGCGATTTTGATTGCTGATGTAGATGGTAATGTGGAAGAAGCCATAGAAGCAGATCTTAAAATCCTACAAGAAAGTTTTTATGAATCAGGTGTAAGAGAATTTAAAATAGCAAAAAATGAGCAAGAAGCAGCTGATATTTGGTTTGCTAGAAGAAACTGTTCTCAAAGTATAGCAATGTATGGCAATTTAAAACTTAATGAAGATATTACAGTGCCGCGTTCAAAGCTACCAGAGCTTTTAAAAGGCATAAGCGAAATTTCTAAAAAATATGGTTTTAAAATTCCTTGTTTTGGGCATACTGGTGATGGAAATGTGCATACAAATGTTATGGTAAGTGATAAAAACAATCCTGAATTAGTTAAAAAAGGCTATGAAGCTGTGGAGGAAGTTTTTAAGCTTACGGTTTCTTTGGGTGGGACTTTAAGTGGAGAGCATGGCATAGGAATTTCAAAAGCTCCTTTTATGAAGCTAGCTTTTAATGAAGCTGAAATGGAGCTAATGAGAAATATCAAAAAAGCATTTGATCCAAATAATATACTCAACCCTTTTAAAATGGGACTTTGATGAATTTTAAAAACTTATTTAAAATTCTTTTAGCTTTAAGAGATAAAGAAATTTTAAATTATGCAGCAGCTTTAAGTTTTTATACGATTTTGTCGTTAATACCACTTTTATTTTTATGCTTTTGGGTTTTTACGCAAATTCCGAGTTTTGAAATTTATCAAGAAAAAATTAAAAATTTAATTTTCACTTTTTTGATTCCAACACAGCAAGATTTGATTACACAATACATCAACACTTTTTTAAAAAACAGTGTCAACTTAGGGCTGATCGGGCTTTTGGCTATGGCATTGACATCGTTGGCGTTTTTTTCAGGTTATGATTATGTGATTAATAAGCTTTTAGAGGAAGATTCAAAAAGTCTTTGGCATAGTATTAGTTCTTATTGGACTTTGGCAACTTTAACTCCACTTGGGCTTGGAGTGAGTTTTTATATCTCAGGTTTTATACAACAAACTTTAGATGAATTTAATATTGCTTTGAATTTTTTTGAGGTATTGCCTTATGTGATTATCTGGGCTTTATTTTTTGTATCTTATTCAAGTTCGGTTAGCAAGAAAGGGGATTTAAAAGCTTTGCTTGTTAGCTCTTTTGGTGCTTCTGTGATTTGGTATATTTCTAAAATGGTGTTTGTTTATTATGCGGTGTATAATAAGACTTATTTAAATGTGTATGGTTCTTTCTCGGTGATTTTATTTTTCTTTTTGTGGATTTATATTTCTTGGATTATTTATCTTTTAGGCTTAAAAACATATTTGTTTTTAAATCAAGAAAACAAAGGGAATAAACCCAAGAGAAACTATAAAAAGAGCTAAATATTTATTAAATATAGCGATTAAAGATAAAATTAAATAAATAAAATAAAACACAAAAGGTATTGATAGATTAATCGCATGCATTTTAAACTCAAAAAAATGCATTAAGTATAAATCTAATAAATTTCCATAAGAAAAAATATGCAAGATTAAAACCAAAGGATAAAATATTATAAAGGCTAAACTTAAAGGTATGGCTAAAAATTGCTGAAAGCTAAGTAGAGGAAAAAAGTATAATACAGGAGTAATCATTGCTAAAAAGGTCCAAATATTTAGTAAAAAAATGTGAGTGAAATTTGAAAATTGATCTTTGAAGTGATGAAGATATAAATAAATATAAAAAACTCCCAAAATAGAAAATAAAAATCCAACACTAAAAAGAAGTTTTGGAAAAATGCCAATACAAAATACTATACTTAAAAATAAAAATTTAAAACTTAAAATTTTGATATTTTTACTAAATAAATAAAAAGCGAAAAGACTCATTAGTAAAGCTCTTGTGTAAGAAGGGCTAAAGTCTATTAAAAATATATATAAAAGCAAAAGCAAAAAAGCAAAAATACTAACATCAAGTTTTAAACTTCTATAAGGAAAATATCGTTTGTGAAAAAAAGCATACAAAGGAGCAAAAATCAAAAAGCAAAAGCTAAATAACAAGCCCAAATGATACCCACTAATAGCGATTAAATGTGCAATATTGTAAAAATTCACATCATTTCTAAGTTCGCTTGATATATTTTTGGCAAAAAATAAAGCCCCATAAAACTCTTTGATTTTTTCGTTTTGATGTTGATTTAAAAAATACTTTATTAAGATATTTTCTTTTTGTGTTTTGGTTTTATTAAAGTCATAACTTGGCGCATAAAAACTTTTACTAAGATAATCTTTAAAGCTAATATTTTTAGTAATAATTCTAAGATTTACTACATCATTTTTGTTTAAATTTAGATATTTAAAACTAGTAGTGTAAAAAACAAAATCAGAATTTTTAAGTTTTAAAACTTGATATTTTTTATCTTTTTTATTAGTTTTTTCATAAGAAGATAAAACGATATTGTCTTTTAGCAATAAATGCTTAGTAAGTTTAAAATTTTGATATTTTTTATACTCATAGATAAGATTTAAACTAAAAATAGTAAAAAAGCATAATAATAAAATAAAAAAATCTCTATAAGTTTCTTTTATAGAGATTTTTAAAGTCATTTTTTCTTAGAAAAACGTGATAGATATAACCATATAATAAAAATTAAAGTGATTATAAAAGCAGGAGCTATGTAGGGATAGTTGGCAAATACCTCAAAGGCTTCTTTTAGGGTATTCCCAAAAATAAAACCAGCATAACCTAAAACAACAGCCCAAATCAAACTAGCTAAGGTATTAATAATAACAAATCTTAAAAGGCTAAATTTGCAAAGACCTGCTGCTATAGGAATGATAGTTTTTACTCCGTAAATAAATTTCTGCACCACTAAAAGCAAATCACCGTATTTTTTGATTTTCATCATAGCAAGAGCAATTTTTCTTCTATGATTTTTAAAATAAGGCATTATGTCTTTTTTGTAGTATTTTCCTAGGATAAATAATAAAGTTGAGCCTATGGTATTAGCCAAAAAGGCTAAAAATATACACAAATGTAAATCAAGCTTAGTAGAACTTGCACAAAGCACTCCTGCAGCAAGTATAGCAACCATACCACCACCAAAAGAATAAAAAAATAAAATCAAATAGCCATAAGTGCTTAGATTATCTATCATTTCTTGCATGAAAAACCTTACCTTGCAAAATCAATAGCTCTAAGCTCTCTGATAACATTGACTTTTATTTCACCAGGGTATTGAACTTTTTCTTGAATTTCTTCAGCTATTTCTTTAGCTAAAAGCACAGATTCATCATCATTGACTAATTTTGCATTAACAATAACTCTAATCTCCCTACCAGCATTAATTGCATAAGCTTTTTTAACTCCTTCTTTGCTTTTTGCTATATCTTCAAGCTCACTCACTCTTTTTAAGAATGCTTCAAGCACTTCACGTCTTGCGCCAGGACGTGCAGCACTTAATGTGTCGGCTGTGCAAACTGCAGCTGATTCTATACTAGTTGCTTCTTCGTGTCCATGGTGGGCATAAATAGCATTGATAACCACAGGGTGTTCTTTATATCTTTTACAAAGTTCAGCTCCTAAATCCACATGTGAGCCTTCAAATTCATGGGTTAATGCTTTGCCTATATCGTGTAAAATTCCAGCTCTTCTTGCTAGTTTTTCATCGCCACCACACTCAGCTGCTATGATTCCAGCTAAATGCGCTACTTCCAAAGAGTGTGCTAGAGCATTTTGTCCATAACTTGCTCTATATCTTAATTTTCCTATTAATTTAACAATTTCAGGATGGATATTATTAAGTCCTAAATCCATTACTATAGTTTGACCTTCTTCTAAGATATTATCTTCAAATTCTTTGCAAACTTTTTCATGAATTTCTTCTATTTTTGCAGGTTGTATTCTACCGTCTTCAACTAAAAGTTCAATCACCTTTGTAGCAATGGCGCGTCTATAAAGATTAAAACAACTTACAATGATCGCTCCTGGTGTGTCATCGATGATAATATCAACACCCAAAACCATTTCTAAGGTTTTAACATTTCTCCCTTCTTTACCTATAATGCGTCCTTTTAACTCATCATTTTTGATATTTACTACATTGATCAACCTTTCAGCAGCGAATTCTCCTGCAAATCTTGAAGTAGCTTGTGCTAAGATAAAATTAGCCTTTCTTTTGGCTTCATTTCTAGCTTCTTCTTCGTATTTTCTGACAATATGAGCAATTTCAGCTCTTGAGGTTTCTTCTACTTTTTGCAAGACTATACTTTTTGCCTCTTCTTGTGTGAGACCAGCTGAATGTTCAAGAATTTTTAAAACATCATTTAACTTTATTTCGTAGCTTTGTTTTAAATTTTCATTTTCTTCATGTAAAGCTTTTATAGCTTGTTGTTCTTTTGCTAATTTGTTTTTGTTTTCTTCATGAAGTTTTTCTTGATAATGAAGGTTTTGTTCTTTTTTGTTAAGCTCTTCTAGTTTAATAGAATGCTCTTTTTGTAGTTTTTGAATTTTTTCATCAAATTTTTTCTTTGCTGCAAATTCAGCCTCAGCAACTGAATTTTTAGCATCTTTAAGTGTTAGCTCAGCTTCATATTCAATGGCTTTTGCTTTTGCTTTTGCTTGCTCTAAAAAGATATTGAAATTTGCATCATTAATCTTTTTGGCGACTATATATCCAATCCCTCCGCCTATAAAAACGGCTATTAACGCGACTAATATTTCTATCATTGTTTTTAACTTTCCTAAAATATTTTTTATAAGGGTTTATATAAAAATTTCCTTTTATATCATGATCTTGGCTAAAAAATTGATCAGATTTTGCATCTATCATCTGTGTAAAAATAACCAAAGGTTTTTTATAAGAAATGCTTTTAAAAAACCTATCGTAAAAACCCTGACCATGACCAACTCTTCCTAATTTTGCATCTACTCCTATAACAGGGATAATCGCAACATCAATGCGAGTTTGCAAAAAAGAATCCTTTGGTTCATATACCCCAAAACTCTTTTTTTCAAGAGCTAATCTTAATTTTACTACCTTTAAACTTTTATCTTGCATAAATGGAACGAAAATTTGATATTTTTTTGCTAAAAGATGCCTGAATTTATAAAGATTGATTTCATATTTTAAAGGGATGTAAAGAAGTATATTTTTGCAGGTTTTATGCTTTTGTAGAATTTTTTTTACTTCTAAAAATACAGTAAAATCTCTTTTGTATTGATATTTTAATTTTAAATGCATTTTGGATTTTTGTTTTATTCTAAAATTGTTTTTTATCAAGGCTTTCCTTAAAGTTTTTAACTTTTTATGTTATACTTTTAAGCTTAAAAAATCATAAGGATAAGACTTGAAAATTAAATTTTTTTTAGTAATTTTTATTGTGGTATTTTTTGCTTCATGCTCTAGTGATAAAGAAAAATCTAGCACTGAAAATACAGACAATGCAAGTTTGACTCAAAGTGAAAATACTGATTTTACATTAAAATTTTTAGATGAAAGAAAAATGTATGTGAAATACTATGAGCAAGCATTTAATTTTGATGATACGGCTAAAGCTAAGTTGTTTGTTTTTTTTACGACTTGGTGCGCACCTTGTAAAGCTCAAATTCCACATTTAAATAATTTAAATAAAAAATATCAAGATAGGTTTGAAGTAATAGTGCTTTTTTTAGAAGAGAATAAAGAGCAAGAAATATTAACTTTTATAGAAGATGAAAAAATGAAATTTTCAGTAGCTATAGGAGAGAGTAATTTTGCTTTTTCTAAAGTTTTAAATATTAGTTCTGTCCCAACAATGGTGTTGTTTAATACAAAAGGTGAAAAGATTAAAGAGTATTTAGGGATAATCCCTGAGGAAATGTTAGATATAGATATACAAAAAGCGATAATGTGATGTTTGGATTCCTAAAAAATGGTTTAAAAAAAACCTTAGAAAGTATTCATTTAGTTAAGGCTTCAAATAAAATCATTACTAAAGATTTACTTGAGGAAATGCTTTTAGAAGCTGATGTGGCGTATGAAATAGTAGAAGAAATTATTTATTATCTTCCTCCAAATGATGAGGTTAAAAAAGCTGATTTAGAGCGTGTCATGGGGACTTATTTTATTTATGATAAACCAGAACTTGCTAATGCTAAACCTTTTGTGGATTTGATTTTAGGCGTAAATGGAGTGGGTAAGACTACAAGTATTGCTAAAATGGCGCATTTGCATAAAGAAAATGGCAAAAAAGTTATACTAGGAGCTTGTGATACTTTTAGAGCAGGAGCTATAGAGCAGCTAAAATTATGGGCACAAAAATTAAATATAGATATCATAGCTACTTCACAAGGACACGATCCTTCGGCAGTTGCTTATGATGCTATTTCTAAAGCTTTGGCAAAAAACTATGATAGAGTTATTTTAGATACAGCAGGACGCTTGCAAAATCAAAAAAATCTTGCTAATGAGCTTGAAAAAATTGTCCGCATAAGTGATAAAGCTATGCAAGGAGCTCCTCATAGAAAAATCCTTGTGCTTGATGGCACTCAAGGTGTAGCAGGAATTTTGCAGGCAAAAGCTTTTAATGATTTAGTAAAACTTGATGGAGTGGTGATTACCAAGCTTGATGGAACGGCTAAAGGTGGAGCGTTGTTTAGTATAGCAAGAGAGCTTGAGCTTCCTATTTTATATGTAGGAGTAGGGGAGAAAATGCAAGATTTGTGCGAGTTTAGCGTTAAAGATTATTTGGACGCTATATTGGAGCCTATTTTTAAATGAACGTGCTATTAAAAAATTTGTCTGCATTAAATAATCCTTGTTTAGTAGAAAAATTAAAGCAAAAACATAATAGTGTTTGGATGGTAGATAATAGGGGGGGCAGATCAACTAAATTGGATAAATCAAAATGGAGAATATTTATATAAAAACCCAAAAAAATATTTAGAAGAAACCATTATTTTATATCAAAATAAATATCTACTATATCCTGTTTTATATTTTTATGGCTTTGGTAGTGGTGTTTTGTATAAATGCTTGCTAAATAATCCAAATTTAAAGCATATAGTTGTTTTTGAAGATGATTTAGAATTGTTATATAGTGTGTTTAGTGTTTTAGATTTTTCGAATGAATTAAAAGAGCGAAAAATAATTATTTTAAATAGTGAAATTTCAAATCAAGATTTAGAGTATTTACTCTATATGAAACCTTTTTACAATTTTTTAAGAATATATGATATACACATACATAATGAGTACTATGAAAAATTTGAAAATAACATTCTTAAATTAAACAAAAAAATTTCAGAAATTTTAAAAATTATTGTTTTGCATCAAGGTAATGATATTAAAGATTCTTTACAAGGTTTGGTGCAATATATTTATAATTTACCAAATATGATAAAAAATCCTCCCTTGAAAAATTTATGGCTTAAGCAAAATAAAAAAGTTAAATCAGCCATTATAGTTTCTACTGGGCCATCTTTAAACAAGCAGCTTCCTTTACTAAAACAATATCAAGATAAATTTAGTATTTTTTGCGTAGACAGTGCATATTCCATTTTGGCAAAAAACAATATCAAGCCTGATTATGTTTTAATGAGTGAAAGAACAGAAGTAACTTCAAAATTAATAGAAAAAAATTATGAAAATATAGATAAAGATATTGTATTTGTTTTGTTGTCTTTAGTACATCCCTTATCGATCGAATGTTTAGTAAAAACTAATAGAAATTTTTTGCTAATTCCATACCCTACTATCTTTTTTAATGAAATTAATTTGTTTGATTTTGGAAAATCTCCATCAGGTGGAACGGTAGCTTATAATGCTTTACAATTAGCGTGTGATTTTAATCATGAAAATATTATTTTTATAGGTCAAGATTTAGCTTATGGTGAAGATGGTAGTTCACATCCTAAAGATTATATTTATGGTGCGCGTTATGAAAGTAATACAGAAAGAAAATTATGTGTAGCTTATGGTGGAAAAGGTGAGGTTTACACTCATAATATGTGGAATACATTCAGACTTGCTATACAAAATTATATAGCCAATAAAAAAGGTTTTAAATTTTATAATGCAACAGAAGGTGGAGCCAGGATAGAAGGCACTATAGAGAAACCATTTAAAGAGTGTTGCGAAGAATTTTTAGATGAAAACCTAACAAAGCCTTTTGAAAAACCATTATCATTGGATGAAAATATTCAAAATGAATTATTATTAAAAAGCTATAAAGTAGTTAATGATAATTTAGAATTTTGCGATGGGTTTATTAAAGAATTTGAGTTTTATTTTAAAAATTTAATTCAAATAGAAAATAAAATTCAATCTTTGGAGGTATTTGAAGATAAGAAGAGTTTGATTATCCAAAGTATGAAAAATTTAGATTTTTATAAAACTAAGCTTGATGAGTATTGTAAAACCTTTTTATATGAATTTATAAGACCTTTTTTACAGCAGTTTGAATTTAATTTAGCAAGAATTTATGTGATTAATCCAAGGACTAATGAAGAATGGTTTGGTAAGAATATAGCTTGGATGAAAGATCATATATTTTTATTTGAAATTTTAATAGCAAATATAAAAATGGCAAAAGATGAGATAAATAAACATTTAGATCCACTAAAAGATGAGATTCGAAAAAGACAACTAGATAATATTTAAAAATAAAATATATAATCTTTTTAAAAATATAGGTAATATTTATGGCTAAAAAACACATTTTATTTGAATGTCAAGCTTGTGGAAATCAACAAAGTAAATGGCTAGGAAAATGTCCCGAATGTGGCTCTTGGGATAGTTTTGTTGAGTTAAAGCAAGAACAAATTAAAGTCTTAAAAGAATTAAACTCACTTTCAAACACTCCAAGTTCTGCTGTATGTATAAATGATATTATAGCAGAAAATTTTACACGTATTAGTACTGATGATAATGAGCTTGATTTAGTTTTAGGTGGTGGGCTTGTTGTGGGCTCTTTGGTGTTGATAGGGGGTTCCCCGGGAGTTGGAAAATCTACGCTTTTGCTAAAGATTGCTTCAAATCTAGCTAAAAGTGGCAAAAAAGTGCTTTATGTAAGTGGTGAAGAGAGTAAATCGCAAATTAAATTACGCGCAGATCGCTTGAGCGCAAATTGTGAAAATTTATTTTTACTTACTGAGCTTTGCTTGGAAGATATTTTGAGTGAGCTTTCTAAAAAAGACTATGAAATTTTGATTATTGATTCTATACAAACCTTATATTCTAACAAAATCACTTCAGCTGCGGGTAGTATCACTCAGGTGAGAGAGATTACGTTTGAATTAATGCGTTATTCTAAAGCAAATAATATTAGTACTTTTATCATAGGGCATATTACCAAAGATGGAGCTATAGCAGGACCTAGAATTTTAGAGCATATGGTAGATGTGGTGCTTTATTTCGAAGGTGATGCTAATAAAGAAATAAGAATTTTAAGAGGTTTTAAAAATCGCTTTGGAAATATTTCAGAAGTTGGTATTTTTGAAATGACTTCCAAGGGTTTAATTAGTGCTAAAGATATAGCTAATAGATTTTTTACGCGTGGTAAGGCAGTAAGTGGTAGCGCTTTAAGTGTGGTGATGGAGGGAAGCAGAGCCTTAATACTAGAAATTCAAGCCTTGGTTTGTGAGAGTGCTTATCCAAAACGCAGCGCAACAGGCTATGAAAAAAATCGTTTAGATATGTTAATAGCTTTACTTGAGAGAAAGCTTGAAATTCCTTTGGGTCATTATGATGTTTTTATTAATATAAGTGGTGGGGTAAAAATTAGTGAAACTGCAGCAGATTTAGCGGTGGTTGCGGCGATTATTTCAAGTTTTAAAAATCGTCCTTTAAGTAAAGATAGTGTTTTTGTGGGTGAGCTTAGTTTAAATGGTGAGATCAAAGAGGTATTTTCACTTGATGTGCGTTTAAAAGAAGCTAAAATGCAAAAATTTAAAAATGCCATAGTGCCTGTAAAACCTATGGAGGAACTTGGCTTAAAATGTTTTGTAGCTAAAGAATTGCGTGAGGTTTTAGAATGGATGTAAAATTTGATGTAATTATTATAGGTTCAGGTCTTGGAGGATTAAGCGCAGGCGCTTTTTTAGCTAAAAATGGGAAAAGAGTTTTAGTTTTAGAACAGCATTCTTTAATTGGTGGATGTGCTACTTGTTTTAAAAGAAAAGGTGCTTTGATTGATGTGGGGCTTCATGAGATGGATTGGGGTGAGGCAAAAACTGATATGAAGCATTTGGTTTTTGATAAGCTTGGCATAAAGAATAAAATTCAAATTTTACCTTTACCAAGTGCATGGAGTATTAAAAGTAAAAATTATAATCTAACTTTACCTCATGGTATAGAAAAAGTAAAAGAGATTTTGAAAAAAGAATTTCCACAAGAATGCAAAGGTATTGATAAATATTTTAAAGCTATAAAAACGCAAGCTTATGCTATCCGAAGATTTCCTTGGGATTTAAAATTAAGCGAGTTATTGTTGTTTCCTTTTGACACTGCTTGGATATTTATTAAAAATAGATTGTTTAATAAAAAAGTTTATGATGTTTTGAATGCTTATATTAAAAATGATAAGCTAAAAAAGATTTTAAATGCAAATATGAGTTATTATCATCATGATAGTAAAGAATTTATTTTTAGTTTTCATGGTATTGCTCAAAAGCATTATTATGATGGCGGGGTGTATATCAAAGGTGGCTCACAAGCTTTAAGTGATGCTTTGGCTGAAGTTGTTAAAGAAAATCAAGGGCAGGTTTTAGCTAAGGCTGAAGTTGTTAAAATACTTATAAAAGATCAAAAAGCTTATGGAGTAGAATACATTCAAAATAATCAAAAACACACCATCTATGCACAAAATATCATCGCAAATTGCGATCCTTTAATTGTATATAAAGATTTGCTTAAAGATTTGAATTTAACCCTAGAAATCAAAGCAATAGAATCTAAAAAGCGTGCTTGTTCTTTGGTAAGTGCTTATTTTATTTATGATAAAGATATTTCTAAAATTTATGAAAATATGGATTATTGTAATTTTATATTCGAAGATGATTTTTTAAATAGTTCATATGAAAATACTAATATTTTAAAACTAGATATTAAACAAAGACCTATGGCTTTTGTGAATTATTCTAAGGTTGATAGTGGCTTAGCTAGCGATAAATACATAGGTGTTGTAGCTTTTAGTTCAAATTATAGCGAGTGGGACTTAAATAAGCAAGATTATAAAGCTAAAAAAAAAGAAGTATTAAAAGCTATAGTGCAAAGACTTGATGAGATTTTTCCAAATTTAAGTTCACACTTAATCCATCAAGAATTAGCCACGCCAAAAACTATACAAAGATATACTAAAGCTTACGAGGGCGCAATTTATGGATTTTCTCAAGATCAAGAAGGTGCTAAAAATAGACTGCATTATAAAAGTAAAAGTATAGAAAATTTGTATTTTGCAAATTCCTTTATTTTTCCTGGAGGTGGTTTTACGGGTGCGATTTTGGGTGGATATTTTTGTGCGAATAAAATGAATTTTCATTAAAATATAAGCAATTTTTTTTTATAATATTAGCTTTGAAATATTTATTCTGCTAAGGATTTTTAATGAAAGATTTATTTTTATTTAGTTCTTTTATAGATTCTAGTCACACTTTTGCATACTTTTTTCATTTGGGTATAGTGGTTGTGATTTCTTTGATTTTAGCAAAACTTGCTACAAGATCTATGCAAATTGTCCCAAGAGGTAGTCAGAATTTAGCTGAAGCTTACATGGAAGGTATTTTAAGTATGGGTAGAGATACTATGGGTAGTGATGAAGCTGCTAGAAAATACTTGCCTTTGGTTGCAACTATAGGTTTTATGGTATTTTTTAGTAATATTATAGGAATCATCCCTGGTTTTGAATCTCCTAGTGCTAGTTTAAATTTTAGTGCTTCTTTGGCTATTATAGTATTTGCATATTATCATTTTGAAGGTATCAAAACTCAAGGATTTTTTAAATATTTTGCACATTTTATGGGACCTGTGAAAATTCTAGCACCTTTAATGTTTCCTATAGAAGTGGTTTCTCATTTTTCAAGAGTTATTTCTTTATCTTTCCGTTTATTTGGCAATATCAAGGGGGATGATTTATTCTTAGCAGTTATTTTGGCTCTTGTACCTTGGGTTGCGCCATTGCCTGCTTATATGCTTTTAACTTTTATGGCATTTTTGCAATCTTTTATTTTTATGATTTTAACTTATGTTTATTTAGCAGGTGCAACTGTAGTTGATGAACATCATTAATTTTTAAAAAGCAAAAAATAATTTTTTGCTTTTTCTTTTTTTAATATTCTTCTTTTATTCTTTTTTAAACTCTTTTTGAAATAAAAAACGCTAGAATAAACAAAAAATTCTAAGGAAAATTTAATGTTTGAAGTTGTTATAGGACTTGAAGTTCATGCGCAATTAAATACAAAAACAAAAATCTTTTGCTCATGTGCGACTTCTTTTGGAGAAAAATCAAATACTAATGTATGCCCAACATGTTTAGCTTTACCAGGTGCTTTACCTGTATTAAATCAAGAAGCAGTGAAAAAAGCTATAGCATTTGGAAAAGCAGTTAATGCAACTATAAATAAAAAAAGTATTTTTAATAGAAAAAATTATTTTTATCCTGATTTGCCAAAAGCTTATCAAATTTCGCAATTTGATATTCCTATAGTGGAAAATGGTGAATTGTTTATCAATGTAAATGGAGAAAATAAACGCATAGGTATCACAAGAGCGCATTTAGAAGAAGATGCAGGAAAAAATATACATGAGAGTAATTTTTCAAAAGTAGATTTAAATAGAGCAGGTACGCCTTTGCTTGAAATTGTTAGTGAACCTGAACTTAGAAGCTCTGATGAAGCAGTGGTTTATTTGAAGAAATTGCATTCTATTATAAGATTTTTAGATATTTCAGATGCAAATATGCAAGAAGGTAGTTTTAGATGTGATGCTAATGTAAGTATTCGCCCAAAGGGTGATGATAAATTTTATACTAGAGTGGAGATTAAAAATTTAAATTCATTCCGTTTTATCCAAAAGGCGATTGAGTATGAAGTAAAACGTCAAAGTGAAGCTTGGGAAGATGGAAAATACGATCAAGAAGTTGTGCAAGAAACAAGATTATTTGATACGGTTAATTTAGTTACTAGAAGCATGAGAGGCAAAGAAGATTCTGCTGAGTATAGATATTTTCCTGATCCTGATCTTTTACCTGTGATTTTAGATGATGAAATGATAAGTCAAGATATACCTGAACTTCCTGATGAGAAAAAAACTAGATTTGTTGGTGAGTTAGGTATTAAAGAAAGCGATAGTGAAGTGATTGTTTCTTCATTAGAGCTTTGTAGGTATTTTGAGTATTTAATTGATCAAAAATTAAACCCAAAACTTTGTGTTACTTGGCTTACGACCGAGTTAATGGGACTTTTAAAAGGCGAGTTGACTATAGAAAACTCACCTATAAAACAAGAAAAACTAGCTGTTTTGATCAAGCGTATAGAAGAAAGTGTCATTAGTGCTAAAGCAGGTAAGGATATTTTAGCTCATGTGTTTGATAATACAGAAGTTGGAATTGATGATGCTATTGAAAAACTTGGTTTAAAACAGGTAAGTGATGATGGTGCTATTGAAAAGATTATCGATGAAATTTTAGCAAACAATGAAGATAAAGTAGCTGAATATAAAAGTGGTAAAGATAAGCTTTTTGGTTTCTTTGTTGGTCAGGCAATGAAAGCAGGCAAGGGTGCGTTCAATCCTGCTAAGGTAAATGAAATTTTAAAAGCAAAACTTGGTTAAATATGAAAATAGCAGTTGTTGGTGCAGGAAAATGGGGAAGCGCTTTATATGATGCATTGAGTGTTAAAAATGAATGCGTGATAACTTCTTTTCATAAAAAGGATCTTTCTTATTTTGTTGGCACTAAAGAAGCTTTAGAATATGAATATTTAGTTTTTGCCTTATACGCTCAAGGAATACATGAATGGCTTGCAAATAATTTTAAAGATTTAAATCAAAAAATTCTTGTAGCTTCTAAGGGTATTGATTGTAAAAGTTTAAAATTTATGGATGAGGTTTTTGGTGAGTTCGTAAGTAGCGATAGGCTTTGTTTTTTAAGTGGACCTTCTTTTGCAAGTGAAGTGCTAGAAAAAAAACCTTGTGCTTTGGTTATTAGTGGCAAAAATCAAGAACTTTGTAATCAATTTGCAAGTTTTTTTCCAAATTATATTAAAACCTACACAAGTTTTGATGTTAAAGGTGCTGAAATTTGTGGTGCATATAAGAATGTTTTAGCAATTGCAAGCGGGGTTTGTGATGGCTTAAATTTAGGAAATAATGCAAGAGCCTCTTTAGTCTCAAGAGGTTTAATAGAAATGTACCGCTTTGGGCAGTTTTTTAGTGCTAAAGAAGAAACTTTTTTAGGACTTAGCGGGGCTGGGGATTTGTTTTTAACAGCTTCAAGCAATCTATCAAGAAATTATAGAGTAGGTTTGAGTTTGGCTAGTGGTAAAAATATAAAAGATATTTTAATGGAACTTGGCGAGGTAGCCGAAGGAGTGCAAACTGCTTATGCAATTCATTCTTTAGCTAAGCAACATCAAATTTATACTCCAATTGTCAATGAGGTGGTTTTAATGCTAGAAGGTAAAAATGCTTGGGAGTCTTTAAAAGACCTAATGGTATCTAAGGAGGAAGCACAATGATTATCAAAAATGCAAAAATATACGGCGAACAAGAATTGGATCTTAAAATAGAAAATGGCAAAATCACTCAAATTGAACAAAATTTGAATGGCGATGAGCAAATGATCGATGCTGAAGGTAAAACACTTTTGCCTTCTTTGATTGATTTAAATGTTGCCTTGCTTGATAATGAATTTAGTATTGCAAAACTATACGAATTAGAAAAAGCATGTTTAAAAGGCGGAGTTGGGACTATTGTTTTAAAAGATAGTATGGAAGCAAATCTTCAAGGATATGCACTTTATTTTGACAAATTACAATCACTCGATGTAAATATCTTACCTAGTGTTAATGTGTTGGATAAAGAAGCTAAAATGAAAAATATTGCTACCTTGGTTGATATGGGCGCAAAAGTTTTGGAGGTTTCAAGTATATTAGGAGTAAATTTTTTAAAACAAAGCATGCAGTATGCGCATATGAAAGAAGTGCCGGTTTTTTTAAAATGCTTTGACGAAAATTTTGATGATCATGGTGTAATGAATGATAGCCAAATGAGTTTTGAGCTTGGATTAATAGGGATTAGTGATATAGCCGAAACAAGCGAAGTTGCAAAAATGAAAGAATTGGTAGATTTTTATCAAAATAATGCTTGTTTTAGTGCATTAGGCGTTGTGAAATCTTTTGAGCTTTTGAAAGATCATCAAAGTGAAATTTCCATTCATCATTTAGCTAAAGATGAAAACGCATGCGAGTGTTTTAATACCCAAGCAAAAATTTTACCGCCTTTAAGATCGAAAAATGAACTTTCATGTCTTATAAAAATGCTTCAAGATGGAAAAATTACCTTTTTAACTTCATTGCATACTCCTAGAACTAAAAAAGATTTGGCGTTTGATGAAGCAGATTTTGGAGTGGACGCTATAGCTGTGTATATGAGTTTGTGTTATAGTTATTTGGTAAGGACAAATATTTTATCATGGAAAGAGCTTTGTGATCTAGCAAGCTATCATCAAGCACAATTTTTAGGTTTAAATAAAGGTAAGATAGCAGTAGGATATGATGCAGATTTGGTTGTATTTGATGAAAGTGTTTCCTTTAAGGGCGAAGGTTTGTATCAAAATGATATTTTGCAAGGTAGAGTAGAAAAAAATTTTATCGGTGGAAAAGTTTTTAGCGTTTAAGCTAAAAACTTTTATTTATTTTGCATAGCTTGGGCTACTTGAGCAGAGCTATTTCTAATTTTTCCATACATTCTCTAGCTTCTTTAGCTAAATCTACGCTTTGATTTACTCCGCTTAATCCATCTTTAATGCTTTGTACTACTTCAGCGGTTACATTTCTGATAGAATTAATTGTATAATAATTTCATTTGCTGAATACCCAGTTTTTTCAGCTAGATTTCTAACTTCATCGGCAACAACAGCAAATTCACGTCCATGTTCTTCAGCACGTGCTGCTTTTATGGCAGTATTTAGTGCTAAAAGATTGGTTTAATTGCTATATTGCTAATGGCTTGAATGATATTTGATTTCTTCTGATTGTTCATTTAATGATGAAGCCAAATTACTACTATTATTCATCATTTCAGCAATATTTTGAATATTTTGAACTGTATTTTCTATAACACTATCACCTTTTTGAGTTAAATTATCATTTTACTCAGCTAATTCTTTGATAAGTTTTAATTTTTCCTCATCTCTTGCAACCTGCTCGGTAATATCTGTTGCAAATTTGATGACTTTATAGATTTCCCCATCATCGTTTTTGATAGGATTATAACTTGCTTCTAGGTGGATTAGCTTGTTATTTTTACCAAAGCGTATGAATTTTCCTGATTGAAATTTACCACTTCTTAATTCTTCCCAAAAAATGTATATTCTTTTGAGTTTCTAAACTTTTCCTCACAAAACATACTATGGTGTTTTCCTTTGATTTCACTTAGTGAATAACCCATTGTTTGAGTGAAGTTTTCATTGGCATTTAGAATTTCTCCATAAGGATTAAATTCAATAATCGCCATAGAATGATTAGCTGTATCTATGGTATTTTTTAAATCAAGCATTTCATAGCGTCTTTAAGTAATGTTATTGGCAAATTTAATAACATTGTGTATTTTGTTTTTTTGATCTAAAATAGGAAGATAATTAGCTTCAAGATAGATGCCTTTTCCACCTGTTGCAATACGTCTAAAAAGACCATTTCTTGATTCACCGCTTTTTAAATCTTTCTAAAAATCAGTATAGCGTTGAGATTTTACAACTTCAGGTAAGCAAAACATGCTGTGATATTTTCCTTTGATTTCATCTAGAGAGTAATTCATAGTTTTTAGAAAATTTTCATTAGCACTAATGAGGGGTCCATCTATTTGAAATTCTATCATTGTCATAGTTTTGCTTATAGCATTAAGTATATTTTGAAAAGCTTGGTTGGATTACTCTAATAGAGTAATTTGTTCATTAATTTTTTTCTTGTTGATAAATATAAAACCCCTTTATAAAATAGTTTGGAATTATATAGTGTTTTTTTAAAATAAATAATTTGTTTATATTAGTTTTTTGTTAAATTAGAAAATTTTTCTTGTAAAGAAGTTCTTATTGAATCATTGATTTTTTCACCATCATTTAGGTATTGCTTGTTAAGTTTTTCAAACTCTTTTAAAAAATCAAAAAGAACCTCTTCCCATAAAGCACTATTTTTTTTACTTAAATTCATGGTTTGAATATGATTAAGTTTTCTACTCATATCGCTTAAATTTTCTAAAAATTCATCTTTCTGATTTTCATTTTGAAGCATAAAAGTGTTTTGTAAAAGACTATTTTTGATATTTCTTATTTCTTCATTGATAAGATCACAAAATTCAGGATAGATATCATTTTTAATGGGTTCAAGTAAGACTTGCTCATCTAATTTTAAAGTATATTTTTTAATAGTAAAAAAAAGAATTAAAAAAGCTATTGCACTAATTAAGAGATAAAAAACCATATTTTTAAAATTCCTTAAAATGGTGCGGTTAGCGAGATTTGAACTCGCACACGCTGAGCGCACCACCCCCTCAAGATGGCGTGTCTACCAGTTCCACCATAACCGCATAAAGCCCTGTAAAAGGGCTTTTTAATTAAGCTGCTACTAATGCTTGGAATGGATTAGCATAAAGAGCAATAAGAGCAATAACAAGTGCATAAATAACTTGAGCTTCAATCATCGCTAAAGCAATAAACATAGTAGTCATTAATTTACCACCAAGACCAGGGTTTCTAGCAGTACCTGCTATAGTTGCTGCTGCAGTATTACCCATACCAATAGCACCACCTAAAGCTGCAACACCAAGTCCTAAACCTGCTGCTAAAATTGAAAAAGAAGCTAACCATTGATTCATAGAACCTTCAGCTGCGAATGCAAAACCACTTAAAGCTAGCATTAAAAATACGATTTTTTTCATAGTATTTCCTTGATTACAAAAATTTAAATCCTTTCGGCTTGCGTATCCCTACTCGTGATTTATAAAAATGAAATTATATATTAATGTAGCTTTAAAATTATTGAAATTTAAATTAATAAGCGTATTTTAAAATAAATTAAAGTTTTTTTTAGCTACATTAAATATTTTTCATGTGTTTATAAAATTTAAGGTTATTTTTATGAATGATAAATTTTCTAAAATAGGTTTTGTATTAGCAGTGGCAGGTTCAGCTGTTGGGCTTGGAAATGCTTGGAAATTTCCAACTTTAGTAGGGCAAAATGGAGGCTCAGCCTTTGTACTTTTGTATTTACTTTTGACTTTGGGTGTAGGTTTTGTGATATTTTTAGCAGAACTTAGTATAGGAAAACTTAGCGAAAAAGATCCTGTAAATGCTTATTATACTTTAGCACCAAAACATAAAAGAGCTTGGTCTATAGTTGGTTTTTCTTTAATAGGTGCTATTTTGATTGTTTCTTTTTATAGTGTGATTATAGGATGGATTGTGAAGTATGCTTATTTTGGATTTTTTCCTTTACCAAAAAGCATAGAAGAAAGTGGCGCTATTTTTGGAAATTTACTTTCCAATGATGTTTTATCTCAATTTGTATGTTTTACTTTTGTATTTATAGTGATTTTTTATGTAGTATCAAAAGGTGTTAAAAGTGGTATAGAAAAACTTAATGTTTGGATGATGCCAAGTTTATTTATACTACTTATTTTAATGCTTGGGTATTCTTTTAGCATGGATGGTTTTTCTAAGGCAAGTGAGTTTTTGTTTTCTCCGGACTTTTCTAAGCTTGGGACAGGGGCGTTTTTGAGTGCTTTAGGACTTGCTTGTTTTTCTTTATCGATTGGAGTGGGTTCAATTATAACTTATTCAGCAAGTTTATCCGATAAAACAAATTTTATTACAAGTACTATTAATATTATTATTATTAATATTATTATTGGTATTATGATGGGGCTTATTGTATTTACTTTCATATTTGAATTTAATGGAGATCCAGCTCAGGAAGGTCCAGGTTTGATTTTTGTATCTTTAATGAGTTTATTTTCAAATATTGATCCAGTTGGTTTTTTACCTTTGGGAAATATTTTGGCTATAGCCTTTTTTATAGCTTTATTTTTTGCAGGGATTACTTCAGCAGTTTCTATGATAGAACCTTTAACTTTTTACTTAATCAATTCTTATAATTTTACTCGCAAAAAAGCTTTAATTTTTATAGCATTCATTGTATATTTTTTGGGAAGTTTGTGTATTTTATCAGGAATTGAGTGGAGTAAAGATTCTTTAGAGTTTTTTGGAAAAAGCTTTTTTGATATATTAGATTTTATTGCTTCAAATTTAATGATGCCTTTGGGCGGGTTATTTGGTGCAATTTTTGTAGGTTTTGTGCTTAAAAAAGAAGCTTTACAAACTTTATTTTATCCTTATATGAGGGGTAAATATTTTGAATGTTGGTATTTTTTTGTAAGATATATTTCACCTTTAGCTGTGATTTTAATCATGGTAAAACAATTATTTTTTTAAGGTTAAAAGATGAATGAAAAATTTTCTAAAATAGGTTTTGTATTAGCAGTGGCAGGTTCAGCTGTTGGGCTTGGAAATGCTTGGAAATTTCCAACTTTAGTGGGTAATAATGGTGGATCAGCTTTTGTGGTGGTGTATTTGCTTTTAACTTTAGGTGTGGCTTTTGTGATATTTTTAGCCGAACTTAGTATAGGAAAACTTAGCGAAAAAGATCCTGTAAATGCTTATTATACTTTAGCGCCAAAGCATAAAAAAGCATGGTCTTATGCGGGATTTTTTATGCTTGGTGCTATTATTCTAGTGTCTTTTTATAGTGTGGTGATAGGTTGGATAGCAAAATATGCTTATTTTGGATTTTTTCCTTTACCAAAAAGCATAGAAGAAAGTGGCGCTATTTTTGGAAATTTACTTTCCAATGATGTTTTATCTCAATTTGTATGTTTTACTTTTGTATTTATAGTGATTTTTTATGTAGTATCAAAAGGTGTTAAAAGTGGTATAGAAAAACTTAATGTTTGGATGATGCCAAGTTTATTTATACTACTTATTTTAATGCTTGGGTATTCTTTTAGCATGGATGGTTTTTCTAAGGCAAGTGAGTTTTTGTTTGTGCCTGATTTTTCAAAATTAAGTGTTAATTCTATATTAGATGCACTAGGACTTGCATTTTTTAGTATGTCTTTGGGTGTATGTGTGATTTTAACTTATGCAGCAAGTTTGCCCGATAAAACAAATTTTATAAGCAGTGCTTTAAATATTATCATTATTAATACTATCATTGGTTTGATGATGGGACTTATTGTGTTTACCTTTATTTTTGAATTTGGCGCTGATCCCACCCAACAAGGACCAGGGCTTATTTTTGTATCACTAACTACGCTTTTTGCAAAGTTAGGATTTTTAGGAAATATTTTAGCCATAGCCTTTTTTATTGCGTTATTTTTTGCAGGAATCACCTCGGCTATTTCTATGATAGAGCCTTTCACTTTTTATCTAATAAACCGTTATCAAATTTCAAGAAAGAAAGCTTTGATTTTTGTAGGTATGATAGTGTATTTTCTTGGAAGTTTGTCTATACTTTCTTTTTATCATGTAAGTGCACCAAGTTTAAATTTCTTTGGAAAAAGTTTTTTTGATATTTTAGACTTTTTCATACAAAATTTACTCATGCCAATTTCTGCATTGATTACTGCATTTTTTGTGGGATTTGTGATTAAAAAAGAAGCTTTACAAAAATTATTTCAGCCTTTTATGCGTGGTGTGTGTTTTGAAGTGTGGTATATCTTTTTAAGATATATTTCTCCTTTAGCAGTGATTTTAATCATGGCTAGACAGCTTTTATTCTAAGGCGTTAAAATGAATGATAAATTTTCTAAAATCGGCTTTATTTTAGCCGTAGCAGGTGGAGCTATAGGACTTGGAAATGCTTGGAAATTTCCAACCCTAGTAGGGCAAAATGGTGGTTTTGCTTTTGTACTTTTGTATTTGCTTTTAACAATTAGCGTCGGATTTTGCGTGTTTTTGGCTGAAATTGCCATGGGAAGATTAAGTCAAAGTGATCCTGTAAATGCCTATAAAAGCCTAGCAACCAAATGCGCTCATAAGTGGAAATTCGCGGGATTTTTTATGCTCGGTGGAATTTTTGTGCTTTCGTTTTATTTAGTGATCATGGGTTGGGTTTTAAAGTATATGGTCACTTCAGTTTATTATTTACCTAGTAATACTCAAGAAGCGGGTGCTTTGTTTGGTAATTTGATACAAAGTAGCATCTTAGAAAGTAGTGTGTATTTTCTTATTGCGTTTTTTCTTACTTTATTTGTGGTTTCAAGAGGGGTAAAAAGTGGCATAGAAAAATTAAATATTTGGATTATGCCAAGTTTATTTATCATGCTTATTTTGATGCTAGTGTATTGTTTTTTTCAAGATGGTTTTAAAGAAGCATTTGTGTATTTGTTTTATCCTGATTTTAGTAAATTAAGTTTAAATTCAGTATTGACAGCATTAGGACTTGCATTTTTTACCTTGTGTTTGGGCATAGGTTGCATTACAACTTATGCGGCGTCATTAAAAGATGATACTAATTTGATCACAAGTTCAATGGTGATTGTGCTTTTAAATATTCTCATTGGCTTGATGATGGGGCTTATTGTGTTTACTTTTATATTTAAATTTAATGCCAATCCAGCAGAAGGTGCGGGCTTAGTTTTTATTTCTCTAACAACACTGTTTTCCAATTTAGATAGTGTTTTGGGACATTTTTTAGCTTTTTATTTTTTCTTGGCATTATTTTTTGCAGGAATTACCTCGGCTGTTTCCATGATAGAACCTTTTACTTTTTATCTTGTAAATGAGTATCAAATTTCAAGAAAGAAAGCCTTGATTTTTATAGGTTTGGTGGTTTTTGTTTTAGGAATGAGTTGTATTTTATCTTTTAGTGCAAGCTATGGAGCTAGTTTTAGCTTTTTTGGATTGAACTTTTTTGATATTTTAGATAAGTTAACATCTAATTTTATGCTACCTTTGGGCGTGATTGCGAGTGCTATCTTTGTTGGCTTTTTTATGGATAAAGAAAAAATATATCACTTATTTTCTAAATTTATGAGTCGAAGGGTTTTTGAAGTGTGGTATTTCTTGTTAAGATTTATTGCTCCTTTATCAATTATTATCATTATGTTAAACCAAATTTTATAAATTTTGTTTTTTAAGAAAGTAAAGTTATAATTGTATGGAGTAAAAAAAAGGAAATGTTATGGCTAAAAAATTAATCGATGTGATGGATACCACTTTTAGAGATGGTTTTCAATCTGTTTACGGCGCTAGAGTTTTAATGAATGACTTTTTTCCTGCTTTAGAAGCGGCCAAAGAAGCAGGAATTACGCATTTTGAATTTGGTGGTGGAGCTAGATTTCAGAGTTTATTTTTCTATTTAAATGAAAATGCTTTTGAAATGATGGATAAATTTAGAGCCATTGTTGGAAAAGATGCAAATTTACAAACTCTTGCAAGAGGTGTAAATACCGTAGCACTAGATACAGGCAGTAAGGAAATTATTGACTTGCATGCAAAGATGTTTGCAAAACATGGCACAACTACTATAAGAAATTTTGACGCATTAAATGATGTAAATAATCTAAAATTTAGCGGAGAATGTATAGTTAAACATGGTTTAAAGCATGAAATTACTATCACATTGATGGATCTTCCTCCTAAATGTAAAGGTGCACATGATGTGCCTTTTTATGAGAAAATCTTAAAAGAAATTTTACAAGCTCAAATTCCTTTTGATAGTATATGTTTTAAAGATGCAAGTGGTACCTCTAATCCAAATAAAATTTATGAAGTTATAAAAATGGCTAGAAAAAACTTGCCTGAAAATACACACATAAGATTACATACTCACGAAACAGCAGGGGTAAGCGTGGCATGTTATTTAGCAGCCTTAGAAGCAGGTGCTGATGGGATAGATTTAGCAGCTGCACCAGTGAGTGGTGGTACTTCTCAGCCAGATATCTTAACCATGCTGCATGCATTAAAAGGTAGTAATTTTGATCTTGGTTTAGATGAGGAGAAAATTTTAAAATATGAAGATGTGTTAAAAGATTGCTTGAAAGATTATTTTTTACCACCAGAAGCAACAGCAGTTAATCCTTTAATACCTTTTTCTCCTATGCCAGGTGGAGCATTAACTGCCAATACTCAAATGATGAGAGATAATAATATCTTAGATAAATTCCCGCAAGTGATCAAGGCAATGCAAGAAGTAGTGGAAAAAGGTGGATACGGTACTTCGGTTACTCCTGTGTCGCAGTTTTATTTTCAGCAAGCTTTTAATAATGTTATATTTGGTCCTTGGAAGAAAATCGCAGAAGGATATGGAAAAATGGTTTTGGGTTATTTTGGTAAAACTCCTGTTGCTCCAGATGCTGAAGTGATTAAACTTGCAAGCGAGCAGTTAAAATTAGAGCCTACAACAAAATTGGCTACAGATATCGCTGATGCTGATGAGAGTAAAAGCATAGCATATATTAAAAATATTTTAGAAAAAGAAAATTTAGAAACAAGCGAGGAAAATATTTTTATTGTTGCAGCTTGCAAAGAAAAGGGGATTGCTTTCTTAAAAGGTGAGGCGAAAGTAAATGCTAGAAAAAATAGCAAACTAAAACCAAGTGTTATTAATGAAAATCAATTCACTGTTTCTGTTAATGGCAACAAATATCACGTTGAGGTAAGTCCAGGTTTTGATAGAGATGTAAATGTTAAAAGTGCTGTAAAAGTAAATACAGATAAGACAGAAGTGAAAAAAACACAAGTAAATGACAATGCTAATGCGATCGTTGCGAGTATGAATGCAAATGTTTTTAAAATACTAGCAAAAGAAAATGATACTGTTAAAGCTGGTCAAGTAGTAGCAGTCCTTGAAGCAATGAAGATGGAAATTGAAATCACTGCAGGAAAAGATGGGGAGATCGCAGAAATTTTAGTAAATGCAGGTGAAAGTGTGAGCGAAGGTCAAGCTTTGATGACTTATAAATAAGGAGGCAAAATGAAAGGTTTAGAAAAATTAGGTTTAGAAAATGTCGGGCAAATTTTTCATAACATCAGCTACGATGAGCTTTTAAAGCATGAAAAAAACAACCAAGAAGGTGTTTGTACTAAAAATGGTACCTTTAGTGTGGATACTGGAATTTTTACCGGAAGAAGTCCTAAGGATAAATATTTTGTAAAGCAAGATCCTTCACAAAAGTATATTGCTTGGGGTAAGATTAATCAACCTATTAGCGAAGAGTTATTTGAAAAGCTTTTAGCAAAAGCAAAAAAACAACTTAGCAACAGTGATATTTATATTCAAGATGCATTTTGCGGTGCTTCTTTGAAAAGCCGTAAAGCTGTGCGTTTTGTAACACAGATTGCTTGGCAAGCGCATTTTGTAAAAAATATGTTTATTCGTCCAAAAGAAGAAGAACTTGCAGAATTTGAACCTGATTTTGTAGTATATAATGCATGCAAATGCGTGAATGAAGACTATGAAAAAGATGGTTTAAATTCAGAGGTTTTTGTTATATTTAATATAGAAAAAAATATCGCAGTAATTGGTGGAACTTGGTATGGTGGAGAAATGAAAAAAGGAATTTTTTCTATGATGAATTACTGGTTACCACTAGAAAACAAGCTTCCTATGCATTGTAGTGCTAATGTTGGGGAAAAAGGCGATGTAGTACTTTTCTTTGGACTTAGTGGTACAGGTAAAACTACACTTTCAACCGATCCAAAAAGAAAGCTAATCGGAGATGATGAGCATGGTTGGGATGATGAGGGTGTATTTAATTTTGAAGGAGGTTGTTATGCAAAATGCATTAACCTTGATCCTCAAAGTGAGCCAGAAATTTATGGAGCAATCAAACAAAATGCACTTTTGGAAAATGTAGTTTTAAGAGATGATTTAAGTGTTGATTTTAATGATAGATCAAAGACTGAAAATACTAGAGTTTCTTATCCGATAGAACACATTTTAAATCATGAACCAAGCCTTAGTGCAGGACATCCAAATAATATCATTTTTCTTTCAGCGGATGCTTTTGGTGTTTTACCTCCAGTTAGTAAATTAAGCAAAGAACAAGCGATGTATTATTTCTTAAGCGGTTATACTGCTAAAGTTGCAGGAACTGAAAGAGGCATCACTGAACCAGTTGCGACTTTTTCAGCTTGTTTTGGCGAGGTATTTTTGCCATTACACCCAACTGTTTATGCAAAACTTTTAGGTGAAAAAATCAGCAAGTATAATGTTAATGTTTATTTAGTAAATACCGGTTGGAGCGGTGGAGTTTATGGTGTAGGTAAGAGAATGAGCATTAAAGCAACAAGAGCTTGCATTAATGCGATTTTAGATGGTAGTATTCAACAATGTGAATTTGAAAATTATGATTTATTTAATCTTGCAGTTCCAAAAGAATTAGCGGGCGTAGAGAGTAAGCTACTTAATCCTGTTAATACTTGGGAGGATAAAAAAGCTTATGAAGAGACAAAACTAAAGCTTGCAAAAATGTTTGTAGAAAATTTCAAACGCTATGAAGATGTCAAAGAAGGAGCAGAGTTTAAACTAGCTGGCCCTATGATCTAAAAAGAGTTAAGTTCTTTTTAGAATAGTGATTCAGGGTTGATTTGAGTTTCTTTATTTTTTGGAAGCTCAAATCCACCTAGCATATGAAAATGTAAATGAAAGACTTCTTGTCCACTATTTTTTCCACAATTTGTGATTAATCTATATCCGCTTTTATCTAGCCCCAAAAGAGTGGCTAATTCTTGAATAAATTGTGTCATTTCGCTCATTAATTCAGGTCTTAATGCTTGAAAGTTTTCAAAATACTCTTTTGGAATGATTAAAATATGAATAGGTGCTTTAGGATTAATATCATGAAAGGCTAAAAATTTTTCGCTTTCTAAAACTTTATTAGCAGGGATTTTTCCCTCTACGATTAGTTCAAATACGGTTTTTTCTCTCATTTAATAGTCCTTTTTTTATTATTTTTGCTAATTTTAAATAATTTTACATTAGAATGTTTAAAAATAATTTATTTGGAGCTAAAATTGCAAGATATGATAGAAAAAATTGCTTCTGCAAGTACTTTAGCAGAACTTGAAAATATAAAAGTAAGTATTTTGGGAAAAAAGGGTATTTTGACTTTGGAATTTGCAAAGTTAAAGGATTTGCAAGGTGAAGAAAAGAAAGAATTTGCTAATGGCTTAAATAAGGCAAGAGATGAATTTAACGAAGCTTACCAAGTAAAATTAAAAGAATTAGAAGAAAAAGCTTTAAATGAAAAAATGAAACAAGATGTACAGGATTTTAGTTTTTTTGATGAGACTTCAAATGCAGGTGCTTTACACCCAATCATGCAAACCATGGATAAAATCATAGAATATTTTACGGCTTTAAATTTCAGCATAGAAAAAGGGCCTTTGATTGAAGATGATTTTCATAATTTTGAAGCATTGAATTTACCTCAAAATCACCCTGCAAGAGATATGCAAGATACTTTTTATTTTGAAAACAAAACTTTGCTTAGATCGCAAACTTCTCCAGTGCAAATTAGAACGATGTTAGCACAACAACCACCTATTAGAATGATAGCACCGGGAGCGGTCTTTAGAAGAGATTTTGACATTACCCATACACCAATGTTTCATCAGGTTGAAGGACTTGTTGTAGAAGAGGGAGATAAAGTTAATTTTGCAAATTTAAAAGATATACTTGAGCATTTTTTAAAACATATGTTTGGCGATGTAAAGGTGCGTTTTAGACCTAGCTTTTTTCCTTTTACAGAACCATCTGCTGAAGTAGATATTTCTTGTGTATTTTGCAAGGGTTGTGGATGTAGAGTTTGTAAACACACAGGGTGGCTTGAAGTCCTAGGATGTGGTGTGGTAGATCCTAATGTTTATAAATTTGTAGGTTATAAAAATGTAAGCGGTTATGCTTTTGGTTTAGGGGTGGAGCGATTTGCTATGCTTTTACATAAAATTCCTGATTTGCGTTCTATGTTTGAAGGTGATTTAAGATTATTGGAGCAATTTAGATGATTATTAGTAAAAATTGGTTAAATGAATGGATTGATTTAAGTGAGATATCAACACAAACTATAATAAATACTTTAAATTCTATAGGATTGGAAGTTGATAGCTTTAAAAGTGTGAAAGCTCCTGAAAAAGTTGTAGTGGGTAAGGTTTTAGAAAAAGTTAAACATGAAAATTCCGATAAATTAAATATCTGTAAAGTGGATGTTGGGAATGAAATTTTACAAATTGTTTGCGGGGCTAAGAATGTTGATAAAGATCAGTTTGTTGCTGTATCTTTGGTAGGTGCGGTACTTCCTGGTGGACTTGAGATAAAGCCTGCCAAACTTAGAGGAGTTGAATCAATGGGTATGATTTGTTCTTCTAGTGAGCTTGGTTTTGGAAAAAGCAATGATGGTATTATGGTTTTAGATGAAAGTATGGGAGAGTTAGTTTTAGGAAAAGCTTTAAATACCTATGAACTTTTCAATGATGAAATAATTGAAATAGAACTTACGCCAAATCGTGGAGATTGCTTGAGTTTGTATGGTGTTGCTAGGGATCTAAGTGCGGCATTAGATCTAAATTTAAAAGAATTAAGTCCTTTGAAAGAAGGCGAAAATAGCGTAGGCATAGGAAGAATACTTAGTGTTAAAAACCAAAGCGATGTGGAAGGTTTTTTCGCATATAGAGCATTAGAAATCAAGGAAGAATTTAAACTAAATATTACGATAGGAATTCGTCTTGCATTGATCGAGGCTTATAAAAACAACCATATTGAAAATCTTTTAGCATATGCAACACATGCAAGCGGTGTGGTTTTTTGTGCTTATGATTTTCATAAGCTTTGTCAAGATTGTCATGTTGATGAGAAAATTACACTAGAAGTAAAAACTCAAGAGCATGGTGAATACGGAATTTATTATAAAGATGAGCTGATTGCTTTAGCAGGGATAGAACAAGAAGATAAGTATAAAATTAATAATGAGAGTAAAATCATCATCATAGAAGCAAGTTACACTCAACCTCAAATCATAGCTAATGCAGTAGCTTTTCATAAAAAGAAAAACGATACCATATACCGCACTTCAAGAGGCAGCGAACCCAAGCTTTCATTGGGAATGGAGTATTTATTTAATGAATGCTTGAAGATTAATGCTATAAGTGTTTTTTCAGGAAGTCAGCAAATCTTTAAAGAGTGCGAAGCAAAGGTTATTGGTATTTTTGGTACAGAGATTGATAAGATCATCGGTATGCCTATAGACAAAAATATTTTAGTTAAAATTCTTAAAAAATTAGGCTTTGAAATTAGTGTGATTAATGATGAACAATTTAATATCAAAATTCCACTTCATCGCAGTGATATCGTGAATATTGCGGATATTAGTGAAGAAGTGGTAAGGATTATTGGTATTGATAATATTCCTTCAAGAGCTTTAGAATTTAGAGAAAAAAATCGTTTAAATCAAGTGTATTTTGACTATCAAGAAATAAAAAATTTAAGATTAAAAGCTAGTCATAATGGTTATTTTGAAAGTATTCATTATGTTTTAGATAATGAAGAAGAATTGGCACGCTTAGGTTTTAAATGTATAAAAAATAAACTAATCAACCCAATTACTAATGAATTAAATACACTAAGAAGTACTTTGGTTAATCATCTTTTAAATGCTGCAAGTTTTAATTTGAGAAATTCTAAAAAGAAAATTAAGCTTTTTGAATGTGGTAGTGTTTTTGATGAGTTTTCAAATGAGCATACTAAATTTGCAATGATTTTTAGTGGTTGCAAAGAAGAAGCCAAAATAGCAAACAAAGCCAAACCTGTTTTGGTGGATTTTTATACTTTTTTAGCTGAATTAAAAAGTATTATCGGCGAATATAGTTTGCAAAAATCAGAATATACATTTTTAAGCCCATATGAGCAAGCAAATGTCTATAAAAATGGTAAACGCATAGGTTTTGTGGGTAGAGTGCATTTAAGCATAGAAAATGAAAGAGATCTGGCAAAAACTTATATATGCGAACTTGATTTAGAAAGTTTAAAACAAGACTTTAAGATCGCCAAAGCTTACTCTAAATTTCCATCTATGAGCAGGGATTTAAGCGTGGTTATTCCTAAAGGTTTTGAATATGAAAAAATCAAACAAACCATTGTTAAATTAAACATTGAAAGATTAGAAAGCTTTAGAGTGGTGGATTTGTATACAGATGAGAATTTAGGCGATTTTTATAGCTTGACTATTAATTTAGTATTTAGAGATTTTGAAAAAACTTTAGAAGATAATATTGTTTTTGAGTATATTGACAAAATTATCAAAGCTCTAGATGATGAGCATGGTTTAAAACTTCGATGAAAATAAACTCCATTTCTTCTTTTGAAGCAAAGCTTGAAGATATAGCTTCTGATAAGTCTATATCTCATCGCCTTGCTATCTTTTCTTTGCTTACACAAGGAACTTGTAAAATCAAAAATTACTTAAAAGCGCAAGATACTTTGCATACTTTGGCGATTATTCAAGCTTTGGGTGCTGAAGTTAGCATGGATGAGGAATTTGTTTATATTAGAGCACCACAGTATATAAAGTCTCCAAATTGTATTTTAGATTGTGGAAATTCAGGTACAGCTATGAGACTTTTGATTGGTATTTTAAGTGCCATAGAGGGCGAATTTTTTATTTTAAGTGGAGATGAGTATCTAAACGCAAGACCAATGAAAAGAGTAAGTGAGCCTTTAAAACATATAGGAGCTAAAATTTTTGGAAGAGATGAGGCAAATTTAGCACCTATTGCGATTCAAGGAGCAAAGTTAGAAGGATTTAACTTTACTAGCAATATTACTTCAGCTCAGGTAAAATCGGCTTTAATTTTAGCGGCTTTATTTGCAAAAAAAGAAAGCTATTTTAAAGAAATTGAACTTTCAAGAAATCACAGTGAAATTATATTAAATAAAATGGGCGCTTGTATTGAGTATTTAAATCAAGAAAAAACTTCTATAAAAATACAACCATTAAAAACAAAACTCAAAGCATTCGAAGTATGTGTGCCAAATGATCCATCATCGGCATTTTATTTTGCACTAGCAGCTTGTATTTTACCTCATTCAAGGGTTGTTTTGAAAAATGTTTTATTGAATAAAACGCGCATTGAAGCTTTTAAAATTTTAAAAAAAATGGGTGCAAAAATTACATACTATCTTGATAATGATGAGTTTGAAAGTATCGGAGAAATTTGTGTTGAAAGTGCACCTTTAAAAGCAGTAAGTGTAAATGAAAATATTGCGTGGTTGATTGATGAAATTCCAGCTTTAGCTATAGCTTTTGCTTGTGCTAGTGGTAAAAGCGTTATAAAAAATGCTAAAGAATTGCGCGTAAAAGAAAGTGATAGGATCAAATCAATAGTATTAAATTTACAAAAATGTGGCATAAATGCCAAAGAATTTGAAGATGGTTTTGAGGTAGAAGGCGGGGAAGCCAAATGTGCTAAGATCAAAAGCTATGGAGATCATAGAATCGCAATGAGTTTTTTGATTTTGGGATTAAAATGCAACATGGAAGTAGATGATTGTGAGTGTATTAAAACCTCTTTTCCAAATTTTATTGAAATTTTAAAACAAATAGGAGCTAAAGTTGGAGATTGAATTAGCAAAAAGTTATGGTTTTTGTTTTGGTGTAAAACGAGCGATAAAAAAAGCAGAACAGATTAAAGATGCAGCTACTATAGGACCCTTGATTCATAATAATGAAGAAATCACAAGATTATGGAAAAATTATAATGTTAAAACATTAAATGATATTAATGAATTAAGCGCTGAAAAAAAGGCGATCATTAGAACTCATGGTATTACAAAGCAAGATTTAGAAAAGTTAAAGCAAAAAAATATAGAAATTTTTGATGCAACATGTCCTTTTGTAACTAAACCGCAAAAAATTTGTGAGCAAATGAGCAATGAAGGCTATGAAGTTGTTATTTTTGGGGATGAAAATCATCCTGAAGTTAAAGGAGTTAGAAGTTATGTAAGTACAAAAGCTTATGTGGTACTTGATGAGAAAGAATTGCTTGATGTAAAACTACCTTCAAAAGTTGCTGTGGTATCTCAAACAACAAAGAAGATAGAAAAATTTATGGAGATTGTAAATTTTTTAATGCTTAGGGTTAAAGAGGTACGTGTTTTTAATACCATATGCGATGCAACTTTTAAAAATCAAGAAGCGATTAATGAGCTTGCAAAAAAAAGCGATGTGATGATAATAGTCGGAGGTAAAAATTCAGCTAATACCAAACAACTTTTTTTAATAGCTAAAAATTACTGCAAAGAAAGTTATTTGATAGAAAACGAAAAAGAAATCCAAGAAGAGTGGTTTAGTGGTAAGAAAAAGTGTGGTATTAGTGCAGGGGCTTCTACACCTGAGTGGGTGATTGATTTAGTTTTGGAAAAAATCAAAGAATATGTCAAAATTAACTAAGTTTAAAGAAAACAATACTATAATCAAAAATTAAAATTTAAAACAAAGGACCACAATGAGCGAGGTGAACAAAAAAGTTCAAAACAGACTAGAGGATATTATCATAGAAGAAGATTTTGAGCAAATGCTTGAAGAATCTTTTAAGTCTGATGAGGAGGCAACTACACAAGGCATAATCGTTGCTATCAAAAGTGATGAAGTATTTATAAATGTAGGGCAAAAATCAGAAGGTATTTTGGCAACAGAAGAAATTCAAAATGAAAATGGCGAACTTATTTTTAAAGAAGGCGATACATTAGAAGTTGCTATAGTGGGTTCTCGCGGTGGCAGATCTTTACTTTCTCATAAAAAAGCTTTGAGAAAACAAAAAGTTAAAGAATTTATTGATAATTATAAAGATAATGAAAGTATGTTTGATGTGAAAATCATTGGTAAAAATAGAGGTGGCTTTGTAGCTGTGGATGAAAATGGAGTAGAGTTTTTCTTGCCAAAATCACAAAGCAGCTTTAAAGATTCAAACAATATCATCAATAAAACCTTCAAAGTTAAAATCATCAAAATAGACAAAGAAGCTCAAAGCATAGTAGTTTCTAGAAAAAAAATAGTAGATGAAGAAAGAAAAAAACGCAAAGAAATTATTTCTAATGTATTAAATCAAGAAGAAAACATAGAAGGTATTGTTAAAAAAATCACTACCTATGGTATGTTTATTGATGTGGGTGGTGTTGATGGTTTGGTTCATTATAGTGAAATTTCTTATAAAGGACCGGTAAATCCTAGTTCATTATATAATGAGGGCGACAAGGTTCTTGTAAAAGTGATTAAATACGATAATGATAAAAAGCATCTTTCATTATCTATCAAACTTGCTATGCCCGATCCTTGGGATGAGATTAAAGATGGTTTAGAGCTTGGAGATACTATTAAAGTCACGGTTTCAAATATAGAACCATATGGTGCTTTTGTGGATTTAGGAAATGATATAGAAGGATTTTTACATATAAGTGAAATTTCTTGGGATAAAAATGCTAAAAATCCAAAAGATTATATTAGCGAAGGTCAAGAGCTTGATGTAGAAGTGATTGAGATTAATGCTAAGGAAAGAAGACTTAGAGTTTCTTTAAAAAATTTATTAGCAAAACCTTTTGATGAATTTTTGAAAACACATAAAGTAGGTGATGTGGTAAAAGGTAATGTTACTTCTGTGACTAACTTTGGTGCTTTTGTAAAAATTGCAAACTTAGAAGGTTTATTGCATAATGAAGATGCCTCATGGAATAGAAACGATAAATGCAAGGATATTTATAAAGTTGGTGATAATATCGAAGTAAAAATAATCAGACTAGACAAAGAAAATCAAAAAATTTCTTTAAGCACTAAAGAATTACAAAAAAGCCCTGCGCAAATTTATGCACAAAAACATCAAGTAAATGATATTATCTCAGGTAAAATTAGAGATATCAAAGATTTTGGAGTTTTTGTTGAGCTAGAAGAAGGCGTGGATGCGCTTATTCATAAAGAAGACTTAGGTAATATTGATTTTTCAATTCTAAAAATTGGGGATACAATAGAGGCTTTGATTGTTTTTATTGATGAAAAGAAAAATAGAATTCGCTTAAGTGTTAAAAGTCTTGCGAGAATGAAAGAAAGAGAAGCTCTAAATGAAATCAATGATAACGACAAAGTAACTTTAGGTGATATTATCAAAGATCAGCTTTCATAATAAAAAATGAAAAAATATACCCTGTATGGTATTTTAGGCTTTTTAAGCCTAGCTTTGGTTATTGCTTTTATTTTTATGGTGAGATATGTAAGCATTGGGAGCTTGCCTATCTCACAAAATGTTAAATATTCTTTTGATGAAATAAAAAAAGAATTGCCACAAACTTGGCAAGATAAGCTTTCAAATCTTAAAATCAATGATTTTTCCCCAGCAGCAAATGAATTTTATATGAGTTTTAAAATGGATGATTCTATAGTAAAACCAAAGCAAAAATTCTATATGCTTGATGTGAATAAAAACGATGTATATTCGGTGTTTTGTTTAAAGCAAACTTTGCATTCTTTTTTTATTAAATACACTTTAACTCAAAGTAAAGATGAAGTAGCAATTTACCTTGATACTAACAATGAAAAAGTTTTAAATGCTCTGATTGAAAAATTAAAAATTTACAATATAAATGCAAAATTAAAGGAGGTTTGGTTATGAAAAAGATTATTGTGTGTGATGCGATACTAGATAAAGGTGTGGAGCTTTTAAGAAAAGCAGAGGATGTAGAGTTAATCGAAGCAGCACATTTGCCTAAAGATGAGCTTTTGACAAAACTAGGTGATGTAGATGTGGCTATCACTAGAAGTTCTACAGATGTGGATTTGAAATTTATTGATGCGTGTAATAACTTAAAAGCATTAGTTAGAGCAGGCGTTGGGGTTGATAATGTAGATATTGATGAGTGTTCTAAAAAAGGAATCATTGTAATGAATGTCCCAACCGCAAATACTATAGCAGCAGTAGAGCTGACTATGAATCACTTGCTCTGTTCTGCTAGATCTTTTGTAAATGCTCATAATTTTTTGAAAATAGAAAGAAAATGGGAAAGAGAAAAGTGGTATGGCGTAGAGCTTATGAATAAAACCTTAGGTGTGATAGGTTTTGGTAATATAGGCTCAAGAGTTGCTGTGCGCGCAAAAGCTTTTGGTATGAAAGTTATTGCATATGATCCTTATGTAGTAGCATCTAAAATGACTGATTTGGGTATTGAGTGTGTAAATTCTTTAGATGTGATTTTAACCCAAAGTGATTTTATTACAATCCATACACCAAAAACAAAAGAAACTACAGATATGATCTCTTATGATGAGATTGATAAAATGAAAGATGGAGTTAGATTAATTAACTGTGCTAGAGGTGGTCTTTATAACGAAGAGGCATTGTGTGAGGGATTAAGAAATGGTAAAATCGCTTGGCTTGGTATTGATGTGTTTGATAAAGAGCCTGCAACAAACCATCCATTTTTAAATTTTGAAAATGTTTCAGTTACTTCTCATCTTGGAGCAAATACTTTAGAAAGTCAAGAAAATATCGCTATTCAAGCATGTGAGCAAGCCTTAAACGCTGCAAGGGGAATTTCTTATCCTAATGCCTTAAATTTGCTAATCAAAACAGAAGATTTACCAAAATTTGTCGCACCTTATATAGAACTTATTTCGAAAATGGGTTTTTTGGCTGCTCAGCTTGATAAAACTCCTATTAAAGCTATTAAACTTGAAAGCGAAGGGCAAATTAGCGAATACAATGAATCTTTATTAACTTTTGTAACAGTGAGTGTTTTAAGAGGAATTTTAGGAGAAAATATCAACTATATTAATGCGCATTTTGTGGCTAAAGATAAAGGAGTGGAGCTTTCTTCTCATATTTTACCAAGTAGTGGATATAGTAATAAAATTACCATAAAAGTGCTTACAGATAACTCGACTTTATCGATCTCGGGAACGATTTTTGGAGATAATGAGCAAAGAATTGTAGAGTTAAATGGCTTTGATATAGACTTTAAACCTAAAGGAAAAATGATCATCTTAAATAATAATGATATTCCAGGTGTTATTGCTAATGTGAGTGGAATTTTGGCTAAAAATAATGTAAATATAGCCGACTTTAGACTTGGTAGAAATGGCTTTGGAAAAGCTTTATCGGTCATTTTACTTGATACGAAAATTTCAAAAGCATTATTAGAAGAATTAAGAGCGGTTGATGCTTGTATTTTTGCAGAATATGCAGAAATTTAAGACTTTTTATAAGGCTTAATTGTTACAATTTGTTTTTAATTTTAAAATTAAGGAAAATACATGGCTTCTTATGGAATGGGAGATTTAAAAAAAGGTTTAAAAATAGAAATTGATGGTATTCCTTTTAAAATTGTTGAATATCAACATGTAAAACCAGGAAAAGGTCCTGCGTTTGTTCGTATTAAAATTAAATCTTTTATTGATGGTAAAGTTTTAGAAAAAACTTTTCATGCAGGGGATAAATGCGAATCTCCAAATTTAGAAGAAAAGCAAATGCAATATCTTTACGATGATGGTGAAAATTGTCAATTCATGGATACACAAACTTATGAGCAAGTAGCAATTAGCGATGAGGATGTGGGTGAAGCTAAAAAATGGATGCTCGATGGAACCATGGTTGATGTTTTATTTCATAATGGAAAAGCAATTGGTGTTGAAGTACCTCAAGTAATGGAACTTAAAATCGTTGAAACAGCACCAAATTTTAAAGGCGATACCCAAGGTTCAAATAAAAAACCAGCTACTTTGGAAACAGGTGCAGTGATTCAAATTCCTTTCCATGTACTAGAAGGGGAAGTAATCCGTGTTGATACTGTGCGTGGAGAGTATATAGAAAGAGCAAATAAATAAAAGCCTTTTTTAAGGCTTTTAACTTCTTTTTTTATAACTTATTATAGTAAAATGGTTAAATATAATCGCAAATATATCAAGTATTATAAAATTAGAATAAAAATTTGTTGTATCAACTTTTTTAGAAAAATCTTTTTTAAAGATTCTATAAAGTATTTTAATGGATTTGGATGGCTTAAAATATAAGCCCATTTTGGCATAGAAAGTATAAAAGTAAAAAGTCCACTCATTAATATAAAAATCATCATGAAGCAAATAATTACAAACATAGCTTGTGCCATGGTATTAGAATAGTTAGATATGATAATTCCAAATACAAAAATAGCTAAAATATAAATTAACACCACAGTGCATAGTAGAATACATTACTTTTAGGATACAAATCATAAACAAAAAATGAAACCAAAAGACTATGTTAAAAGCAACTATGCTAATTATTTAGTATATAATGAGCTTGGCTAGTATAAAATTAAATTCAGAAATAGGGCTAATATTTACTTGTTCAATATTCCCTTTTTTCTTTTTCGTTTACAATGTTAATTGCTGGAAAAAACCACAAAGTAGAGTAAATGCTATAGTACTTAAAGCAGGAATCATATAATGTTGATAATTAAGATTTGGATTAAATTTGAAATTGCTTAAGATGTTGATTTTGTATTGTTTGAAATTTAAGCTTGAAGCGATGATTTTGTTTATATAGGTTAAGGATATATTTGCTTTTACTCCATTTATAGCATTAATATAATGAAATAAATTTAATTTATTTTCTTTGGAAAAATTGCGTTCAAAATTTGAGTTAAATTCTAGTATTGTATCATAAATGTTATTTTCTATACATTTTTTAACATCTTTGCATGTGGAAAATATTGTGATATGTTTGTACAAATTCAAAATAAGGGTTATTTATTATATTTGAGTATTTGTTTGCTAATATTGTCTTTTGATTAATTTAAAATGCTAAATTTATATGATTTGCTTCCATGCTAAGTGCAAAACCAAAGAATAAAATTCGCACTATAGGCATAAAATACTATCAACATAGTTCTTTTATCCCTTATAATAGCAAACTTTCTTTTTAACAATAGCTAGAAAAAGATTCATTTTAAGATCTTTTTACTTCTTTTGTTGGTTGAAAAAATACTTCTTGTATATCTTTAGCATTATATGTTCTTATTAAATTTTTTGAAGTATCTAATATTTTGATTTTGCCATCTATCTTGATGCCTATTCTATTGCAATATTCCATCTTGACTATATAATGTGTCGTGATAAAAAAGAAATATTTTATCACTTGTTTTGCAAATAAACCCCCAAAATCCCTTCTTATTTTTTGGATCTACACTACTTATGAGCTCGTCTAAAAAATAATCTTTGGCTTGAGTAAAGTTGGGCTAACTTTTTTATAATAATGATTCTCCATTTTCTCTTATTGTTTTAGCGCTTAAACCATATATTGTGCTAAATAATTTTATATTTTAAAAACACTTAGATTTTCATAAGGTGAAAATATTTGACTCATATAGCTTATATTTTGTTTTATTTTTTCACTATCTTTATATATATCATATCCACCAATAAAAGCATTTCCACTTGTTGGCAAATCCAAGTCGCAAAGCATTTTATATCAGCGTTTTCCCTGCTCCATTGGTTCCTAAAAGGCAAATATTTCTCCTTTTTGAACTTCAAAATTTAGATTGTCTACTGCTTTAAAAGTTCTAAAATATTTACAAAGATTAGAAGTTTTTATAATATTATCCATAGTTTAATTCCATAAAACAATCTTCTATATTTGCATTGATTTTATATAAGGAAAGTTTTTGATTACATTTTTTCTATTGTAGATAATCATTTAGAAGTATTGGTATGTTCTTTAAAAAGAATATGAATATTTTCTTTAAAAGCATAAAAATTTTACACCATCATCATTTTTTAAAATTGCCATAATATTTTTGATTTTTATTTCCTCTAAAGCATAAATTTCTGTTGAATATTTTCACATAGTGTTTTTGGTTTGTCTAGTTTTATAAATTTACCATTTTACATAAAAGTGATTTTATCTGATCTTGTAATTTTATCCATGTAATAGCTTGTTATAACAATGCTTTATAATACATCCCAAAAATCTTTTCTTGAACAAGAATCCACCCCAGTTGTAGGTTCATCTAATATTAAAAGTTTTGGTTTATGAATGAGAGTACAACATAGAGCTAGTTTTTGTTTTATTCCTCCAGAAAGTGCACTTTCTTCTTTTTATTTTTCTGATATATGAGTAATGTTTCTTGTAAATTTTCTCTCCAATTGTAAGAGTGAATTTTGAAAAAAAATCTATTTATCTATACTAAGATCCCCATAGAGACTAAAATAAGGACTCATATAGGCTATTATTTTCGAATTTATTGATAGTCTTTTGCTAGATCATATTCATAAATTTTAGTTTTTGTTGTATCGGGTAATATAAGTGTGCTTAAAATTTTTAACAAAGTGCTTTTGCCAGATCCATCTGCTCCAATAGTACCTAAAATTTCACTATCATTTAGGTTAAAATTAATATCACTTAGAATTTTCTTATTATTGTAACTTTTATAAAGATTTTTTACTTCAATCATGGCAAAAATATACTTCAGTATAGGTTTTGATTTTCAAATAATCATTGTTTTTGAGATTTATTTTTATCATATAAACAAATATTTTCTCTCTTATGATAGTCTTTGGTGTAAATTCAGCTTTTTGTGAAATATAAGATATAACATCTTGGTAATTTTCACCCATGCCAGAAATTATTTTACCTTATCTTTGAGTTTTATTTTATTGCAATCTTCATTGATAATATAAGCTTTAAGATATAAGTTTGATAAATCTGCTATTTTAAATAATGCTTGATTTTTATTTATAACTCTCCAATAAAAGCATACTTTTCTAAAACAGTATTATAAATAGGTGATCTAATAAAGCTTTTAGCGATACTATCTTTCAAGATAGCAATTTGAGTCAATGCGGTTTGAATTTGTTCATCTATAGAAGCGTTTTTAAGGGTTAATTTTCTTTTAGCATTGATTTCTTTTTCTAATAACGAATATTTTGCATTAATATTATCATATTCTTTTTGAGAAATTGCCTCATTTTTCAAAAGTGTATAATAGCGTTTTTTATCTACCAATGTGTCTTTAAAGGTGAGAGTTGGTTTTTATATCTAGTTTTGTAGTTTTAATACTTCAATAACATGATAAAGCTTTTTCTTTTTTAACTCCAAAGTAACACTATCTATTTTTCCTATTATTTGGTCTTTTTGTAGTTTTTGTCCTTCTTGGATATTAAATTCTAAAATTTTTCCTTGTATTTCACTAGAGACAATTATCTCATCACTTTCAAAAATTCCCATTGCATCAAATTTATTATTTGAATTAGAACATGCATAAAAAGAAAATATTGCTATGATAAGCAAAAGAAATTTGAGCATAGTTTCACTTTAAATTTATTATTTATTTTTAGTTTATTAAAAAACAAAAATAATCTTAAATAACAAGAGTTTATAAAGTTCTTAATTTATTAATTTCATCTCTAAGCATTGCCGCTTTCTCAAACTCAAGATTTTTAGCTGCTTCTAGCATTTGTTTTCTTAATTCTTTTACTATTTTAGCGCGTTCTTTCGCAGGCATTTTTTCAAGTTCTTTGCCTTTACGATAAATTTCTCCTTGTTCAAGCTCATGTTTTAAACTTTCTTCTATGTTTCTTTTTACTGAGGTTGGTGTGATGTTGTGCTTTTTATTATAAGCTTCTTGTAGGGTTCTTCTTTCATTGGTGGTATCGATAGCTTCTTGCATAGATTTTGTGATTTTTTTAGCAAAAAGCAATACTTTTCCATTGACATTTCTAGCCGCGCGTCCCATCGTTTGAATGAGTGCAGTGGTGCTTCTTAAAAAGCCTTCCTTGTCTGCATCCATAATCGCTATAAGGGAAACTTCAGGTAAATCAAGTCCTTCTCTTAAAAGATTAATCCCGATTAAAATATCAAAAGCGCCACTTCTTAAGCCACGGATGATTTCATTGCGCTCAATTGCATCAATTTCTGAGTGCATGTATTTTACTTTTAAGCCAAGTTCTAAGTAGTATTTACTAAGCTCTTCAGCCATTTTTTTAGTTAAAACGGTTATTAAAACTCTTTCATTACGCTCTATAACTTTTTTAGCTTCATCATATAAAATTTCTACTTGATTTTCACTATCTTTGATTTCTATTTTAGGATCTAAAAGCCCTGTTGGACGCATGATTTGATAAAAAATATTTTCTTTGCTTAATTCTAGTTCTAAAGGTGCAGGTGTAGCTGAAACAAATAAAAATTTACAATTTTTATTAATAAATTCATCAAACATCAAAGGTCTATTATCTAAGGCACTTGGCAAGCGAAAACCATAATCAACCAAAGTTTGCTTTCTGCTTCTATCCCCTGCAAACATTCCGCGAAATTGTGGTAAAGATACATGAGATTCATCTACAATGACTAAAAAATCTTGATTTTTAATGGCAAAATAATCAAAAAGCGTATAAGGTGTATCGCCGCTCTTAAGCCCTGTTAAATGCAAGGCATAATTTTCTACCCCTTTACACATGCCGGTGCTTTGAAGCATTTCAAGGTCAAATTCTACCCTTTGTTTTAGTCTTTGTGCTTCTACGAGTTTATTTTCATTTTCAAAATAAGCAAGGCGTTTATTTAATTCAGCTTTTATACCTTTTATAGCCTCTTTAAGTCTAGTTTCACCTACGCTAAATTGACTAGTTGGATAAAGTATAAATTTTTTTAAGTCTTTACCTTTTTTATTTTCTAAAACATTATAATGATACATCGCCTCAAGTTCATCGCCAAAAAATTCAAGTCTAATAGCTTCATCCTCATAATAAGCTGGATATATATCTACTATATCTCCATTTACTCTAAAATCAGCTCTATCAAAGAAGTTATCATTGCGTTTATAACCCATATCTACAAGTTTTTTTAAAAGTTCTTTTTGTGAAATTTGCATATTAAGCTCTAAAATCAAAACCATACCCACATACTCACTTGGATTTCCCAAACCATAATTTGCTGAAACACTAGCTATGCAAATAACATCATCATAACTTAAAAGCGAAGCACTTGCGCTTAGTCTTAATCTTTCTAAGTCTTCATTAGTAGAGCTGTCTTTTTCTATAAAAACATCGGTTCTTGGAATATAAGCCTCGGGTTGATAATAATCATAATAGCTTATAAAATACTCCACATGATTATTTGCAAAAAAGCCTTTAAATTCACTATAAAGTTGCGCGCATAAGCTTTTATTGTGACTCATGATAAGAGTAGGCATGTTTAAGTTTTTAATGATATTTGCCATAGTGAAAGTTTTTCCACTACCTGTAACACCTAGCAAGGTTTGGTATTTATTGCCTGCTTTAATGCTTTTTACCAAACCATCAATGGCTTGTTTTTGATCAGGACTTGGACTAAAGTCGCTAGTAAGTTCAAACATAATTTTTCCTAACTTGTATTTTTACTAATTTTACACAAAATTTTTTCTAAAAATTTAAATTTTAAAACAAAAAGCTGTGTAAAATTAAATTTTTTTTTGTTACAATTATATATTTAAAATACTCTAAATATAAAATCAATAAAGGCAAGAAAATATGTATGATGAAAGAATAATCAACACGATGACAGATAAAGTAAACGAACTTTTGGCAAAATACAATGAAGTATGCGAAATCAATGAAAATTTAAGAAATGAATTGGTAAGTGTAAAAGCACAAAATGAAGCTAAAAACAACCAAATCGCACGCTTAGAAGAAGAACTTAAAAATAAAAATATTGAAAGTGAAGATGTGATCAAGAAAATAGAGGCTGTTCTTGGCAAACAATAATCAAAGAAAAGTTACAATCAATGTCTATGCAAAAGACTTTGTTGTAACTTGTAGTAATGAATTTGCAAACCATCTTGAAGATGAAATTGCTCTAATTTCAGGAGGCACAGGCAAGATAGAACTTGCAAATTTCATTAATGCTTTTGTAAAACTTAGCTACGAAAACTATATTTTAAAAAAAGAACTCAATAAACTTATCAATACTATCGATGAAGAAATAAAATAAATGCAAACAAAAAAAGCTTTTACTTTGATAGAGCTTGTTTTTTGTATGATGATTATTGCTATTCTTAGCGCAATTGCCTATCCGTATTTTTCTTTTGGAAAAAATGATGCTAAACTCATTCAGGTAAAAAGTGAGGTAGAGCTTATTAATGCTTCTTTATCCTTACTTAGAAATCAGTTTTTATTTAAAGAAAGTAAGGATTTTCCGGCTATTTTAGATGAAGCTTTGATAAATAGTGAAAATCAAAAATTATTTATATGTTCTAATTCTCAAAATCATAAAAATATAAAACAATGCACTTATAGCGTTTTAGAAAAACCAATCATTTCATCTAAAAAATCGTGGATGAAAATAGCAAACACTCAATATAGATTTTTCATAAATACTAAAAATTACATAGATTTTTCTTATAATAGTGAAAAAGTTTTTTTAGAATGTGTGAGTTTAAATTGTAAGGATTATGGGCTTTGAATTTTTATCAACTTGCTATTAAAGGATATTATTTAGATATCTTAACTTATGAAAGTGAGGAAGAATTTGAAATTTTAGATGAGGTGGTAGTTGATCTTGCAAGGAAAAAAAATCTCAAAGCTATAATCTTACAAAAATGTTCAAAGCCTGATTTTAAAACCCAAGCTATAAAAGAAAAAACAGGTTTTAAGCTAACACAATACCAATATGAACTTGCTCAGTTTATTGCTTATTATTATGCTAGTAAAATAGCTTTTGTTTTGGGCATGTTTGAAAGCATTAAAGAGTATAAAAATGAAAAAATTCATATAGAAAAAGCACCTAGTTTAAGTAAAAACCAGCAAGAGGCTTTGGAATTTATAAAAACCAAACAAACTAGTTTGCTATTTGGTGATACAGGAAGTGGTAAAACTGAAATTTATATTAGCTTGATAAAAGAGCATCTAGAGCAAGGAAAGCAAGTTTTGCTTTTAATGCCAGAAATCGCTCTAACTCCGCAAATGCAAAAAAGATTAAAAGTGTATTTTGGTGAGCATTTTTTCTTGTGGCATTCTAAAATTACTAAGAAAAAAAAGCAAGAATGTTTGCAAGATTTGGCAAATTCAAAAGCTCTTTTAGTGGTGGGAGCTAGGTCGGCTTTGTTTTTGCCTTTTAAGAATTTGGGTTTGATTATTATTGATGAAGAGCATGATAATTCTTATAAAGCTTCTAATAATCCAAAAATCAATGCAAGAGATTTGGCTTTATTTATAGCAAAAAAAATGCATATAAAAGTTCTTTTGGGTTCTGCTACTCCAAGTATTGTGAGTTTTTATAAACATCCTTGTTTTAGACTTAAAGGAACTTTCTTTGAAAGCAAAAAGCAGTTTTTATACGATGAGAGTGAGCTTAGTGTTTCATCAAAATTGCTTTTAGAATTAAAAATTAGCTTAAGAAATAAAAAGCAAGCCGTGGTATTTTTACCTACAAGGGCAAATTTTAGACAAATTTTATGTAAAGAATGTGCTAATACCATTAAATGTCCTTTTTGCTCTATTGCTTTGAGTTTACATAAAAATAAAAATGCATTAAAATGCCACTATTGTAATTTCACTAAAGAAATCGATCAAACCTGCCCAACTTGCAATGGAGTTATGCTTGAAGCTAAAAAAATGGGTACAGCAGAGCTTTGTGAGCTTTTAGAAAAAGAATTAGCTGAGTTTAATCCTATCATAAAAAGATTTGATAGTGATGAGGTTAGCAGTGTAAAAAAGCTTGATATGATTTTAAAAGATTTTAATCAAGAAAAAATTGATATTTTAGTAGGTACTTCCATGCTTGCTAAAGGACATGATTATCATAATGTGGATTTGAGTGTGATTTTGGGTCTTGATGAGTATTTATTTAGACCTAATTTTAAAGCTTTGGAAGAGACTTTGGCTCTTGCTATGCAAGTAGCAGGTCGTGCAGGTCGAAAGGGCGAGGGTAGGGTGCTTTTACAAACTAAGAATAGATCTTTTTTTGAAAAATATATACAAGATTATGATAGCTTTTTAAAAGATGAATTAAATGCTAGAAATGAACTTTACCCTCCATTTAAAAGACTTTTAAGGCTAATTATTGAAGATGAGGATAAAAACAAAGCTTTAAATTTGTGTGAATTTATAGCTAATAAAGTTCAAGAATTAAAACAAGTGCAATTAGTAGGCCATGGTGCTTGTGGCATTGAAATGCTAAATAAGAAATGGCGTTTTTATGTATTATTGCGTGCTAATACTCATCAAGAGCTTGTAAAATTTGAGCATTTTGCCTTAAATTTTAAAAATATTACTTGCGATATAGATCCGGTTGATTTTAGCTAAAGAATTTTTCAAACTCTTGATAATACTTCCATGATTTTACAATATCAGGGCGGAAATTTTTAATATGTATCAGTTCTTTATCTAATATATCTTTGAGTTTCAATCTTGCTGTTTTGTTTTTCTTGAGATAGTCTAATACTTCATCTTCTTTCATAAGATTTGTTTCTGTGTAGTCAACAATTTCTTTGATTGCGTCTAAAAAATTGGATAAGTATTGTTTGATTCTTGCATAATTTTTATGATTTAAAAATTTAGATATTTTATTTTTATCTATATAAATACCAATGTTATTTTTAAGATCATTATTGCTAATGTAGGAAAAAATATTTATTTGTTCGTTGCTTATATGATATCTATTAATAATTAATTTTATTTCACAATCTACTTGAAAAATTAAAGGAAATAAATATCTTATATAACCTCTAAATTCTTTTCTTTTAAAAAGATTTTCATCATTATGGGGGGGGGTAAAATCAAATTTATCTGCCAAGCTAATAAAAGTATTATAAGCTTTTTTTTCGTTTAAATCACACATATCTATATAAGTAATATTGTTTGTGTTAATTTTATTAAGTAGAGTATGCATTATAAAAGTATTTTCTAATAAATTTTCAAAATCATCTTTCATGTAAGTTTTGTTTGGTTTTAAAAAATTAATATATTCTTGGTAGTTAAAATTTAAGTTAAAATTTTGATTATAGTTTCTTTGAACTTTACTCCAATCTCTTCCATATGAATGTTTTAATAAGGATATGGGATCTCGTGTTTGAATTAGTATAGGTATATCACAACTAATTAAATTTAAATATTTATCCAAATCTAAAATATTTGTCTCGGATATATTAATAGCTGTTTGAGAGTATTGAAGAAGTGATTTAAAATTTAAATTATATCTGTAATATCCGTTGTTTGGAGATATCCAAGAAGCAGAGCAATAAACATTGCATGCTTCATTGAGTAGTGTTAAAAAAGCAGCAGCACCAACACCATGAGGGGAAATATAGATAAATTTAGCATTTTCTAGAGGTATGTTTAGTTTCCAAGCAAGTTCTGCACAATAATCACTAGGTTCTATATCGATATTTTTTTGGATTTACTAATGGTGGATAAGTCTTATTTTCATATTGTTTAAAATCGTCACTATTAAGCCAAGCTGTAATATAATTTATATTATCTAGGATAAATTTTTGAAAAAAATAATCTTGATTGGTTTTGAGTGAATTTAATAAAAAATTTGCTTTTTTGCTATCTAAATGAGCTGATAAAAAATTAAGTAATTTTTCCATATTAAATCCTTGATATTTTTAGATTAAATTATTAAAATTATATAAAAATATTTTTAGAGTGATTTTAATGACAAGATATAAAACAAGACAAATAAAAGTAGGTGATGTTTTAATAGGCGGAGATGCTCCTATTTCTGTGCAATCCATGCTTTTTACTAAAACAAGGGATGTTGAAGGTTGTTTAGAACAGCTTAACAGACTTTATTTTGCTGGTGCAAATATAGTGCGTTTAGCCTGTTTGGATATGGCAGATGCAAGAGCTTTAAAAGAAATTAAAGCAAAAAGCCCTTTACCTTTAATAGTGGATATACATTTTAATCATAAGCTAGCAGTTTTTTGTGCTGAATTTATCGATGGGGTAAGAATTAATCCAGGAAATATAGGCTCAAAAGAAAATATCAAAGAAGTGGTACAGGCTTGTAGACAAAGAAAAATTCCTATTAGAATAGGGGTAAATCATGGCTCTATAGAAAAGCAATTTAGCGATAAATATGGCTATAATATAGAGGCTATGCTTGGGAGTGCTTTGTATAATATAAAATTACTCGAAGATTTAGATTTTTTTGATATTAAAATTTCTATGAAAACTTCAGATGTGCAAAATACCATAAAAGCTTATGAGGCTCTAAGACCACTTTGTGATTATCCGTTTCATTTAGGAGTTACTGAGGCAGGGACTAAATTTCATAGTACGGTTAAAAGCTCAATTGCCTTGGGAAATTTGCTTTTAAAAGGTATAGGCGATACGATGAGAGTTTCTATGACAGGGGAGCTTGAAGAAGAGATTAAAGTAGCAAGGGCTATTTTGCAAGATAGCGGAGTACAAAAAAGTGGAGTAAATATCATCTCATGTCCAACTTGTGGAAGAATTCAAAGCGATTTGATTAAAGCGATTAAAATAGTAGAGGAAAAAACTAAACATATAAAAGAGCCATTAAATATAAGTGTTATGGGTTGTGTTGTAAATGCTTTGGGCGAAGCTAAGGGTGCTGATGTGGCGATTGCTTTTGGAAAAAATCAAGGTTTAGTTATAAGACATGGTGAAGTGGTAGCGAAATTAAAAGAAGATGAGCTTGTAGATAGATTTTTACTTGAAGTAGAAGATGAGGCAAAGCTTAGAGAAAAAGATTAATTTTTTTCTAAGTAAGTTTTTTGTGTATTCTGTAATTTTTTAGAAATTTTTACTTTATAAATACTTGGATTTTGGAGTTTTTTTAGTTTAAAATCTAAACCATCAACACTTTTTTTATGATACTCTTGAATATTTTTCAAGTTAGGAAGCTCATAAACTAATTTTCCATCTTTAAAAATAAGCTCGTGTAAAATTTTATATGTATAGCCTTGGTAATTTTTGATACTCTCATCATGTGTATATAAGATATCAAAATTTGCTTTATTGTTTTTATAATACCTTATAAGTTTTTTAAAATGTGGTAAGGTTGTTTTGCTTGAGTTTGCACTGATTTTTATTTTAGGGATGATTTGATCATCTTTTTCAATCGCAACAAGCTTATAAACAGCTCCAAAAATAGGCGAGCTTGCCGAAGTAATAAGCTTTTCTCCTACCCCAAAAACATCGATTGGAGCTTTGTTTTTTAGTAATTTTTCTATGATGAACTCATCTAAAGCATTGCTAACTATGATTTTGCATTTTGTTAAGCTGGCAAGATCTAGTTTTTTTCTAATATATTTAGAGATTTTAAGCAAGTCTCCTGAGTCAATACGGATAGAATAATTTTGCATAGAATTTTGTGCATTTAACTCATTAAAAACCAAAATAGCATTTTCAATACCTTTTTTATAATCATAAGTATCAATCAAAAGACTTATATTATCTTTATAAATTTGACAATATGCCCTAAAAGCACTTAACTCATCATCAAACATTTGTACCCAAGCATGAGACATGGTTCCGCTAATAGGAATATTAAATTTTTTTCCAGCTAAAGTACAAGCACTTGCATGAAAACCGCCTATAAAAGCAGCTCTAGAACCATTTAAAGCCGCGCTTTCTCCATGGGCTCTGCGAGAGCCAAATTCTAAAAGCAATTTTTCTTTTGCAATTTGAGTGATTCTGCCGGCTTTAGTAGCAATTAGGCATTGATGATTTAGGGTTAAAAGTATCAAAGTTTCCAATAATAAAGCCTCTATTATAGGTGCTTTAATGATCATTAAAGGAGTATTAGCAAAAACACATTCACCTTCTTTAATACTTAGTATATCTCCACTAAATTTTAAAGTTGAAAGGTAGTTTAAAAAATCATCACCAAATTTTTGAGTATTTTTCAAAAAATCTATGTCATCTTTAGAGAAAGAAAAATAATTAATATGATCTATGATTTGTTCTAATCCGCAAAAAACAGCGTAAGAAGCATTATCGGGAGCTTTTCTAAAAAAAACTTCAAAATAAACAATTTGCTTATGCATATTTTGTTTAAAATATGCATAAGCCATACTTAGCTCGTAAAAATCACACAATAATGAAGAATTCATATAAGGATTTTTACAAAAATTAATCCATTTGGCGACGTAAGAAAGCAGGAACATCAAGTTGAGAAATCACTTCCTCATCAAATCCGCCGCTAGCTTTACGTAAATTCATATAGCTATTTTTTTTACTTTCTTCTTGTTCTTTAGCGTTTTCTATTTCAGTTTTATCTTCAAAACCTGTAGCAATGATAGTAACTTCAACACGATCGCCCATATTCTCATCAGTAGTTGCACCAAAGATTACTTTCGCATTTTCATCTGCTATATCACTAATGCTTTGAGTGGCTTGTGAAATTTCTATCAATGAGCATTCAGGTCCAATTTTATAGTGAATGATTACGCCTTTAACGCCTTTCATAGTCATGCCATCTAATAATGGAGATTCTATAGCACTTGATAATGCATCCATGATGGCATTTTCACCTTCTCCATGACCCACACCCATTAAAGCCAAACCTCTATGGCTCATAACAGTTCTAACATCAGCAAAGTCAACGTTAATATCGCCATCTTCTAAAAGGATAGACACCATACCCCTAACAGCTCTAGCTAAGATATCATCTACTAGTTTAAATGCTTCTTTTATACCTGCTTTTTTTGGAAGTATGCTAAGAAGTTTTTCATTTTGGATTACAATGATAGAATCACTTTCTTTTTTTAATTCAGCCAAGCCAGTTTCGGCTAATTTTTTTCTTTGTTTTCCTTCAAATGTAAAAGGCATAGTCACAACTGAAACTGTTAGTGCACCTACTTCTTTAGCAGCTTGTGCTACAACAGGAGCCGCACCTGTACCAGTTCCACCACCAAGTCCTGCTGAAATAAAAACAATATCGCTTTGACTTAAAGCCGCTTTTACTTCTTCAAAACTCTCTCTAGCGCTTTCTGCTCCAATTTCTGGTTGCATTCCTGCACCTAGACCTTTTGTTTTCTTTTCGCCTAGTTGAATTCTAGTTTTTGCTAAAGATTTTGCTATAGCTTGTGCATCGGTGTTTGCTGAGATAAGATCAAGATCATGTAAGCCCATGTTTACCATATGATCTATCATATTACCGCCACCGCCACCGCAGCCTATGACTTTTATTTTTGCGCCTTTTGCGTGTTGCATTTCTTCTACTAGATATTCGCTCATTGTATCTCCTATTAGAACTGGTTTATTAATTTATTCCAAAATTTATGCATAAAACTTGATTTTTTATCTTTTTTGCTTTCAACTTTTGTTAATTCTGTTTTTTCATCTTCAAGGTTTTTTTGATCTTGGAAAATTTCTTCAAAATCTTTATTTTCTTCTTTTTCATGCTCTTCTATGGTAAGATTTTGCTTGATCTGTTTATTGATAAACTCAGGCTCTCCTTTGTATCTTAGTTTCTCATTAGAATCTAACTCATAAGGAGTAAAATGTCCACCACCATATAAGCAAAGACCTATAGCACAGCTATTTTCTGAATCCTCAAAAATTTCTTTAAAGCCATCCATAGTATATTTTTTTGCGGTCGCTATTCTAACAGCTTTATTATCAAAATAAGCTGAAGCAAGTTTGTCAAGTCCTGTAAATTTTGTCATTCCCCCAGTTAATACTATGCCAGCTCCTGCTAAATTGGCACATGCATTATCACTTAGCATTTTTGCTAAAATAATAATAGTTTCTTCAATTCTTGCATAAATAACATTAGATATAACTTCCACCGAAACTTCATTTTTTCTTTTTTCATCACCCATATATGGAATTTGTATAATAGAGTTTTCATTTTGTGCCAAAGATGCATAATTTAATTTTAGTTTTTCAGCTTCTTTTGGCGGGGTATGTAAGGCAATTGATAAGTCGTTGGTGATATTTACTGATCCAATCTGTAAGCATTCATTATAGCGTATGGAATTGCCCGCATGAATGACCATATCACAAACCGCTCCACCCATGTCAATTAAAATAGCACCTAATTCTTTTTCACTATCGTCAAAGCATGCAATAGAAGAAGCATATCCTGAAAGAACGATATTATCTACTCTAAGATCAGCAAGCTCCATGGCTTTTTTTAGATTTTTAATATGCACCTCTTGTGAGATTACAATATGTGTAGAAACTTCAAGGCGATTTCCACTCATTCCTAAAGGATCTTCAACATGCTCAAGATCATTTACCTTGAAATTGTAAGGCAATACATGAATGATTTCATATCCGCTAGGTATATTTGCAGTATGTTTTGCTGTACTTACTGCTCTATGAATTTCTTTGATGCCTATTTCGTGATTGGGTATATTAACCACACCTATGCTATCAACACTCTTAGCATATGCTCCCGAAATAGATACGATCACTTTGTCATAATGCACACCTGACATCATTTGTGCATCAGCTACCGCCTCTTCTATAGATTTTGAAGCAAGCTCTATATTAGTAATTGCTCCTTTTTTTATACCATTTGATTTTGATTTTCCAAAACCAATGATTTTAAGTCCTTCTTCGCTTTTTTGTGCTAATATGGCACAAGTTTGTATTGAGCCTAAATCAATTCCTAAAATATTCAATTTGTATTTCCTTTATAATAGCGTTGAATTGGATATAATTCTATAAGTTTTTTTAATAATTCTTCCTTAAGCAAAGCTTGTTTAGTTTGTTTAGCGCTTTGCTCTATGATAAATTTATAAATTTCTTCTTTATTTTTATTTTCTAAAGTTTGCTTTGTAATTTTATAAACTATTGCTTTATCATCAAATAATACATAAGATTTAGCTTTGTTTGAATCAAATACATGCATTAAAAACTCGCTAAATTCAGTATCATTCATCATATTTCCTACTTTTGCATTTTTACTTGAGTCGCGACTATAAGTACCTATGTCTATACCTTGGAAATTATCTAAAGCAAACTTTGCTTTTTCTTCTAATAAGGCTTTGGTTTTTTCTTTGATGTAAAGCTTGCTTATTTCATTTTTAGCTTGCTCAAAAGTCATGGTTTGTATAGGATTTATTTTTATAATCTTTGCAACCATATAGCCATTTTCAAATTGAAATGGTTTAATAAAATCATTTTCTTTGGATTTTTGTATATTTTCTAAAGGATAATAAATATCTACATCGCTAATGGTGATATTTTTATCAAAATTAAGTTCGTTTTTTCTTAAAGCCACATAGCTTTCATTGGCTTTTAATTTTAGCTTAGAAAGTTTTAGATCTTTTATCACTTGTGTTTTGCTTTGTTCATAGCTTAAGATTTTTCCTGCAAAGTCTTTGTAATTATTTTTGTTTTCTTCGTAGTATGCTTGAATTTCTTTATCATCCACTGCTATTAAGTCAGGTTTTAAAAAGTAAGTTGCAAGCTCGTAATTTTTTTGTGTCTTATAAAGTTCTTTGTTTTTCTCCCAAACTTGTTTTAACTCTTTTTCATCAATTGTTATGTTTTTATTATCAAGTGTTATAGCTTGAATCTTTAAACTATCTTGCATTAAAAAACTTGCACCAAACATATCAAGCTCATTTGGTTTGATTTTTAAATTTAAAATAGCATTGATTTTTTTAAGTAATAGCTCATCATGAATGATTTTTTCATAAGTTTTTGGTGTATAGTTGTTTCTTGCAAGAAGATTATAATATAAATTTTTATCAAAAACACCTGAAGCATTATGAAAGATTTTTTGATGTGCTAAATCATAAGCAATTTCTTCCTCACTCACATTTAAACCTAAGGTTTTGGCATAAGAAAGCAGTAGTTTTTCTTGTATAAGTTCATTGATAGCTTGGGTATCTAAGCCATCTTTTTGTGCTTGCTCTTGTGTATAGTTACCATTATTTAGCTGAGAATAATAGCCAAATAATTGAGAATATTTAAGATTAAACTCATCGTAGCTTATTTTTTCATCACCTACTTTTGCAACAGAGTTGGATCTATCAGTGTTAAAATCATAACTTCCCCAACCAACAAAACCTGCTCCAACAAACGCAATAACACTAACCCAAATAGTAACAACTAAATACTTTTTATGATGCTGCATCCAAGTGAGCATTTTTACCCCAATTCATAATTAATTAAATTAAACCATAAATTATAGGTAATTTGTGATTAATAAAAGATTAATTTTATAAATTTTTTATGATAAATTTGTTTCAGCAAGATGGATAACTTTACAAGAATTTTCAATTAAATCTATAATTTTACCTAATTCGTAACTTGTTCTACCATAAGCAAAGATACCATAACCTCTTACAACAACAAAATTTTGCTTTTGTTCTAGCATATAACGATAAATTTCAGTTTGCGATCTATCCTCCCAATCTTCATAATTTTTAGGATTATAAATTCGAATTTCTTTTAAAAAAATTTCACCAAAATAATCCTGAGGTATTATAAAATCGTGATTTAAACTCATTGATAAAGTGTAAGTTGGGCAAGCAAAACATACAAATTTAGCTTCAGGTATATTCTCATATATACTTTTATGGATTTCAGAATCACTACTAGCTTCACTCCAACTGTAGTCTTTTGCAAATTTTAAAATGCTTAGATTTTTTTCATCTAACTGATTTAAAAAAGTGTCGTTTTTGTTTATAATAAAAAAACTTTGAGATAGTTTTGCTGAAACCGATCCGTGGCAAATTCCAAAAAATTTTTTTTTAAACATTGAAGTAGAAAGCATTTTAATTTGTGAAATGATATTTTCTTTATTCATTGAAAACCTTGTTTTAAACTTAACTAAGATATTATACTAAAAAATTTTAAAAGGTTTATTTTGCAAAGTCCACATATTCCCGTTTTATTACAAGAAGTTTTAGATATTTTTAGTGATTTTGATAGTGGAGATTTTTTAGATTGTACTTTAGGCTATGGAGGGCATTCTAAAGCATTATTGCAAGCTCATGAGAAACTAAGATTAATTGCTTGTGATAAAGATTTAGAAGCTTTAAATTTTTCTAAAGAATTTTTAAAAAAATTTCAAGATAGGATAAGTTTTAATCATATAGGCTTTAAAGATATTTTAACTCAAATTTCAACGCAAAACTTAAGAGGAATTTTAGCTGATATTGGTGTATCTTCTTTGCAGCTTGATAAAAATGATAGAGGTTTTTCACTAAATTCTGATTTTTTAGATATGAGAATGGATCAAAATAACCCTTTAAGTGCTAAAGAAGTGGTAAATTCTTATAGCAAGGAAACTTTGGAGCGAATTTTTAAAGACTATGGAGATTTAGCACCAGTTGCTTCAATGCTTGCTCAAAAAATCATCAATGCAAGAAGTCAAAAAGAAATTACAAGTGCAAAGGAATTGAGCCAAATTATAGGAAATGCTAAGTTAAAAGGACGCAATGTGTCTTTAGTTTTGCTTGTATTTCAGGCTTTACGCATAGAAGTAAATAATGAACTTGGTGAGTTAAAATTCTTACTTGAAAACATAGAAAAAGCAAAATTAAAAGATTGTAAATTAGCTATTATTAGTTTTCATTCTTTGGAAGATAGGATAGTAAAAAATACTTTTAAAAGATGGGAAAAAGACTGCATTTGCGATGAAAGAGCCATAAAATGTGAATGTGGTAAAGGACATAGTCTTGGTAAAATTTTAAGTAAAAAAGCTATAAGTGCCTCTAAAGAAGAAATAAGTTATAATAGTAGATCAAGTTGTGCGAAAATGAGAATTTTTTATTTTAGGTAAATAATGATTGAAGATGATTTTTTGAAAGAAAAACAAAATATACGCGAAAAAATGTTGAAATATTCTAGGGCTATTAAAGAAGGTAGGCCTTACGAAAAGCAAAATTTTAATGAAAGCGATTGTATATTAAAAAATAGAATACAGCGTAAAAAAAGACCTAAATTTACGGATTTTGATGAAGAATATGAAGAAAAACCTAAAAAACAATCTGCCATTTATTTAAAAGAAGATTTGATTAATGTTAAATTAGAAGAAAAAAAGCCTTTTAAATTGCAACTTAATTTTTTCAAAAAGCAAAAAGAAAAATCCGATAAAAAAAATATTACAAATTCTAAAACGATTAAAAACAATAAATCAACACAAGAAGCAAAAAAAACAGAAAAAAAGCAAGAAAGTAAAGATTCTATTCAAATATCTAAAATTCTTACTCAAAGTAATGTTTTTGTCACTTCAAAATTTCAAGATTTAAAAGAAAAAAGAAAAGAAAAAAATAAACTTAAACAAGAAGCAAAAGAGCAAAAAAAAATAGAATATGAAAGAATCAAAAAAGCACAAGAAGAGTTAAGAGAAAAAGAAAGACTTGCCAAAGAAGAGCAAAGAATTTTAGAGGAAAAAGTAAGACTTGAAGAAAATCAAGAATACAACCAAGAAGACAAATATGATCTTTTAGATAGTATAGTTAGTGAAGAAAACAAAAATTTAAGTCCTAAAAATTTACTCTATGTTGGATTAATGATAGCTTTTGCCTTGCTTGTGTTTTTCCCACAAATTTATATTAGAAATCAAATTTACTATATTAGTAGAGATATCGCTGACTTAAGATCACAAGAGCTTGTTTTAGATGAGGAAAATAAAGAACTCCAAAGACAGCTTGAAGCGCTGTATTTTCAAAATCAAGTTTTGGATTTTCTTGATTAGTTTTGTGTTTGAATGATTTTTTCTAAAACGTATTGTTCGAGTTGATTTTTTGGAATTTCTTCCTTGATGGCTTGATTGTAAATATTTTCCGCTATTTTGGAGTATTTTTCATATGCAAAATACGGAAAATGCAAAGCCCATGCTTTTTTTAATAATCTTTTGCTGATGATTTTTCTTGTATAAATTTTAAAAATATCATAACCTATAAAAATACATGCAGTCACTAAAACAGCGCTTAAAATACTAATATGAAAATCAATAATAGTCAAAAAATAATGTGTAATCACCAACATAGGTACTAAAATCGCAATACAAAAAAGAGTATATATAAGGTAAGAATTAAAAACCCTAAATTTAAAATTTAACTTTGCTGGATCGACCATCATACCTTCATTTAATAAAGCATTAGCTTCAAGCAGGTCTTTTAGATTGACTGGTTGGTTTGAAACTTTAAAAATAAATTTTAAAATAAATTCTTGAATTTTCATTGTTTTACCTATTTTTGATATTTTTGTGATTTTAACATTTTTGTTTTTAAATAAACTAAATTTTAAGTCTTGTAAATGAAATCTTGTGTTAAAATTTATCTTATTTTGTAATGAAAGAGTAAAATGGCAGATTCTAGATTGATGATGAATGTTAAGGGTGTTGCTAAAAGTTTTATACCTAGAAGAATTTATCAAAATCAGCTTAGCAATATTTTCAATGAAATATTAAAATCAAAACATTTAGATCATATTATCAGCCGTGTGAATTATTATAATTTACAAAATGATTTTTTTGATATAAAAAGTTTAGATTGCTATGAAAAAATAGGCAAATTACCTTTTAAAAAAACTTCTTATGCTTATGATGCTTATGCGATTAGTAAGTATTATGATGATGATTTGTTGTGGATTAAAGGTTTTGGTGATATTAGTTATAACCTTAAATACCCAAGTATAGCTAAATCAAGACCTATTAAAGAAGGTTGTAATAATATCATCTTAAAATTAGATAAAAATAGACATTTTGATTTTATACAAGATCAGTATGTTTTTGAAGATAAAAAAGATCTTCTTTTTTTCAGAGGTGCGATCTATCAACCACATCGTATTCGTTTTTTTGAAAAGTACTTCAATCACGATCGTTGTGATATTGCTCACGTTGGGGATAGAAAAATTCATGCAGAAAAGTGGATAAAAAATTTAAACTTTAAAATCAGCAGGTCTTATCAAACCCAATTTAAATTTTTACTTTCTTTGGAGGGTAATGATGTAGCTAGTAATCTAAAATGGGCTATGAAAACTAATTCCTTGGTCTTAGCACCAAAAATGCGCTATGAAACATGGTTTATGGAAGGTAGATTGGTTCCAAATGAACATTTTGCTTTAATTGATGATGATTATGAAAATGTAGAGGCTTTGATGGATTATTATCTAAGTTATCCAAATCAAGCAAAAGAAATCATACAAAATGCCCATGCTTACATAGAGCAATTTTTAGATGAGAAATTAGAATTTTATATAGGTATTTTGGTTTTGGCGAAATATTTTTATTATTCAAATCAAATCACTTTGCCACAGGCTATTGTGGATTTATTTGACTAAAAGGAGAACTGATGCAAGAAAAAGAGATTGTTTTTTTAAACGGCGAGTTTTTAAAGGCCAATGAAGCCAAGGTCAGCATTTTTGATCGGGGTTTTATCTTTGGAGATGGAATTTATGAGGTGGTTCCTGTAGTAAGTGCAAAAATAGCAGATAAGGAAGAATTTTGGGAGCGTTTTGAGCGTAGTTTGGCGCAAATTGATCTTAAAATACCTTATACAAAAGAAGAATTTGAAGCCATTTTAACACAACTAACAACAAGCAATTTACTTCAAGAAGGTGGAGTTTATATGCAAGTTACTAGAGGGGTTGGTAGCAGAAATTTTGCACTTTTAAAAGGTTTAGAGCCTACCATCATGGCTTTTGCTTTTGAAAGTAAAGTGCTAGATCATGAATTAGCTAAAAATGGAGTAAATATTATCTCTACGGTTGATTTAAGATGGAAAAGAAGAGATATTAAGTCTATATCTTTATTAGCACAGTGTCTTGCAAAAGAAGAAGCGGTAAAAGCCAAAGCTTTTGAAGCATTTATGGTGGAAAATTCTTTCGTTACTGAAGCTTCGAGTAGTTCAGCTTTTATTATTAAAAATGATACTTTGATCACCAAGCCTTTTTCAAATGAAATCTTACCAGGAATTCGTCGTAAAAATATTTTAAAATTTGCAAAAGAATTGGGTCTTAAAATAGAACAAAGAGCTTTTAATATGAAAGAAGTATATGAAGCAGATGAAGTGTTTATCTCTGCGGCTACTTTTTTGATTTTAGGTGTTGTGAAAGCAGATAGCAAAGTCATAAAAGATGGTAAAGTAGGATTTTATACTCAAAAACTAAGGGAAAAATATATTGAAAAAATTCAAAATGAAGTAATGTTATAAAATTTATATCAGTTCTTTTTTTGTTAGACTGGGCTTATTTTAGATAGTATTTTATTTCAAAATAAGCCCTAAGCAGTTTTGTACACACAAACTCATCTAAACTCCCATGGGAAATTTCTAAAATCATTTTTGAAAATAAAAATAATAAAAACTAAGGTATAAAAGTTGTTTTTATGATAAAAATAAATAAAAAATAAATAAATAAGATTAAAATGATAATTTTTTATTTTATTTTGTGCATAAAAACATTTTTTGCAGTAAATTTAATCTTTTCTCTAAGAAATAAATAATGATAATGTTTATCTAAAATTAAGAAAGGGGGTACTATACTTCTAACTATGATTTTAAAAATGAATATCAATTCGGAGTAAAATAGTGTTTAAAAAAATAAGTATATTGATGATTTTTTTATTTTGTTCTATTGTATATGCTAGAGAAATTGACTATCAAAAAGAAGCTCAAGCGATTAAGCAAATTTTAGATGAAAGTGTGCTTTTATACAAAGAAGATAAAAATTTAGAAGCAAAAAAGAAAGCTGAAGATGCTTACTTTCAGCATTTTGAAACCATGGAGGGTTCTATAGGGCGTAATGTTGGAAGAAAAGTTATTGTAATGGAGCGTAAATTTGTCAACTTAAGAAAAATGTATAAAGATAAAGAAGATTTTTCTAAGATTGAAGCATTAATTAGTAGTTTGTATTTTGACTTAGATGAGGTTGTGCCTATTTTAGAGAAGGGTTTTCAACTTAAAGCTGAAGCAAGCGATGTCAATTATGACAAAAAAGCAGCCGAGGATTCATCTTTAAAAGCAGAAAAAGCACGCCAAGCGCAAGCAGAAGCAATGTTTGCTGCATTGCTTGGAGAGAAGGTTGAAGGTCAAGCTACACAAAGTTCGCAAGCAAGTAGCGCAAATTCTCAAGAACAAAATGCTAATGATGATACTTTATTAGCATTGCAAGAAGCTTCTGCTATGGATGCAAGATTGCAATTTTTGATGGATTCGATGATTTCGAAATTAGATCAGGCTGCATTAGCTTTTATCAACAAAGATAATCAAAAAGCTAAAGACTTGATCCAATCTGCTTTGTTTGATGATTATAGAAATTCTAAAGTTGAGGTTTTGGTCGCAAGATACACCAAAGCAGGTATTGATAAAAAAATTCAAACCAAACTTCGAACGATCATTAGACAAATCAACGCTAATACCTTAAACGAAAAAGCCATAAGAGATGAAATTTCAACTATATCAGATCTGCTTTATGAAGCCTTTTTGGATCTTCCTAAAGAAGAATTAGCTTTACTTCAGGTTAAAGGCTTTGATGAAAGTGTTATGAGCACTAAAAACTATACTAAAGTATATGATGATATAAAAATTGCACTTAATAATATTTTACAAAATTATGATGGTTTTAATTTAAATAGCATAGATGCTTTACAAAATGTTTATTTGGATATTTTTGAAGCAAGTGGCATGGAAAGTAAAATTGGTGCTATTGATAGTGCTTTAAAATTAAAAATAGAAAGTTATTTTTCAAAAGGCGTTGCTTTGATTAAAGCGAGTGCTTCTAAAGAAGAATTAAAACAAAATTTTGATGAATTAAGTGCGTTGATAGAAGGATCATTAGATAAAATTCAAGAATCATCGCCTATGTCGTTGTTTATATGGGCTTTGGGTATTATCTTAAGAGAAGGCTTGGAAGCTTTAATTATCATCGTGGCTATTGTTTCTTATCTAGTTCAAAGTGGCAATAAAAAGCGTTTAAGTATAGTGTATTCAGCACTTTGGAGCGGAGTGTTTTTAAGTTTTGTGACAGCATTTTTTATATCATGGATTTTCAAAGAACAAGCTGGACAAAGTAGAGAATTACTAGAAGGTATCACCATGCTTGTTGCAGTGGCGTTGCTTTTTTATGTTGGTTTTTGGCTTTTATCAAATGCACAAAATAAAAAATGGGCAAACTATGTTAAAACCCAAGCAGTGGAAGCCATCTCGAATAATTCAGCAAAAACACTATGGTTTAGTGTATTTTTAGCTGTATATAGAGAAGGTGCTGAAACTATTCTTTTTTATCAAGCATTGTTGTTTGATGCAAAAACAAGCATAGATTATAGTTTTATATTTATAGGTTTAGGTAGCGGTTTAGTTATACTTGTCATACTTTATTATTTATTAAAAGCTGGTGCGTTAAAAATACCAGTAAAACAATTTTTCTATATTACTTCATATATTATATTTTATATGGTTTTTGTCTTTACGGGCAAAGGCATCGGTGAACTTATAGAAGCTAAGGTTATCACCCCAAGCTTGCTTCCTTTTGATTTTGAAGGAATTTTATGGCTTGGAATTTATCCTTACTATGAGAGCATCATACCACAGTTTATGGTTTTAATCTTACTCGTTATGGGTATTTTTATAACAAAGCAAATTTCAAATAAAAAGGGGAAAATATGAAAAAAACTTTATTAAGTTTAGGTGCAGCAGCGAGCATTTTAGCTAGCTCGGTTTTCGCAGCAGAGGTGCCAATTGGTGATCCATATGAGTTAAATGGTATGGAGATTGCAGCGGTTTATTTGCAACCAATCGAAATGGAACCAAGAGGAATTGATCTTGCAGCAAGTTTAGCAGATATTCACCTTGAAGCAGACATCCATGCATTAAAAGGCAATAAAAACGGTTTTCCAGAAGGATTTTGGATCCCTTATTTATCTGTTGCATACAAACTTACTAACCTTGACAATGGTAAAGTAAAAACAGGAACACTTATGCCTATGGTAGCAGATGATGGCCCTCACTATGGTGCTAACATTAAAATGGATACAGGTATAGGAAATTATGAGTTGGTATTTTTGATTGAAAATCCAGAAAAGCAAGGCTTTGGACGTCATGTTGATAAAGAAACAGGTGTTGGTAAGTGGTTTGAGCCATTTTCAGTTAAATACAACTTCAAATACACAGGTAAACCAAAGTGATTTTTCCCTAGCTTTTGCTAGGGTTTATTTATGAAATTATTGATTTTATAAATAAATTCTATCAAAAGAAGAGCCTATGTCGATTTATTTTGTACATTTTTTTGGAGTTTTCTTCTCCTATGCGCTTTTAAGTGCTTTATTTTTTTACAATCTAAAAAATTCTTTTGTGTGTAAACTCGCTTTTGTGGGTTTTGTTTTTTCTTATTTTGCTTTTTTTATTAGTTCTAAGACACTTCAATACGATCTACTGTTTTTTTTCAATAACATCTTGTTTGTTTTAGTGTTTTTAGTGTTACTTGTTTTAGTTTATATGCAAAATAACATCATAAAAGAAAAAATTCAAAGCGTATTGGTGTTTTTGCTATCCTTTGCTTTTGGTGTGAAGTATTTGCATGTTTCGGTGGATTTTCCTATATTAAGTACTAATTTTTTAGATTCTTTAGCGATTAGTTCTTTTGGATTTATTTTGCTTGCTTTTGTGATATGTCTTGGAATTTACCTTTATATAAGATGGCTAAGAGAATTTAAATTTAAGTTTTTAAATTTATTTTTATTTGTTATCGTGATTTTTTATCTAAATGAAGCTTTAGCACAAATTCTATTACACCTTATGAGAGAAGGCGTAATAGAAACAGAAAGCTTGTATTTAAGCTATGTAGCAAAAAGTGTGTATTATGCTAAATTTTATACTTATGTATGGTTTGTGTTGTTAGGGCTTTGTGTTGTTTTAGCTCTAAAACAAAGAGTGAGTGAAAATACCAAGAAAAAAGATTTTGATATAGAATTTAGAAAAAATCACGCTAAAAATTCAACCATAACTAACTTTAGCGCAAGTGTTTTTAGTGCTATGGTTTTAAGCCTTTGTATTTGTCTTTTTTATGACTTGCATGCTTCCAAGCCAATCACCATAGATGAGCCAACCTATGTAGAACCAAATGAAAATGATGAATTTGTCTTTGATGTAGCTATTTTAAGAGATAACAACTTACACCGCTTTGCTTATATTAGTGATGAGGGTAAGGTAGTGAGATTTTTCTTAATCAACAAAAGAGAAGACAAAGACTCACCGGTAGCGGTTTTTGATGCTTGTAGTATATGTGGTGATATGGGTTATGTTAAAAGAGGTGGAGAGTTAATTTGTATTTCGTGTAATGTGAGAATTTTCCTGCCAAGTGTGGGCAAAGCAGGCGGATGTAATCCTATCCCAATGAAATATAAATTTGAAAATGGTAAAGTTATCATACCTTTTTCAGAAATTTTAGATGGGGTGAATTTTTTTACTCAAGTAGTAGAAAAGAAAGTTTATGATCCTATCGATCGTACTGAGCTTATTAACTTAAAAGCACCAAGATCTTATGTTTATAAAGGAAGAACATATTTCTTTGCGAATGAAAAAAACTATGAAGAATTTAAAAACGATCCTTTAAAATACATTGATACCAATAAAACTTCAAAATATAGAATTCATAATTTATTAGGAAATGACTATGCAAGTTAAGATTGTAAAAAATTCCATTTTTCAAAATAAAATTCAAAAATCCTTGGCTTTGCTAACGATTTTTTTAGCTACTTTGCTTATGGCTACAATGTTAAATCTTACTTTAGGTATAGGCAATGAGATTACAAAAGAACTAAGAAGTTATGGATCAAACATCTTGGTTTTACCTAAAGGTGCGAGTTTGAGCGTGGAAGTAGGTAATAAAATCTACGAACCTTTAAAAAATCAAAATTTTTTAGAAGAAAACAAGCTTCATACTATTAAAGAAATTTTTTGGAGAAACAACATCAACGCCTTTGCGCCATTTTTAGATACGCAGGTAAAAATTCAAACTCCAAGCGCAAGTTATGAAAATATAGCCTTAGTAGGGACGTATTTTGATAAAGCTATAAAAGTCCAAGATGATGATGATTTTTACGCAGGGATTAAAGAGCTTTATAAATATAGCAAGATAGAAGGAAACTACCCAAAAGATGATAGTTTAGATGAGGTAATGCTGGGAAAAGACTTGGCACAAAAATATCATTTAAAAGTTAATGATGAAATTCAAATCATACAAAATGACCAAAATTTTAAAGTAAAAATTGTCGGCATAGTGGACTTAACTCAGGCTTTTTCAAATAAGCTTATCACTTCTTTGCTTTTGGCGCAAAAACTTTCTAATAAAGAAGGTTTGTTTGCTAAAGCAGAAGTTTCAGCGCTAACTATACCTGAAAATGATTTAGCACAAAAAGCAAGACGTGATGTAGATAGTCTTGATCAACTTGAATATGATCAGTGGTATTGCACTGCTTATGTAAGTTCAATCGCTTATCAAATTGCAGAAGATTTCAAAGGTGCTAGCACAAAAGTGGTGAGTGCGATTTCAGATGCAGAAAGTTTAATAGTATCAAAAATTCAATCTTTAATGGCTGTGGTTAGTATCATATGTCTAGTTGTGGCTTCTATAGCTATTTCTTCTTTAATGAGTGCGGATATTTTTAGAAGAAGAAGTGAAATAGGGCTTTTAAAAGCTTTGGGTGCAAGTACTTTACAAATTTATATGATTTTTGCATTGGAAGGGGTTGTAGTGGCTTTGGTTGGAGCTGTTTTGGGTTTTGCTTTTGGTATAGCTATGTCAGAGATTATCGCTTTGAGTATATTTGATCATACTATCGCACTCTCTTGGATTATTTTGCCAATTTGCTTATTTTTTGCAGTGCTTATAGTATTTTTAGGGTGCTTGTTCTCGATTAAGGGCATTTCTAAACTTTCTACTTCAGAGGTTTTATATGGGAAATAATTTTTTTATACAAGAGGTTTTTAAATCTCTTATTTTTTCTTATAAAAGAGTTTGTGTTATCTTTATAGCTGTATTTATGGGTGCTATGGTAAGTGCTTCGTTTTTTAATATTTATTTTGATATTGATACTAAATTATCTAAAGAATTAAAAGCTTATGGTGCGAATTTTATTATCACGCCTAAAGACGATGAGTTTTTAAGTATGCAAGATTTTAATCAAGCTAAAGAAAATTTAAAAGCAAAAGCTTTAACCCCATTTTTATACGGTTTTTACAATCTTGAAAGCTCTAGTGCAGTAGTAGTTGGAGTTGATTTTGCCAATTTAAAGCTTACCAAGCCTTTTATGGAGGTTTTGCAGGGTAGTTTTTCTTTAAGTGATTTTAGCGAAGATAGTGCTTTTGTGGGAGCAGATTTAGCAAAGCAACTTGAACTCAAAATAGGACAAGAATTACAAATTTACAATCCAAGCATTTCTAAAATAGCCAAAGTTAAAATCAAAGCCATTTTAAGAAGCAATGATGAGCAAGATGGCGTTTTGATCATCTCTTTGAAAAAAGCCCAAGAGTTAGCTGATAAAGAAGTAGTTAATTATGCTCAGGCTATTTTACTAGGTAATTATGAAAGCTTAGATCAAAAAGCAAAAGAACTTAGCAAGGGTAATATAGAAGCAAAGGTGATTGCTTCGGTATCTATTAGCGAGGGTGTAATTTTAGATAAAATTAAAGCTTTAATGGCTTTGATTAGCTTAACGATTTTACTCATTAGCTCTTTGAGTGTAAATACCACTCTTAGTGCGGTGATTTTTTCAAGAAAAAAAGAAATAGCTTTACACCTTGCTTTGGGAGCTAAGCATAAAGAGATTATTAAGCTTTTTGGGACTGAAGTGTTTATTTTAAGTTTAAGTGCGAGTTTGCTTGGTGCTTTTTGTGGATATTTTTTAGCAAATATTTTTGGGTATTTGATTTTTAATGCAAGTATAGATTTTAGACTACTTTCGGTATTTTTTGCAGTGCTTGTTTCTTTGATATTTGCATTTTTTGCGAGTTTTTTACCGTTAAAAAAAGCTTTAAAAATCAATGTTTGTGAAAATTTAAAGGGTGAGTGATGAAAAATATTATAAAAATTTCAAATTTAAATCGTAATTTCAATGAAGTTAAAGCTTTGCAAGATATCAACTTAGAAGTAAAGCAAGGCGAGTGGCTAGCTATCATGGGTCCATCAGGTTCTGGTAAATCTACGCTTTTGAATATACTTTCTTTGATGGATACTCAAAGTAGCGGGGAGTATTTTTTAGATGATAAAGAAGTTGGAAATTTAAGCGAAGAAGAAAAAAGTGTAATTAGAAGAGAGAAGATAGGTTTGATTTTTCAGCAGTTTCATTTAATACCTTATTTAAATGCTTTAGAAAATGTCATGCTAGCGCAATTTTACCATTCAAGCATAGAACAAAAAGATGCTATGATAGCACTAGAAAAAGTAGGACTTTCTCATAGACTTACGCATTTGCCTAGTCAGTTAAGTGGTGGAGAGCAACAAAGACTATGTATAGCAAGGGCTTTGGTGAATGATCCTGAAATTCTACTCGCAGATGAGCCTACGGGAAATTTAGATGAAGCAAATGAAAAAAACATCTTAGATCTTTTTTGCAAATTAAAACAAGATGGCAAGACTATAGTTTTAATCACTCATAATCCAGACTTAGCTACTTTTGCTGATAGAACGATCATTTTAAGCCATGGGGCAATGAAAAGTGAAAATTAAAATTTTAATCTTAACTTGTTTGTGCAGTATATTTTTAAGTGCTTGTTTTGAAAACAATAACAAAAATGGTGGCAAAATAGGTCTAAAAGCACCAGAAATCGCAGCTAGGAATTTAGCTGGAGAAAAAGTTAAATTAGCCGATTTTGATAATCTTATCGTTTTAACTTTTGTGGAGCAAGGTTGTGCATCTTGTTTGAAAGATTTGCCACTTTTGGAGAAATTAGCTAATGAACACCCTAAAAAAATGACTATTTTAGCACTTGATTCTATAGATAAAGGTAAAGATTTTGAAGAATTTGCTACAAAATATGATTATAAAAATATTATATTTTTGCAAGATGATTTAGATATATCATGGCAAAGATTTAGTGTTTTTGCTGTGCCAACTACTTTTGTCATTAAAGATGGTGTTGTGCAAGATAAAATCATAGGAGAAAAGCCATGGTCGCAACTAAAATTTTCTATTGTTTCTTGGCTTTAATAAGTATTTTTTTTCTTAATGCTTGCTCAAATAACGAATTTAAAACTTTAAATTCAAAATATAATTATATTTTTGATTATGATGGTTTTAAAAAAACTTTAAAAATTCAGAATTCTAACCATGCGTATGCTTTATTTTTCCTTACGCAAGATTGTGGCGCATGTGATGCACAAATTCCTATATTAAATGAGCTTTACAAGGAAAGAAAATTTCTTATTTTAGCAGTGTTAAATGGAGTTAAGTTAAAAGAAGATGCTCAAAAAATTCTTTTAGAAAAAAAGTTAGATTTGCCACTTATATATGAAGCTAAGGCAAGTTCTTTTTTATCTAAAGCGGTGGGTGGGATCTATGGTGTACCTGTGATAGTTTTTTTTGATGAAAAAGGCAATAGATATGAAAAATTCATAGGATTTACCCCTAAAAGCATTTTAGAAAATAAAACCAAATTTTTACAATAATTTTATTGAAAATATTAAAATTATTGTACTTATAGTATTTAGGAGATTTTTTATATTAAATTTTCTTTAATTAAAAATTTATAATTTCAATGTTAGTATTGCATTGTTATTAATAATATATTTGTAGTAATTGCTGCAACATATATAAACAAACACAGGCTGATTAAATATATTAATTATTTTGAAAGGACTTTTTCAATGTATATAAACACACCTAAAAATCACCTCACGGGGGGGGGATACGATAATTTTCATTTTGGCTTAAGTGCTTTAGCTTCTTTAAAAAACTTTAAAAACTTCAATCTTTTAAAACTTTCTTTATTTACTATTTTTTCATTAAGTTCTTTAGAAGCAGCTATTCAGGCAGATTATGATAAAAGTTCTAATGCTTATATTATCACAAAGCATAAATTTAATAATAATGATGTATATGATTATACAAACAATACTTATAAGTTTTTAAATGGTAAAAACTTCTATGGTCAAATGGCTAGTAATAAAAATCTATCTCATATTACTTTAATTTATGATAATCCTAAAGATAATACTAGTGCATTGCATTTTAGACAAGACATACTCACTCCAAGCATTAAAGAAGATATTTTTGTAATTAATGGCTTTCATGGAGCTTATTCTTCTAACACCACCATGAATCAAATCAGCTATATACCTTTTTTAGTTTCTGCTTATGCTTTTAATGCTAAAGCAAATAATAATACCTTAGTATTAAAAGCAGGAGAATTATCTTCAGTATATTATTTAAAACCAACCAATAAAGAAGTAATCAATCCTAAGGCTAGTGGTTTGGATAATAAATATAATTTTTTAATTACTCCTGCTATAGCTAGAAAAGGTGAAGCGAGCAATAATACTTTAAATTTCTTAAAAGATGCCTATGTGAATATGGGTGTTGAGAACACTTATACCTTAGCCTTAAATGGAGCACCTTATATAGTAGGTGCTTTTGGTATAGATGCTAATACTAATAATAATACTGTAATATTAAATGATGGAGTAAAGATAGACTTTCATACTACTCCTTATCAGCAAAGTGCTTTAAATGATGGTGATATTTTTGATGAAAGAATGACTCATGTGGTTGGAGCTATAGCTTATAATGCTAATGCAAATAATAATAAATTACTTATTAATGGTGCTTCATTAATTGTGCATGGTCCAAGTGGATCATATTCTACTTCAGCTGCTACACATATGGCAGGTGGCTTTGTGGATGTTAATAATAATCAAAGCTATGAGGTAAGAGGAAATAGTGTTATTATAAATGATTTACAATTAGACTTAAGAGTAGATGCTAAAAATACTCCTTTAGCTTATAATGCTGTATTAGTAGGTGAGATATTTGGTGGTAGGATTATGAAAGGTAATGCTTATAAAAACACCATAGATATCAAAGACTTACAAACCTTATTAGAACTTAATAATAATATAGAAGTAAAAGCACTCTTAGACTTTTATGCAGGTGTAACTAATAATGGTATAGCTAATGATAATAGTGTTAGAATTCATCTTAAAAAGCCATTTGAGATTAATTCTAATTTTACAGGAAAAAATGAGTTTAATATTTATGGAGGGGTAGCGACTAAAGGAGCTAGTGGAAATAGCATTCATATTGATGGAGATTTAACCCAAGGACTTACTGTTGAAGATAACCAAGATAAAATTCAAATCATAGCAGCACAAACTCTAAGTTCTAAGGCAAATAATAATAGCATTGTTATTAACAACTCAAATATTGCTATGCCTTTATTTTTATATGCAGTTTCTAAAGCTAATTTAGATAATAAAGATTATTATGCAAGTAGTGCTTATGCTAATAGCATAGTTTTAGATAATGTAAAATCAGGTAGAAATCTAACTGCTATTATAGAAGCTGATAATTTAGAAAAAAATACTATTAATTATAATCTTGTGCAATCCTTAACCAATGCTTCTAATATAGATAAAGGTTCTAAAGTTATACTAAGAGCTAATCAAAAGGCTAATGATAATACTTTAAATATTAAAGATTATTCTAGTAAGGCTAGGGATAATGTATATATTATTAAGGCTAAAGATGAAAGCACTAATAATAATATAATATTTGATAATATAACCCTAGGCACAGCTTCTAATAAAAGAGAAGGTGAAATAGTAATTAGTGCAGGTATAGCTAAGAATACGCATGATAATTATACACATATACATAATCTAAATATAGATGAGTATAAAGACAATTTTAGTATTGTCATAGCAGCTTCTGGTGTATATGGTAAGAATGATAAAAGCTATAATAATACTTTATATCTAAGTGGTGATATTAATATTTTTAACCATACTGATGCAAAAGTATTAGTAACAGGTAGCTTTTTACGAATTCAAGAAGATAATAACTTTAAATCACAAGCTCTAACGCATCAAAGTGGTACTAACAATCACTTAGTGCTAAATACAAACATAACAACAAATACTATCAATAACTTTGATCATTATAGCTTTATATTAAAAGATAATATTCAAGCTTATTTAAGTGCTAAAGAAGCTATTTATCTTTCTAAAGATAGTTCTATTAATGTGTATACAAATAATGAGATAAAAAACAAAAGCTTTGTTCTAATGCAAAGTGAAAAAGGCTTTGTTAATGCTAATAATAAAAGATTAAATCAACAAGATTTACAACAACTTTTAAACACTATAAGCAAAAACAATTACAAACTACATCAAAACATCAAAGCAAAAACTCAAAAGGCTAATTGCACCCTAAGTGTTAGCAAAGATGCTAAAAGTATTTATGTTAATTTAAATTAAAAGCTAGAAAGGATTTAACATGAAAAAGTTAACACATCATATCATGCTCTCAGGTATAACAGTATCTTTACTTTTCTCTCCACTAATGGCAACAACTAAGATTAAACCAAATCAATTACCTAGTGGAGGTAAATTTACACATGGAACAAGTGGAAGTATAAACACTAACAATAATATTATGAATATAACGGGTGATAAAACAAACTCTGTTATCCAATGGGGTGGTGGTTTTAGTATAGGAGAAAAAGCTCAAGTTAATTTTAAAGGTGAGAATAAAAACTATTTAAACATTGCTCATGGAACAAGTAAATCTACCATAGAAGGTATATTAAATGCAGATGGTAATAATGTCTTTTTAATCAATCCTAATGGAGTAATCATTACTAAAACAGGAACTATTAATGCTAATCGCTTTGTGACTTCAACTTCTTCTATGAGTGATGCTGATATGGATAAATTTGCTAAATTAAGTAGTTTAGAAGCAGGAATAAGCTTTTCTCCTGTGTTTAAACCATCTAAAGCAGGTAATGTAGTAAATATGGGTAATATTAATGCAAATGATATTACCTTGCAAGCTAATAAAATTATTCTTGAAGCTGGCATTAACACAAAAGGACAATTAAATAAAATTACAACTGATAAATTACATTTAAAAGCTAATGAAGTTTATGTAGATGTAGGAACTACAAAAGTAAATAATGCAAGCATTGCTGCTAATAAAGGAAATTTGTATTTAAGTTCTACAGGATATTATTATAATCCAAAAGCAAACTACAATGTTTTTGATTCTGTAAATAGTATTAATAAAACATACAATCAATATATAAGTATAGGTTCTGATGTAGATTGGTGGCATTTTGCTAAGGGATGGAATGAAAATAAAGAGGATTTTAGAAATACTGCAAGTGAATATAGACTCACAAATAATATAGACTTTAAAGGTAATCAAGGACAAAACTATGCAAATTATTGTATAGATAGTCTTGGTTGTACTTCTATGATAGTTGGGACAAGTGGTAGTTTTACAAAGATTTTTGATGGACAAGGATATACATTAAAAAATATTAATATAGACACAACAACATTAGACAATAAACCACAATATGTTGGTATATTTGGAAGTGCTAATAAAGCTACATTTAAAAATATCAATGTAGATTATATGGATGGTGGTATAAAGGCAGAAAATAACAATGGTTATATTTATGTAGGTGGATTTGTTGGTGCTGCTGATTTTGGTGAATTTTCCAATATTTCTTTAAGCAATATAGGTAATATTAATAGTAGAAGTAATAATAATAAATATAATTCCTCTGTAGGTGGTTTTGCTGGATATGGTTATGGTAATAAATTTAGCAATATCTCTTTAAATGATATAGGTAGTATTCATAGTAGTGGTAATCGTGTTTCCTATGTAGGTGGATTTATTGGAGACAGTATGCAACAAAATAGTTTTTCTAATATTATCTTAAATGATATAAATAGTATTGTTGCTACTGAAGCTACCTATACTCGTTTAGGTGGTTTTGTTGGGTTTACTTCGTTTGAAGATGATTATTCTAATATTTTTTTAACTGATATTGGAGAAATAAAATCTGAATCCAAAAATAATGCAGATGTAGGTGGTTTTGTTGGGTATGCTAATGGTGCTGGTGGTGTTACTTTCTCTAATATTTTTTTAGATGAGATAGGCGTGATAGAAGCTATTGCTAGTGATGAAAATGATGATTATTTCGAAGCAACAAATGTAGGTGGATTTGCTGGAGAATTATTTAATATTTCAAAAATTGATAATATTGTTTTAAATAATATAAAAAAAATAAATGCTGATGGACCTTATAAAGTTAATTCTGGCGGATTTGCTGGGGAAATTAGGATACAAACAGCTGAAAAAGCTAATATAATAAATAATATAATATTAGATAACATAGATTATATTGGCGCTAGTGGAAGCAATGTTATGTCTGGCGGATTTGCTGGGATGATTTCAGATCACAATAGCATATTTTCAAATATTCATATAAAAGATATAAAAAATATTACCACTACGGCAAAATCACACTATGAAAATGGAGGTCATGTTTCTATACATACTGGAGGTTTTGCAGGTTATTTGACTGGAAGCGCTAGTCATTATTCTGATATTTATTTGGAAGATATAAAAAATATTAATGCCGAAGCAGATAATGACGAAACAATTGATGTTCTTGCAGGCGGTTTTGTTGGGCGTGCTCTTTATGGTAAATTTTCTAATATTTATATAAAAGGCTTAAAAAATATTCATACTCATGTAAAAAATGGTGAAATTCATTCCTATAATATAGGAAGTTTTGTTGGAGCCGCTTATTCTGGAAAAGAAATTGTAAACTATGAAAATATTTTTATATTTTTAGATCCTGATTTTAGTTTAACTGCAAATAAGAATAGTAATATTGGATTGTTTGTAGGCAAAAATGAAGTTTTTGACGAAAATTTAAATAAAAAGTATACAAATGTCAATATCTATTATAAAAAAGATACTTTAACCAATGCAACAGCTGATAATGAATATCTAAATAAACAAGAGTTTAATAAAAATGCTAATAATGATAATAAAATTAATGCATACGCTTATTCTGATAGTAATAAGGAACAAGCTTATGAAGATTTTATAAATCATGTTAATACTATCCCTAAACCTATCTTTCCTACAACACCGATATCTAAACCATCACAAGATACAGATTACATCGTTAGAGCAGAAGATATTATCAATGAAGAGGTTGTTTTAGATAAAAATGATTTACACCAAGAAATGATCAAAAAAGAAATCATTAATGATATAAAATTTAAATTACATATTAGTGATTTATTAGCTATGCTTAATGAATTAAAAGAAGAAGATGCTTATTCTAATATGAATGAAGATCAAAAAGTTGAGTTTATAGCTAAATACTTTCTAAGTGGTGATAAAACTAAAGCTAGAAGTTTAGTTCAAAGCTTAGACTTTCTTTTAGCTTATAAAAACAATGGTTTAAGTGCTGCTTCGGAAGATAAATTTGAAGGAAAAGGTTTTAATACAAAAAAAGATATACTAGAACAAGTGAATGATACAATCGAAAATATTAATAAAACCAACCAACTAAAAGAAGTGTTGCGTCCTTTAGTGAATAGTTATAATAACTATCTAAAAGAACTCTTAGCTAAAGAAAAAAAACTCGAAGATGCCGTTAAAGCTTACAATGCTTATGTAGATTTAATCAATCAAAACAAAGCAAGTAAAAATGATCCTGCATTTATTTTATTAAAAGAACAAATAGATACTATAATTGCAAAAAGTCAAGAATATGCAAATAAGATTAAAGGTTATCAAGATAAATTATCTGATTGGCAAGAAGAAAACAATACAGATAATTTTCAAGTAGTTGGTGCTTTTGCTAATGTGATATTAAATACTAATCCTAAATTAACACCAATTACTGGAGATGGTGGTACTATACCTACTCCATCGCCATCACTTCCTGATGTAGCTATTCAACCTGATAATGATAATTCTGATTTAACCCTAAGTTTTGAACAAACTTCATCTTTCAATCTAAAAGGAGATGAAGCTATTAAAGAAGAAGAACAAGTTGAAGTAGTAGAAGAAACTTCATTGACGCAAAAAGGTAAAATTTGTATAGTAAGTGATAATTATAAAACTATGAATTCTTGTTTAGTTAGTGGAATGTAAATATTTTGCTAGGATAGCTATATCCTGGCAATAATAATGAGCATATTAATAAATGCTCATATTAAATACTATTTTGATTGATCAATAAATATAAAAACAAAAATTCTTGATTTTAAGAATAAAAAGGAAAAACCATCATGAAAAAACTCTCTCTTTGTATTGTAGCTATTAGCTCTTTAGTTTATGCTAATAATGGAAGTATTACCATAGTAAAAAATGATATAGAAAAGGCTATAGAGCTATCCCCTGATAGAAACCTCCCTCAAAACAAAGCTTTGAAAGAAAATCTAAAAACCAAAGATGATTATATAAAAAGCCAAGAAGCTAAAAAAGACTTTGAAGAAAAAAAGAAAGCTTTAAAAGAAAAACTACAACAAGAAGAGGAAGCTAATGAGGAAACTACTAATACAAACAATGATAAAACTAATACTAGTATAAATGATAATAATTCTAACTCAACTAATGATACTACTAATACAAACAACCAAACCAATACTAATTCTAACAATAACACCCCTACCATCAAAAAAATAAAAACCAAATACAAATTTGTCATCTCTAATAAAAATACTAGCTTTGAAAAACTAGGTATTAAAGAAGAAGATTTACAATTACTCATTAGTGAGTTTAGTACAAGAAAATTAAACTTACAAGATTTACAAGATATATCTAATATTATTGCTTATTATTTTCAAGTTAATGGCTATCCTGCAGCAACAGCTTATGTGCCCCAACAAGAATTTGAAGATAGTGTACAAATTAATATAGCCTTAGGAACACTAGGTAAATATGTAGTAAAGAATAAAACTAGCATAAAAGATCATTTCATAGAAAATAAACTTAATGAAAGAATCAAAGGTAAAATCATTTCTACTGCATTAATAGAAGATAGTGTATATAAAGTCAATGAAATGTATGGGATAACAACCCTAGCAGGATTACAAGCAGGAGAGAATATAGGAGAGACTGATGTAGTCATAGAAGTAATGCCTGATACCAAGGCTAATGTATTATTATATGCTGATAATTATGGTATTGAAAGTGCAGGGGATATTAGAGCAGGTATTAGTATGGGTTTTAATTCTATACTTAATATGGGGGATTATTATAATTTTTACTTACAATCAAGCAATGAAAAACAAATCAATTATGGAGCAAGTTATACTTTCTTTTTAGGAAATTTAAAAATTACTCCAAGTATTTCTCAAGGAACTTATTCTTTAGGTGGAATTTATGAGGGTTTAGGTTTTAGTGGTAAATCAAGAAATATTGGTATAGACTTTTCTTATCCTGTGTGGATTAATACTTATTCTTCTTTATACTTTACTTCTAGTATATATCATAAGATATTAAGTGATACTAGTTTAGATGTTATAAGCTTTGATAAGCATTCTAATGTAGGGAGTATGGGTTTAGAAGGTTTATTTAGAGGCTTTGAAAACAATACTCTTGCTTATGCTGGCAAAATAAGCATAGGTAAGGTTAATAATGATAGTGTAGATATTATATCTAATAAAGGCTTTGGTTGGTTTAGAAAATTAAATGCTAGTGTGAATAATTATTATAGTATTAATGAATACATTACTCATACACTTAATCTTAACTATCAAAAGGTATTAGGGAATTTTGAACTTGATTCTTCAGAGAGTTCATCTTTGGGTGGAGCTTATGGAGTAAGAGCTTATGATAATGGAGAGGGTGATGGAGATAATACTATAGTGGCTAATTTTGGTATAAGAATTAATCTACCAAATACTAATTTTTATTTTACTCCCTTTTATGATATAGGTTATGCTTGGTATGAAAAAAAATCATCAGATAGAAGAAGCAATGAACATTTCTTAGATGCAGTAGGTTTGCAAATACTTTATAATAAAGCAAATGAGTATTATATTAAATTAGATGCAGCAAGAGCGCTACATCAGTATAAATATGATGATGAACATAGAATGAAATTATATTTAAGTGGTGGGGTGTATTTTTAACTATTGTATAGGGTTTAAACCCCAAAGAAAATTTCAGGTTTTAATCTAAGCATTAGACTATATACAGCTAAGCTAGCTTGCTCTCTTGTATAGTTTCTATTGCCTTGTATATGGATACATTCTTGTAAAAAAGTTCCATCTTTATACATAGCCCCTATGTAAATAGTGCCTGCTTTGGTGTTTTTATCATTCTCTTCCCCAGCTACCCCACTAAGCGCTAAAGCAAAATCACAATTTGCAGTTTTAAAAACCCCTTTTAACATAAAATAAATACAACGATCAGAGTATTCGCTAACGCTTTCTAAGGTGTCATTGCTTACGCCAAGCCAAGTATTTTTTAAACGGTTGGAGTAAGTGATCAAAGAACCTTCATACACACTAGAAATTCCTGAATTTTCAGCCAGTTTTGAAGCACAAAGTCCAGCTGTGCAGCTTTCAGCAAAGGAAATTTTTAAATTTTTCTCTAGAAGTTTTTTGGCTATAAATTTGATAGGATTATTTCCTAAAAATACTTTTCCTGCAAAAAGCTTAAACACTCCTTTTAAAAACCCTTCTAGTTTTCCGTGTTGACTAGCACTTGCTTTGATGCAAATAAGATTATCTAGCAAAGCACTTGAGCTTGTTTGAATTTCAAAGGAAGCAGTAAGTGTGTTAAGTAAGATATTTGCACTTATTTCGTCAATATCTAAAAGACAAAAGTATGTATAGTCAAGTTCAGGATTTTGTAAAATCAAAGGTAGTTTTTGCTCTATATTTATGTTTAATAAATTAATATGGCATTGCTCAAAAGAGCTTAAAAAGGAATTTTTTTTACGCAAAGCTTTAGAAGGCACTAGGGTGTCATTTTCTAAGATTAAAACATCATCATTTAAAGTTGCTATGATTTTAGCTATGGTTGTATAGTATTCGCTAATGCTAAAAATGGTTATATAATCATATTTTTTAGAAAGTTTTTCAAGTAAAAAAGGAAGTTCTTTGCTAGGTTTGTTTATAAATTGCAACTCATGAAGCTCTAAAAACTGTTTTTTGTATTCTTCTTGTATATAATGCATATAATTTTCATTAATAATAATTTCACTACCTATGATAATGATAAGATGTTTCATTATTTTCCTTTTTTTATTGTGATTATAACAAAAAAATAAGTGCAAATTAAAAGTATTTTAAGTAAAATTTACTATTTTTAAATTTTTTAAGGTGGATTAGATGGATTATAAAGATACGCTATTGCTTCCAAATACGACTTTTGCAATGCGTGCAAATTTAGCAGAGCTTGAGCCTAAGCGTTTTAGCAAGTGGTTTGAAAATAACTATGCTTATGAGAAAATGAAGCAAAAAAGACAAGAAGTAGGTGAGAGTTTTACTCTGCATGATGGTCCTCCTTATGCTAATGGACATTTGCATATTGGTCATGCTTTGAATAAAATTTTAAAAGATATCATTATAAAAATGCATTATTTTCAAGGTAAAAAAGTGCATTTTACTCCGGGCTGGGATTGTCATGGTTTACCGATAGAACAGCAAGTTGAAGTTAAGCTCAAAGAAAAAAAACAAAGCTTAAGTAAAAAAGAAATTCGTGAATTTTGTAGAGAACATGCGAGAGAATTTGTTAATATCCAAAGAGATGAATTTAAGTCTTTAGGAGTGATTGCTGATTGGGATGAGCCATACTTGACTATGAAAAATGCTTTTGAAGCAGATATTTATAAGGCTTTATGTAAGATCGCTAAAAAAGGACTTTTGCTAGAAAGAAGTAAGCCGGTCTTTTGGAGTTGGGCTGCTAAGAGTGCTTTGGCAGAAGCTGAAGTAGAATATGAAGATAAAGAAGATTATTCTATCTTTGTGACATTTGAGCTTGATAAAACTTCGGTTGGAAAATTAGGAGTTGAAAAAGCAAAGGCAGTGATTTGGACAACTACTCCTTGGACTTTACCTGCAAACCAAGCAATATCTTTAAATCCAAATGAAAAATATGTTATCACAAAAGAAGGTTATATTTTTGCTAAAGCTTTGCTTGAAAATATGATTAATAAAAACTTTACCCAAGGTGAAATTCAAAAAGAGCTTTTGGGTGCTGAATTTGAAAATTTAAGCGCCATTAATCCGCTCAATCAAAGAAAATCAACCCTTATTTTAGGTGATCATGTTTTAATGGAAGGTGGTACAGGGCTTGTGCATACTGCGCCAGGACATGGTGAGGATGATTATTATGTATGCTTAAAATATGGTATTGAAGTGATTATGCCGGTAGATGATGGTGGGTGTTATGATGAAATGCTTAGAGTAAAAGGACTTTTGCCAGAGCATTTGTTAAATGAATTTATAGGACTTCATATTTTTAAAGCAAATGAACGTATTTTGGAATTATTAGGTAATGCTTTACTTGAAAGTTCTAAATTTGTGCATTCTTATCCGTTTTGTTGGAGAACGCATAAGCCGGTTATTTATAGAGCCACAAAGCAATGGTTTATCTTAATGGATGAGAAAAAACTAGATGGAAAATCCTTAAGAGAGCTTGCACTAGAGCAGTTAAGCATGGTGAAGTTTTATCCAGAAAGTGGGGTAAAAAGACTTAATTCGATGATAGAAAATCGTCCTGATTGGTGTATATCAAGACAAAGAGATTGGGGTGTGCCTATCGCATTTTTTAGAGATAAAACTACCAAAGAAGTGATCTTTGATGATGATGTTTTAGATCATTTAGTCAGTGTTTTTGAGGCAAATGGGGCTGATGCTTGGTGGGAGCTAGAAATCAAAGACTTACTACCGCCTAATAGTAAATACGATCCAAATAGCTTAGAAAAAGTTTATGATATTTTAGATGTTTGGTTTGATAGTGGTAGCACCTGGGAAGCGGTGTTAAACTCAGCTAGATATGATGCGGGAGAATATCAAGCTTCGATGTATCTTGAAGGAAGTGATCAGCACCGTGGGTGGTTTCAAAGTTCACTTTTAATCTCTACTGTGATTAATCACAAAACCCCATATAAAAACATACTCACTCATGGTTTTACCGTAGATGAAAAAGGTCAAAAAATGAGTAAATCTAAGGGCAATGTAATCTTACCTCAAAATGTAGCTAAAAACTATGGAGTGGAGATCTTAAGACTTTGGATTATGCTTAGTGATTATTCAACGGATTTAAAAATTTCAGATAATATCTTAAAGCAAGTAAGCGAACAATACAGAAAGATAAGAAACACCATAAGATTTTTGCTTGCAAATACCAATGATATAGAGTTTTTAGAAACTAAAAATTTCACACTTTTGGATAAGTGGATTTTAATGCGTGCAAAAGTAGCTTTTGAAGCGTGTGAAAGTGCTTTTGAAAAATACGAATTCGCAAAAGGCTTTAATGCACTTTTAAATTTCTTGAGTGCTGATTTAAGTGGTATATACCTAGATGTATGTAAAGATAGGTTGTACTGTAATGCAAAAGATGATACAAAAAGAGTAAGTGCTCAAAGTGCTATGGTGTTAATAGCTAGAAAACTTTTTGCACTTTTAGCCCCAAGCCTTACTTATACTATAGATGAGGCATTAGAGCATGCAAATGTAGCTATTAAAGAAAGTGCAAAAGATGTATTTGATTTGGTGTTGAAAAATGGATTTGATTATGAGTATAAAATAGAAGATGAGTTATTTATACAATCAAGAGAGAAATTTTTTGAAACGGTCGATGTGTTAAAAAAAGATAAAACCATTAAGTCAACTTTAGAATTAAACTTACAAACAAGTGCGAATGAGCTTTTAAGTGAAGATATCGAAGAGGTAGCAGACTGGTTTATGGTGAGTTCAGTAGAAAGCTTAGATGACAAAGAAGCTTTGGTTGAATTTAAAATAGGCGATCATAGCTTTAAGATTATTCGTTCTTCATTGCATAAATGTCCAAGATGTTGGAAATTTTTAGCTAAAGAAGAAGACTGCTTGTGTCCAAGATGTAATAGTGTGGAAAAAGTGAAAAATGTTTGAGCAAACTTTACCTTTTAGCGTGGTGGTGGTGACTTTAGTTGGTTTTTTATTTGCTACGCTTTTTTTGTTTTATTTGGTTAAAAAATTTAAGGATAAATAATGGTAACTTTAAAAGAGGCTTTGAAATTTTCAAACGAAGAATTAGAAAATTTAAAAAAAGAATTAAATGAAAAAGCACACCAGCAAAAAGAGCTAGGTGCTTATGTGGAGCAGTTTTTAAATAAAGACTTAAGTGCTTCAGGTGTAGGTGTGCCAGTGGCCATAAAAGATAATATCAGTGTAAAAGACTGGGAGTTAACTTGTGCTTCTAAAATTTTACAAGGTTATGTGGCCCCTTATGATGCAAGTGCTGTTGTAAATTTACGTAAAAATAATTTTGCACCATTTGGAAGATGTAACATGGATGAATTTGCCATGGGAAGTACGAGTGCGACTTCTTTTTATGGTAAGACTTTAAACCCACTTGATCATACTAAAGTTCCAGGTGGAAGTAGTGGCGGAAGCGCTGTGGCTGTAGCTGCAGGGATTGCTTTGGCAAGTTTGGGTTCAGATACAGGTGGTTCAGTAAGACAACCTGCTGCATTTTGTGGTTGTGTAGGATTTAAACCAAGTTATGGAAGAATTAGTAGGTATGGTTTGGCTGCGTATTCTTCAAGTTTGGATCAAATCGGTGTACTTACGCAAAATGTTGAAGATGCTGCGATTTTATATGATGCAATTGCTGGATATGATGAAAAAGATAGCACAAGCGCTAAGATCGCTTTTGAAGCAACCACACCAAAACTCAATCCAAATAAAAAATTAAAAATAGCAGTGATTCAAAACTACATTGAACAAACTAATGATGATGTAAAACAAGCTTTATTAAAAACCATAGATATGTTAAAAGCAAATGGTCATGAGATTATTTATAAGGATTTGATGGATTCTAAATTTGATGTTGCGGCTTATTATATCATCGCAGCAGCTGAAGCAAGTACTAATTTAAGTCGCTATGATGGTGTGAGATATGGTAGAAGAAGTGAAAATTGCGATAATTTAAATCAACTCTATGTCAATAGTAGAAGCGAAGGTTTTGGCGAGGAAGTAAAAAGAAGAATTTTGCTTGGAACTTTTGTTTTAAGTAGTGGGTATTATGATGCATATTACATTAAAGCGCAAAAGGCTAGAAGATTTATCAAGCAAAAATATGAAGAAATTTTAAGTGATTGTGATTTGATTTTTATGCCAGTTGCTCCAAGTGTTGCTTTTGGTTTGAATGATGTTAAAACTCCTGTGCAAATGTATTTAGAAGATATTTTTACCATTTCAGTAAATTTAGCAGGACTTGGTGGTATAAGTGTGCCAGTAGCAAAAAATGAAGATGGATTAAATATTTCAGCTCAGCTTATATGTAAAACTTATGATGAGCAAACTCTGCTAGATGGGGCTTTAAGCTTGGAAGAAATGATTAAAAACAAATAAAGGAAAAATTATGAAAATCATCAAACGCGCTTTAACTTTTGAAGATGTTTTGCTAGTTCCTCAATATTCTGAGGTTTTACCTAAAGAAGTAGATATCAAAACAAGGCTTACAAAAAATATTACTTTGAATATGCCTTTAATTTCAGCTGCTATGGATACGGTTACTGAGCATAGAGCAGCTATTATGATGGCAAGACTTGGTGGTATAGGGGTAATCCATAAAAATATGGATATAGCTTCACAAGTTAGAGAGATAAAAAGAGTTAAAAAAAGTGAAAGCGGCGTGATTATGGATCCTATTTATATAGGAGCTAAAGCAAGTGTGAAAGAAGCATTAGAACTCATGGCTGAATATAGAATTTCAGGCGTTCCTGTGGTAGATGAGAATAAAACTTTAATAGGAATTTTAACCAATCGTGATTTGAGATTTGAAACTAATTTTGATAATTTGGTGGAAAATGTAATGACAAAAATGCCTTTAATTACTGCCAAAAAAGGCTCTACTTTAGATGATGCAGAAAGAATTTTTTCTACTAATAAGGTAGAAAAACTTCCTATTGTAGATGAAAATAACCACTTAGAAGGCTTAATTACTATAAAAGATTTAAAAAAGCGTAAAGAATACCCAAATTCAAATAAAGACGCCTATGGAAGATTAAGAGTGGCTGCAGCTGTGGGTGTAGGTCAACTTGATCGCGTAAAAGCTTTAGTAGAAGCTGAAGTTGATGTTATAGTAATGGATAGTGCACATGGGCATTCTAAAGGGATTATTGATACATTAAAAGCAATTAAAGCTGAATTTAATGTAGATGTAATAGTAGGAAATGTTGCTAGTGCAAAAGCAGTAAAAGATCTATGTGAAGCAGGTGCGGATGCTGTTAAGATAGGTATAGGGCCTGGTAGTATTTGTACCACACGCATTGTTTCAGGTGTGGGTGTGCCTCAAATTTCAGCTATAGATGAATGTGCAATAGAAGCAAGCAAATACGGCGTGCCAATAATTGCTGATGGGGGTATAAAATACTCAGGTGATATAGCAAAAGCTATCGCAGCAGGAGCAAGTAGTGTGATGATAGGTTCACTTTTAGCAGGAACTGATGAGAGTCCAGGTGAGTTATTTACTTATCAAGGAAGACAATATAAGAGTTATCGTGGTATGGGAAGCTTAGGTGCTATGCAAAAAGGTAGTTCAGATAGATATTTCCAAGAAGGTACCGCTCAAGATAAACTTGTGCCTGAGGGTATTGAAGGTAGGGTGCCTTATGTGGGAAGTATAAAAAGTGTAGTTCATCAACTTTTAGGTGGACTTAGATCTTCTATGGGTTATGTGGGTGCAGTAGATATCAAAGCTTTCCAAGAAAGGGCTGAATTTGTAGAAATCACCGCAGCAGGGTTAAAAGAAAGCCATGTGCATGATGTAACTATTACAGCTGAAGCACCAAATTATAAGGTAAGTAATTAATGGAATTTGAAGATCACATCAAACAAGCCGAGCTTTCTTTGGAAAAACTTAACGATAAAGATTTAGACCTTAAAACCTGCGTAGAAATTTACAAAGAAGGTTTAAAAAGTATTAAGCAAGCAAGAGCTATGCTTGAAAATGCTAAATTAGAAATCGAGCAAGTAGATGAGTAGTGTTGTAGCTTTACAATTTCCAACTTTGGCTTTGAGCGAATCAAGACTTGATTATTATCTAAAAGCTGCTAAGGAAAGTGGTGCGAATTTGGTGGTTTTAGGCGAGTATGTTTTAAATAGCTTTTTTAGCGAGCTAAAAACTATGCCAAAAAGCATGATTAAAGAACAAAGCCAAAGCAAAAAAGCAAGCTTGATAAAACTTGCTAAAAAATATGAATTAAATATCATTGCACCTTTTATAAGTGTAGAAAATGATGGTTTAAAAAAACTATGCTTAAAAGTAAGCCCACAAAATGTAAAAGTGTATGAGCAGCAAATTTTAATGCCTTATGTGCACTGGAATGAAGAAAAATTTTTTAACAATAAAAAAACTGATAAGCTTAAACTTTTTACTTTCATACATGAGGGATTAAAATGTACTTTGCTTTTTGGTTTTGAAGCACATTTTGATATCTTTTGGCAAATGATCATGAAAAAAAAGATAGACTTAGTCATCATTCCTACGGCTAGTACTTTTGAAAGCAATCAAAGATGGCTAGAGCTTTTAAAAACAAGAGCCTTTTTAAACTCAACAAATATTTTAAGAGTTAATCGCATAGGTAATTTAAAGCAAGAAAATGAATGGAAATTTTATGGAGATAGCTTTTTTATTAATGCTTTTGGGGAGGTTCAAGAGCAACTTGGTGATCAAGAAGAAATGCTTGTAGTAGAAGTTAGTAAAGCAAATGAAGCTAGAAATTTATGGAGCTTTGATAAGCTTGTAAAAAATTATGAAGAATAATCTTTTTAACAAGAAAATATTATTTAAAGGAGTGTAATGAGAAAAATTTTATTACAAATTCTTTCTTTTAGTTTTATTTTTATGGGAATTTTTGCTTTAGCTAGGTTTTTGATGATAAAAAATTTAACTAATGAAAGTGAAAATAGCTTAATGGTTTATGTATATGGACTAGGTCATGATATGAGAACTTTTAGTGCTATTTTTCTACCCCTATTTTTGTGTGGTTTATTTTCTTATGTAAATTTAGCTTTTAAAGATAGAAAATATCATACCACGGGGGGGGGGTAATCGCTAAATTTTATATTTATCTTTCTAGTTTTTATGTAGCTTTTATAGCTTTTGTTGTTTTAATTTTTGCGTTTATACATTATTATTATTTTCAACTTTATACAAGCAAAATTGATATTTTTATTTTTGGTTTAAAAGATGATGATACTAAGGCAATATTATCTATAGTCTTTTCTGATTATCCTATTATAAAAGCATTGTTATTAGCTATAATTTTTAGTATATTTTGTTTTTATCTTAATATTAAAATTCTTAGCTTAAAATTAGAGACTACTAAAGTAAAGCTAGTATTTTTTGTTTTATTAAACATTTTGCTAATTTATGCTTATATTGTAGCACTAAGAGGGCATTTTACTTATAATGCATTAAGAGCTTCAAATTATGAATTTAGTACCATAAAAGCTTTTAATGAAATTTCTACAAATCCTTTGATGGCTTTTTCATGGGCATATAAAGAGTATAAAAATCAGCAAGAGTTTAAAAGTGTAGATATAAAACAGCTTAATCAACTAGAAGAAAAACTTTTTCCTATGTTTGATACTACTTCGGCACATCAAAATCATGCTAAAAATCATATTTATATTAATATCATGGAAAGCTTTGGTTTAAATTTAGCTGAGTTTAACACTGAAAACACTAATCTTTTAGGAAATTTAAAAAAACATTTTGAGCAAGATATTATTTTTACTAGATTTTTATCCAGTGCGAACAATACCATAGAAAGTTTTAATCGTTTGGTTTTTTTAAGTCCAAATATTATTTCAAATGGATTATATCAAAAAGAAAAATTAGCCTTTACACCTTTGCAAATTTACAAGAATGTAGGGTATAAAATAGTTTTTGTTTATAGTGGTAATGCTTCTTGGTATAATCTTGGCAATTATTTTAAAAATCAAGGTGTTGATGAAGTCATAGATGAAAATATACTAATGCAAGATTTCCCACAAGCTAGAAAAACAAAACATAAATACGGTATAGCCGATGAGTTTATGTATAAAAAAATATATTCTATATTTGAAAATGCTAAAAATCCTACACTTGTTATTTCTCTTAGTATTTCTACTCATAGACCTTATATACACAAAAGTAAAAAACAACTTATTGATGAGAATGCTTTAGATGAGAAGATACTAAATCAATTTATTATCAGTGATTCTATAGATGCTTTAAATGCTTATGCGTATGCAAATGATGAATTTGGAAAATTTTTAGATCACATAAAAGAAAGCAGTTTTAGGGAAAATATTATTATTGCTGCTACAGGCGATCATAGATTTAGAGATATTAAGATGGATATAAAATCCCAAAAAGCTTTTGCCTATAGTGTACCTTTTTATTTATATCTTCCAAAGTATTTAAAAAATGATATTTATTATGATAAAAACCGTGTGGGTTCGCATAAGGATATTTTTCCAACACTTTATAATCTTACTCTTAGCAACACAGAGTATTTAAGCCTAGGAGGAAGAAATATGTTAGCACATATAAAAAATGAAAAGTTAGAATTTGGTTTTAATGAGCTTGTTTGGATTGACCAAAATGGGCTATATGATGGAAATAGTGGTTATTATTTTGAAAATAATACTAGTATAAAAGATGCAAATAAAGCTTTTGAGTTAGATTTATATCATAAAAATTTTTCAAAAAATTATAAAGAGTTATTTCAAAAGCAATTAAATTATAGACTAGTCAATCTCAAAACATCAAACAATAGTGAGTAGATTTTATTTAAAGGCTTTTTATATTTTATTTTTAGTAAATAAATGATAAAATTTTGCCTTAAATTTTCAAAAAATTTGAGGCAAGAATGCAAAAAATTCATTTTATAGGTATAGGCGGTATTGGAATTTCAGCTTTGGCGAGATTTTTAAAAGAACAAGGCTTTAAGATTAGTGGTTCTGATATCAAAGAAAGTAAAATCACAAAAGAATTAGAAAAAGAAGGTATAAATATAAAAATTCCTCATCATAAAGATAATGTCAAAGATGTAGATTTAGTGGTGTATTCAGCTGCTATCAAAGAAGATAATGAAGAATTAATTAGTGCAAAAGAGCAAAACATCACAACATTTTCAAGAAAAGAAGCCTTGCCTATGATTTTAAAAGACAAAAGAGTTTTTGCAGTTGCGGGAGCTCATGGTAAAAGCACGACTTCAAGCATTTTGGCAAGCTTGATAGAAGCTTCTGTTATTATTGGTGCGGTGTTAAAAGAAAGTGGCACTAATATGCTTTATAAAGAAAGCGAAAATCTCATTTTTGAAGCTGATGAGAGTGACAGTTCTTTTTTAAATTCAAATCCATACCTAGCTATAGTAACTAATGTTGAAGCAGAGCATTTAGACCACTATGAAAATGATCTTGCAAGATTGCACAAAGCATATGAGGATTTTTTACATTTGTCTCAAATTCAAGTGATTAATGCTGAAGATGAGTTTTTATCAAATTTAAATTTAAATAATGTAAAAAAGCTTTACCCAAGTAAAGATATCACAAATATTTATATGAAAGTGGAAGATTTTAAACCAAGAACGTATTTTACGCTTAAAGATTTAGGTGAATTTAGTGTTTTTGGTATGGGAGAGCATGTAGCGATGGATGCTGCTTTGGCTATTTTGGCTGTGAGTGAATTTGTAAGCATAGAAGAGATCAAAACCCAAATTTTAAAATACCAAGGGATTAAAAAGAGATTTGATATTTTATTTGCAAATGAAAACATGGCCTTGATTGATGATTATGGACATCATCCAACAGAGATCAAAACCACACTTAAGGCTGCGAGCGAATATGCAAGATTAGCCGGATATAAAAAAATCATAGCGATTTTTGAACCACATCGTTATACGCGCTTGAGTGCAAATATAGAGTATTTTGCTAAAGTGTTTTCTTATGTTGATGAGCTTTATATTTTACCTGTATATACTGCAGGGGAGGCTAAAGTAGAGATTAATATGAAGAAATACTTTCCAAAGGCTAAATTTATAAAAGAAATCAAAAGAGAAGAACATGCTATTTATCTTGATGATGAGTTGATTGAAAATGGCTTGATAATTGGCTTTGGTGCTGGAGACATAAGCACAAAACTTAGGGGAAAGTATGTTTAAGGTTTTTTTATATCTCTTAGCTTTTTTTGCAATTTTACTTTTTTTCATTTTTTTACGTAAAAAAATCGGCAAGATTAGTAATTATCTTTTAATATTAGTGTTGATTTTAATGATTGCTTTTGCGGTTAAATTTGAGTTAAGTGCCACAAGGAGTGGTGTTTTGAAAAAGGAAACACTCAATGCGTTTTTACAAGGACAAAGCCTAATTTGTAAAGATGTCAATGTAAGCAAAGAATACTTCAACTTCGAACACGGAACGCAAAGTTTTATTTCTAATGGCAAAAATAAACAATTCAAAGCATATGTTTTTGATATAAAAGATTGCAAAGTAGATAAATAATGCAAGAGCAATTTTTTAAAAAGCTAGATTTAGATGGTTATATAGAGGATTTTAGGGGATTTTTTGCAAGAGATAAAGAAATTTTTTTACAAGGTGATAGTAAACTTCATTATAAAAGGATCAACGAGCTTTCACTGATTGATTTTAATCCTCCTCCTATAATAGAAGAGTTAAATAGTGCTTTAACCCATTTGAGTAAGCAGGGAATTTTGCATTTAAGTCAAAGTTTTGAGTTTATTAAAATTTGTATGTATTTTAGATACTTAAAGGGTTTAAAATTTGAAGAAAGTTTAAAAGAATGGCTTTTAAAAATAGAAATTCCACAAGCTATTTTAGAACTTTTTGAGTATTTTGATGAAAAGGGTGAGATTAAAGAAAGTATCGATGAAAGGCTTGTTAATTTAAATTTAGCTCTAAAGATGAAAAAAGAAAGCTTGGTAACTGAGTTTAAAAAACTCACATATACTAAAAGTCTTAGTGCATATTTAATCGATACGCAAATCCATCTTATCAATGGTATGGAGGCCTTGCTTTTACGCGGCGGGTTTAATCATGTCTTAAAAGCAAAAATCATAGGTAGAAGTAGTGGCGGTGGATTTTATGTGGTGCCTTTGAGTGTAGAAAAAATTCAAAGTCAAATAGATGAGATCAAAGACGCTAAAGAAGAGATTTTTTATGAGTATGCTAAAAAAATCAGTTTGGTTTTTTATAAAAATTTGATGTTTTTGAAATTTATCAACAATGCTTTTGATTTATTTGATCATTATAGCGCTAGAGTTTTAATGGCTAAAAAGCATGATTATGAGTTTGTTTTAACTGATAGTTCTAATAATTTAAGCTTATACAACTTCGCACATCCGGCTTTAAAAAATGCAAAAAATGTCAATATAGAATTTAGTAAAAAAGTTTTAATCATCACAGGTGTAAATGCAGGCGGTAAATCTATGCTTTTAAAAGGAATTTTAAGTGCGGCTTTACTTGCAAAGTATTTGCTTCCTATGAAAATTAATGCACAAAAAAGCCAAATAGGAAATTTCAAAGAATTTGATGCGATTTTAGAAGATCCACAAAATGTAAAAAATGATATTTCTACTTTTGCAGGAAGAATGTTGCATTTTTCTAAGCTTTTGGGTAAAAAAAATGTTTTACTAGGGGTTGATGAGATAGAACTTGGGACAGATTTTGAAGAAGCAGCGTGTTTGTATACTGAGCTTATTTCAAAGCTTTTAGAACAAGATAATAAAATCATCATTACAACTCACCATAAACGTCTTGCTATGCTTTTGGCGAAAAATGAGCAAGTTGAACTCATCGCTGCTTTATATGATGAGGAATTATCACGCCCAAAATATGAGTTTTTAAAAGGCACCATAGGTAAATCTTATGCATTTGAAACAGCTTTAAGATATGGCATAAGTGCGAATTTAGTGCAAAATGCCAAAAAACTTTATGGAGAAGATAAAGAAAATTTAGAAGAAATGGTGAGCAAAAACATCAATCTTGAACTTTCTTTACGCAAGAAAAATGAAGAACTTGAAAAAAAAGAAGCCAAAGTAGATGAAATCTTGCTTTCACTCAAAGACCAAAAAGAAAAAAATGAGCATGAATTTAAAAAGCTTATTTCTAGTTTAGAGTTTAAATACCATAAAGCGATAGAAGAGGCTAAAAAGACAATAAATTTAAAAGATACCAAAGAAAAACAAAGAAGTTTAAATAAAGCCAATGAACTTAAAAAAAGCATTGTTTTACCAAGTATGGAGCAAAATGAAGAACTTAGAGTAGGGGATTTTGTAAAATATGAAAAAATCAAAGGTAAAATCACAGCTATTTCAAAAAATGATGCGATGATTCAAAGCGATGGCTTAAGTTTGCGTGTGCCATTAAAACTGCTTAAAAAAAGCAATCAAACTCCAACGCAAAAGGTAAAATCAAGTGTCAATATAACCCGCCCAAGTGCTTTAAATATGACTTTAGATTTACATGGTTTAAGAAGCGATGAAGCGCTTGAAAGATTAGATAAATTTATCTCTGATGCTTTGATAGTGGGTTTTGATGAGGTGGTGGTTTATCATGGTATAGGTACAGGGAAATTAGCTTTTGCAGTAAAAGAGTTTTTAAAAGCTCACAAAAGTGTTAAAAGCTTTAATGATGCACCGATTAATCAAGGTGGCTTTGGCGCTAAGGTGGTGAAACTATAGTTGATTGATTCTATCTTGGTCACTATCTCCTTTAAAAAAGGCATAGTTTTTGTTTTTGCATTTATAGGCAAAATAAATATCTTGATTTTCTTTTATGAATGGTTCAAAATAGTTTGTAATTATTTCTTCATTTTTTTCTATAAAACCCATATTTGTAATTTTTGAAAAATCATTTACATAGCATAAAAAATCTATATACTCATAATCATTTTGTATTAAAAATTCCTGGAAAAGACTATAAATATTTTCTGTAAAATTTCCTATAAAATCAACAATTCTAACACATTTGCTATTGCAAATTGAAATTTCTCTTATAACAAAGATACATTTTAATACAGATTTTTCAAATATGCCTAAAAATTGATATTTGTAAAAAGGATTTTTGTAATATCTATTGATAAAATATTGTTTTGATTTGTATGGGATGAAAATAAATTTTATATTTGATCTCTCAAACTCGTCTATTTTTAAAAGTTTATATGTGAAGTTGTTGTTTTTCATATTGTGTGTAATTGGAGAATTGTGAAAATTTGCTATGTAAAAAATATTTTTACTATTATTTTTGATATAGAAATGTTTAAGAGGTTCTACTTTATCATATGAAAAGAGTTTATAGTATTTTATACCGTGTTTGGATAATCCAGCATTTCCAATTGATTTTGGATTTAAGGTTTCTAGTAGAAATTTTATTAATACTATTCCGAAAGCAGGTTTGACGCTTCTCCAAATTCCAAACCATAAATCTTTATTAGTTTTGATATTGTTGTCATATTGACTAAGTAGAGTAAAACCTAATATAGATTGAATTGTGTTATTTTCTATTCCTAAAACTATATTGTATCTTTGGTTGTGTTTATCTAAATATTGAAAATCTAGCGCTTTTTTGCTGTGAGCAAATACATGATTCTTATTCCAATGCTTTTTAATGAAACTCATTATTTTATATGCTTCATCTAATCTTGCAAAACGAATTTCAACCATAACTAGCTTTTCCGTGTATAAATTCATTGCAGTCATATCTACGGAGTGCAAAGGGATTGTTAATTAAGTCTTTATAATCAATATCTTTTGACGGTATGGAGCTAAAAGCAAAGTCAAAATTATGCTTCTTAAGCCATCTCTTTGCATAGGAGGTGTTTTCTCCGTAAGGATAGGAAAATATTTGTATTGGTGGTTTTATAAAGGAGTTTAAAAAATTTACGGAGGTTTGTAATTCGTATTTTTGATTATACAGATCTAGTGTTTTAAAACTTAAATGAGTGGAGCTATGACTAGCTATTAGCATACCGTTGTCACTCATTGTTTTTAGTTCATTTTTATTTAGATACAAGTTATCAAAAATTTCATCATCATTCCAATAGTTTGCAGTAATTTGATCTAAAATATTTTCTTTAAAATTAGGTTTTATGAAATAGTTAAATAAAAGTTTAAATTCTTTAATATTTTTGTCATCGTCTAGTTCCTGATAATAATTTTTAAAGAGTTTTAAGGAAGATTTCTTCAGCATATTTGGTTTAATAATATTATAAGCAGTATTTAGTAAAATACCCCCCCCCATTTTTCCAAGTAAATAGTGTATTCTATGAACATCTAATGCTTTTTTTTGTTTAAATATGCGTGTAGGGATGAAAAATATACCAAAAAGTTTTCTTTTTGTTAATTCATCAAAAACATAAGTGTAATGATCTTTGAGTCCATCATCAAAAGTTAGTAGAACTTTATTGTGTAATTTATTGCAAAACAGCGGATTGTCTTTTAAAAGTAAAAATTCTTTATAGCTTACAAACCCATATTGTTTTTCGAAAAAATCTAATTGTTTCTTAAAATTTTTAATATGTAAATATCTGAAATTAGGAAGTTTTTTGATACTCTCTCTTACATAATGATACATTATTATTTTCATAATTATCCTTGTTCAGAATATTGTATCAAAGTTATTTAAAAATAAATTTAAATTTAATATTTTTTGTTACTATTTCAAATAAGGTTTGACAATGAAACAAGTGATGATTTTAAGTGGAGCAGGTTTGTCTGCTCCAAGTGGTATAAAGACTTTTAGGGCTAGCGGTGGACTTTGGGAAGAACATGATGTAATGGAGGTTTGCTCTGCAACTGGGTTTAAAAAAATCCCAAAAATTTATAACAAAAGAAGAAAAGAGCTAGCTAGTGTTAAGCTAAATCATGCACACGAAATCATCGCTTTGTTAAAACAAAAATTTCCAAAACAAGTGAGTGTTTTAACTCAAAATGTTGATGACTTGCTAGAGCGTGCAGGATGCGAAGACATAGTGCATTTGCACGGTTTTTTACCTGAACTTAGATGTTTAGAATGTGAAAGTATTTTTAACATAGGCTATGAAAGTAGTGATGATAAGATTTGTCCTAAATGTCAAAGTAAAAATATAAGACATAATATCGTGATGTTTGAAGAAATGGCACCAAATTATAAAATTTTATATGAAAAATTGCACAATTGTGATTTATTTGTATGCATAGGTACAAGCGGACAGGTTTTACCTGTGGGAGAGTATGCAAGAGTGTGCAAACAAAGTATATTAAACAATCTTGATGAGGATAAACATCTAGAAAATAATTTTACTAAAGTTTATATAGAAGATGTTTGCACAGCCATTGATAAAATTAAAATCGAGATAGAAAATTTCTTGGAAGTAAAATGTTAGAGGCGATTTTGCATGGTATTATTTTAGGTATGGGTGTATCTGTGCCTTTTGGACCTGTGAATATCTTGATCTTAAATACTGCTTTGTCTTCTTTTAAAAATGCCTTTTGTGTGGGGCTTGGCGCGTTAAGTGCTGATGTATTTTTTTTGATTTTGATCCAATTTGGACTTTTAGGCTTTGCAAATAATGAATTTTTTTATAAAATACTAGCTGTTTTTGGCTTTTTCTTTTTGAGTTTTATGGTATTTTTAATGCTAAGAAAAACAAGAAAAGTCGATCTTAACAAGGTAAATAAAACCCATCCTTTAAAAGGTTTTAGCAAGGGATTTTTGCTAAACATCACCAATCCTTATGTGATAGGCTTTTGGGTGAGTGTGGCAGGACTTAGCATGCAGAGTAAGAACTCTTTTGCCTTGCTTTTTGGCTTGGTGGGTTTTATTGTGTTTTGGATTTTTACTTTATCATTTTTTGTGTCTAAATTCAAAGCCCTTGTGAAAAACAAACATATATTTTACATTAATCTTTTTTCAGCATTTATTTTAGAGTATTTTGCTCTTTCTATGCTGTATAAAGCTTTTATAGGATAAAACATGCAAGTAGTTGAAATTTTTAAAGAACTTAGTAAATTTAAATCCATCACTCCAGATGATGATGGAGCGTTGAATTATATCGCAGTGGAGTTGAGTGATTTTGAAGCTTTTTTTATAGAAAAAGAAGGTGTGAAAAATCTTTTATTGACTAAAAAATTTAGCGAAGATGGCGAGCATTTGGCTTTTGGTGGGCATGTAGATGTGGTACCTGCAGGTGAAGGTTGGAGTAGCGATCCTTTTGTGCCTTTGGAAAAAGATGGGTTTATTTATGCAAGAGGTGCGCAAGATATGAAAAGCGGTGTGGCTGCTTTTATGTGCGCAGTTAAGGAAGTAGAAAATTTCAAAGGAAGAATTTCATTAATTTTGACAAGTGATGAGGAAGGCGAGGCTAAATTTGGCACGCTTGAAGTGCTTAAATTTATGCAAGAAAAAGATATGCTACCTGATTTTGCTGTGGTTGCTGAACCAACTTGTGATAAAAAAATGGGAGATAGTATTAAAATAGGGCGTCGTGGTTCTATCAATGGAAAATTACTCATCAAAGGCAAGCAAGGTCACGTAGCATACCCGCAAAAATGTATCAATCCGGTGCATAATTTTGCTTCTGCTTTGAAATTCTTAGCAGGATTTGACCTTGATCCAGGTGATGAGGTATTTGCACCATCTAAAATTGTTATCACTGATATACGCGGTGGTATGGAAGTGTGCAATGTCACCCCAAATGATTTAAAATTAATGTTTAATATAAGAAATTCTCCACAAACTAGCTTAGAAGATGTAAAAGCTTATGTAGAAAAGACTTGCGAAGGGCTTGATTATGAGTTATGTTTAGATCAAAGCTCAAAGCCTTTTTTAACACAAAGTGATTCTAAAATCGTACAAAAACTAAATGAAAGTGTACAAAAAATTACTCAAGTTGTACCAGAACTTAACACCAAAGGTGGCACAAGCGATGCTAGGTATTTTGCGCAATTTGGTGTGAAGGTAGTGGAATTTGGCGTGTGTAATGATAGAATTCATGCCATTGATGAGAGAGTGAGTGTAGAAGAGCTTGAAAAATTGTATTTAGTTTTTAAAGATTTATTAGAGAATTTTAATTAATTTTTTAGGAGTATATTTATGCAACAAGTTGTTATGCCAGATAAACAAAGTGTAGAGAATTGTTTAAAACAAAAAAAATATTATATTGATTTTTATCAAAGAAATTATACTTGGAGTAGAGAAACTACATTAATTCTCTTAAATGATATATTTTATAATTTTAATTTAGGTTATGAATATTATAAAGATTCAGAAATTACAGAAGAGCTAATGGAGAAGTATAATTGGTATTATCTTAGTGTTTATATTACAAACAATATTAATAGTAAAACATATATAGTTGATGGACAGCAAAGACTTACTACCCTAACTTTAATAGCTACAAAACTTTATCATATGCTTGATAGCAAAGAGAAGTTGAGAGAATTATTAGGACAATGTATTTTTAGCAATAATGGTTTTAATGATTTTTTTAATATCGATAACGATAAAAGATATAAAATTATGGATATTATTTTTAATAAGAAAAATTATCCAGATGAATTTGATAATGAAACAGAAAAAAATCTTATAGAAAGATATAATGATATATCGAATTATTTAGAAAATGAATTTAAAGATAATAATTATAAAAAACTTAAAGTGTTTATTTTATATTTTTTAAAACGATTAGTATTGGTTGAGTTAGCTATCGATCAAAGTGATACTCCTATGATATTTGAAGTTATAAATGATAGAGGTGAGCCACTTAAGCCTTTTGAAATACTAAAAGGTAAATTGATAGGTGTTTTAGATAAAAACGACACAGAGTATTTTTGTAAAATATGGGATAACGTTTTCTCCATTTTGTCAAAATTTGAAGATAGTTTCTTTGCGGATTTTTTAAAATCTAGATTCATTTTTAAAAGAAATTCTGATGTTGAAAAAAACATAAATAAGCGATATCATAGATATATTTTTGAAAATAATGAAATAGCTAATAATCTAAATTTTAGAAAACAAGATTTTGATCGTATTGAAAATATTAAAAAATTTATTAAAAATGAAATATATTATTATGGCAAATTATATAAAAAAATAACAAGTAGCAATAATGATTTTTTACGTTATTGTAAAGTGATAAATGATTTATCTGGTCAATATCAAAACATTTTAGCTGCATGTGAAATAAATGATAAATTAGAAGATGAAAAAATAAATTTAATAGCTAAAGAATATGATAGATTATGGATGTTATTAAATTTAAATGGTATGTATAATAGTAACAATTTTCAAGATATAACATATAGTCTTAATGAAAAACTGAAAGAAGCAAAACTAGAAGAATATAAAACAATATTTGATTGTTTGTTAAAGGATATTATAAAAAATAAAAAGAAATTAGAATCAGATCCAAAATCTTTATTGGATTATAAAGATTTTTTAAATAGAGATTATACAAATGTGAATCCTAGATTTTTACGATATTTATTTGCTAGAGTAGAAAAATTTATATGTGATAATATGAATATACAACCGCAAAATGATGTTTTTACCATATCAACGAGAACAGGAGATAAAACAGGTTATCATATAGAACATATATTGTCTAATAATGCTACTAATATCAATTATTTTGATAATGAAGAAGAATTCCAAAGACAAAGAAATCTTTTAGGTGGATTATTGCTTTTAAAAGATAAATCAAATATATCATCAGGTAATGAAGAATACGGGGATAAGTTAAAAACTTATATTGCTGCTAAATTAATATGGGGTTGTTCTATTTGTGAAGATTTTCATCACAGAACAAATAAAGATTTCAAAAATTTTAATGATAAATACTTTAGCTCTGAAAATGGATTTAAATTTTATAAAGAATTTGATAAAAATGCATTGCTTGAAAGAACAAAACTTTTATATGAAATTGTAAAAATTATCTGGGAAGTTGATAGATAAATGATTATTAACGGGCAGAAGCTTAAATTAAAAGAGCTTAAATTTATGGACTATGTTAAAGAAAAGCGATTAAAGATAGAATTGATTGCCTTGGAATTAAACGGAGAAATTATTCCAAGGGATCAATTTGAAAATTTAATTTTGAAAGAAAATGATAAAGCAGAAATTGTTACTTTTGTAGGTGGTGGTTGATGAAAATTAAATTTAATGGCAGTGTAATAGATACGCATTTTAAAAATACTTTAGAATTTTTCCAAAGTGTGAGTAAAAATGAAAACGATGTGTGGATAGTCAATGGTTTTGCGACAAAAGAGAATATGAGCTTAAAAGAAGAAGATGAGCTTTTTTGTATAGAGAAAAATACTTTACCTCCTTATGAAGCCCTTGATGCGATGATGAGGGCAAGGCATACTCCAAAACTTCACGATAAGCTTAAAAAAGCAAGTGTGGCTATTTGCGGGCTTGGTGGACTTGGATCGCATATTGGGATAAATTTGGCAAGAAGTGGGGTTGGTAGACTTCATTTAATTGATTTTGATGTAGTTGAGCCAAGCAATCTTAACCGCCAAGCTTATATGGTAGAAGATTTAGGTAAATTTAAGGCTGAAGCTTTAAAAGATCAAATCGCTAAAATCAATCCTTTTATCGAAGTTTTTGCACAAGTTTTAAAAATAGAAAAAGAAAACATTGTAGAGCTTTTTACTAACGATGATATTGTCTGTGAAGCCTTTGATAGTGCAAAATACAAAGCTATCTTAGCACAAAATTTTCATCAGTTTTACCCTGAAAAAGCCTTAGTGTGTGCTTCTGGTTTAGCAGGATATGGCGATAGCAACAGCATACAAACAAGAAAAATTGCAAAAAACTTTTATGTTTGTGGTGATTTGCAAAATGAAGCAAAAGTAGGTAATGGGCTTATGGCTCCGCGTGTAAATATTTGCGCAGGACATCAAGCAAATTTAGTTTTAGAGCTTTTAGCGAGTGAATAATGGAAAAATTAAAAATAGGAAAATATGAGTTTAATTCCCGGTTTATTCTAGGTTCTGGGAAATTTTCTTTTGAGTTGATACAATCAGCCATTGAAGAAGCAAAAGTGGAGCTTATCACCTTAGCTTTGCGTAGAGTTAATGATAAAGGCATAGAAAATATACTTGATTTTATCCCAAAACATATTAAACTTTTGCCTAATACTTCGGGTGCAAGAAATGCCAAAGAAGCTTTGCGTATAGCAAAACTTGCAAGAGAGCTTGGCTGTGGAGATATGATCAAGGTTGAGGTAATTAGCGACAGTAAATATTTGTTGCCAGATAATTATGAAAGCATAAAAGCAGTCAAACTTTTAGCAGATGAGGGTTTTACTCCTTTGGTTTATATGTATCCTGATTTATATGCTGCGCGTGCTATGGTTAGTGCAGGAGCTGGGGCTATAATGCCTCTTGGAGCTCCCATAGGAAGCAATAAAGGCTTAAAAACCAAAGAATTTATACAAATTTTACTTAATGAAATCAGTTTGCCTATTATCGTAGATGCAGGCATAGGAAATCCTGCGCAAGCTTGTGAAGCGATGCAAATGGGTGTGAGTGCAGTTATGGCAAATACTGCCATAGCTCAAGCTAAAGATGTAGCAAAAATGGCAAGAGCATTTGCTTTGGCTATAGAGGCAGGGCATAGTGCATATTTAGCAGGTATAGCAAGTGAAAATAAACCGAGTGCAAGTTCTCCTTTAAGTGGTTTTTTAAGGGATTAAATGCAAAAATATCCTCATATGCAAAGCATTGAAAGTGAACTTTTGGCTAAGGTTTTAAAAGAAGTTGAAAATTTTGATGAAAGTAAATTTAATGCTTTTGATGTAAAAAAGGCTTTAGCTAAAGATTATCTTAATATAGAAGATTTAAAAGCTTTGCTTTCAAGTACAGCAGAAGATTTTATAGAGGATTTAGCACAAAAGTCAAGCTATGTTACCCAAAGACACTTTGGAAATTCCATCTCTCTTTTTACGCCTTTATATCTTTCTAATTTTTGCAATAGTAAATGTACTTACTGTGGGTTTCAAAAAGGTAATAAAATTAAAAGAGCTAAGCTAAATGAGGCTGAAATTCATCAAGAAATGCAAGAGATTAAAAAAAGTGGCTTGGAAGAAATTTTGCTTCTAACTGGCGAAGGTAGGGAGTATGCAAGTGTAGATTATCTTGCCAAGGCTTGTGCAATAGCAAAAGAGTATTTTAAAGTTGTAGGGATTGAAGTTTATCCCATGAATATAGATGAATATGCACTACTTCATGACAAAGGTTGTGAGTATGTAAGTGTATACCAAGAAACTTATAATCTAAAAACTTATTCTAAAATTCACGTTGAAGGTGAAAAAAGTGTATTTGAATACCGTTTTCATGCGCAAGAAAGAGCTTTAAAAGCGGGTATGAGGGGAGTGGCTTTTGGGACTTTGCTTGGTGTAGATGATTTTAGAAAAGATGCTTTTGCAACGGCTTTACATGCGTATTTTTTACAGCAACAATATCCTCATGCTGAGATAGCTTTGTCTATTCCTAGATTAAGACCTATCATCAATAATAAAAAAATTCATCCAAAAGATGTAAGCGAGACAAGACTTTTGCAGGTTTTGTGTGCTTATAGGTTGTTTTTGCCTTTTGCGAGTATTACGATTTCTACACGAGAAAGAGTGGGATTTAGAGATGGGGTTATTAAACTAGGTGCTACTAAAATGAGTGCTGGAGTGAGTGTGGGGGTAGGAGAACATCAAGGCGATAAAAAAGGCGATGATCAGTTTCAAATCAGCGATAAGCGAACCGTAGATGAGGTGCTAGCTATGTTAAAAAGTGTTAATTTGCAAGCTATTATGAGTGATAATATTTATGTGGGATAAAAAAATCATTGCTATTAGTGATAGTCAAAATACTCAAGAGGATTTTTTTCATTTTGTTGAAAAGTTAAGTAAAAGCAGTATTGATGCATTAGTACTTAGAGAAAAATCTCTAGATGAGTTAGAATATTTTAAGCTAGCTAAAGAGGTATTAAAAATTTTTAATAAAACTCAAAAAATATGTTTTTTGCATTATCATTATGAAGCTTGTTTAAAATTAAATCATCGGTTTTTCCATGCACCCTTGTTTGTTTTGCAAAAATATCCACAGTGTTATAAGAATTTTAAGCTTTTAGGAGGTTCTATTCATTCTAAAGAAGAACTAGACTTAGCTTATAAATTTAAAGTAAACCATGTGTTTTTTGGACATGTATTTGAAAGCTCTTGTAAGATTGATTTAGCTCCAAAAGGTATTGAAAGTCTAAAGGCTTTACTAGAAGTTTCAAAAATACCCATTTATGCAATAGGTGGAGTGAATGCGAAAACTATACCGTATTTAAAAAACATAAACATAGCCGGTGTGTGTATAAGAGAAGCTTTATATAAGAGTAAAATTGTAAAAGATTATGTTTTAGAATGTAAAAATCTTTTAGCCCAAAAGGACTAAAAGATTATAGCCAGAAAAAGTATGCAATCACTGCAAGGCTGATTGAGCAGAAGATATTTAGCACAATTCCCACTCTTATCATTTCTTGTTGTTTAATGTGACCTGTGCCAAAAACTATAGCATTTGGTGGGGTGGCAACAGGTAGCATAAATGCGCAAGAAGCCCCAATAGCAATGATTAAAGCAAGTCCTAAAGCAGGAACACCTAAGGTATCTGCGATAGAGATAAATAAAGGTACCAATAAAGCCGCCGAAGCAGTATTTGAAGTAAATTCAGTTAAAAATACTATAAAAAATGCTACGATCAAACCTATGATAAATAAATGTCCATTTTCAATAAATGAAATGATTGTATCAGCCATGACCTTGCTAGCACCTGAATCTCTTAAGACAACACTTAAAGTGATACCTCCACCAAAGAGCATTAAAACACCCCAGTCGGTATTTTTTTGTATATTTTTCCAATCAATCACTCTAAATGTGCAAACTAAAACAGCAGCAAGCAAGGCAATCACTGCATCTAGATTTGCGATTTTATAGCCAAAAGTACTTTGTATGATAGGACTAATATTGCCACTAAAAATCCAAGATAATGCAACCACTAAGAAGATAAGTAAAGTTATAATTCTTTCCCTTGTAAGCTCGATATGCTCAGTGTGTAGCTCGACTTGAAGATTAAATTTAGGCTTAAACATCATATATAAAATCAAGATCATTACTGGTAAAAACACTAAAACAATAGGAATACCATATTTTAGCCATTGCGCAAAGCTAATGTGTAATTGAGTAGCAACTATAGCATTTGGAGGTGTTCCTATTATAGTACCTATACCTCCTATGCTTGCACTAAAAGCTATACCTAAAAGAATAAAAACATAAGTATTTCTATCTTTTTGTGGATCAAGTGAAGCTAACATGCCTATAGCAAGCGGGAGCATCATAGCTGCGGTTGCAGTGTTACTCATCCACATAGATAAAAAAGCCGTAGTGATAAAAATATACAAGCTAGAAAGCCCTAGATGTCCTTTTGCTAGAGTGAGTATCTTATGTGCGATAAGTTTATCTAGTTTTTGATGGTGCATTGCAGCCGCTAGAGCAAAACCACCAAAAAATAAAAAGATGTTAGAATCAGCAAAACCTGTTAAGGCTTTAGAAGTGGGCATTAGCCCTAATCCTGCCGCTAGAATAGGTACTAAAATGGCTGTGATTGTAACATGTAAAGCTTCACTAAGCCATAATATAGCGATAAAAATCAACAAAGATAAGCCTTGGTTTACCTTAGTTTCACCGAAAGGGGAAAAATAAAGCAATGCGATAAATAACACTAAGTCTGCAACGACTATGAGTGATTTAACATTAGAACTCATTTACAACTCCTTAAAAATATTGTAGTTTTGTAACATATTCTAAATGAATTTTATTTTAAATGTCAATTTTTTTATCTTAAATTGTATAGAAAAATTTTTCTATGTGCAAAAATGTGAAGTTTGATTAAATTTGTATCTTTTTGGTATAATTTTTGCTAGTGTAGGTATTAAAAATGAAATTTATTAAGGAATAATAATGGTTAAAAAGATACTTGTATTTGCTCTAGCTTTGTTTTTTAGTGCATGTGCGGTTAATTCTAAAAACCAAGGGGTTGCCAAGGTTAATGAGGTTATAAAAATTCAAGCAGAGTGTTATAATCCTTCTAGTTCTAAAGCATATGAAGCAAAAATCAAAGGGCTTTTGTATATTAGCGATGTGGGTCTTAAATACTGTGCAAATAAAAGAACGATTGATAAAAGTGTTTCTTTAAAAAAAGTTTATATTCATAGAGTGTATGATTTGAATGAGAATTTAAAATATTCTTTTTCTAATGGTAAAAACTACTATATTGATGAAAATTTTAATTATTATTTTTATGTATTCTTAAAAGAAGAGTTAGAAAATAGAGGTATAGTGGTGGTAGAGGATACTCAAAATTCTCCTTATGTTTTAAGAGTTGATTTGAGTTTTAATGATTTTTACTCTCAATTTGATTCTAATTCTTTATTTTCAGTAATTGCGAGTCAATTGACGCTTAAAGATATCAACACAAATAAAACCATCAATATCAAAACAAAACAAGAGGTAAAAGGCTTTTATAAAATTAATGATTTGCCTTTTTTTACCCAACTACTTATTAAACAAGTAGCTAATAAAGCCGCAGATATTATTAGTTCTTTGTGAGATGTTTTAACTGTCATGGTTTTTCCCTTGCAAGTTTTTGTCCAGCTTGCAAGGAAGAGCTTTTAGAATATTCTTTGGGTATAAGAGAGCTTGAAGAGGGATTTAAGGTTTATTATTTTTATCAATATGAACAAATCAAGCATTTGATTTATTTTAAACATCGGTTTCAAGGTTATTTTGTCTTAAATGCTTTAGCAAGATTAAGTTTTGCTAAATTTAAAGATTTTTTTCAACCTGCATGCGAAATTAATGCTATAGCCTTAGATGATAAAACTGAAAAAAATTACTCACATACAGCAATTTTAACACGCCATTTAAAAACTCGATTTATAAAGCCTATGTATCATACTTTACAAGCTAGTTCGCAGCATAAATATAGTGGAAAAAGTTTGAAATTTCGTAAAGACAATAAAAGAACATATCAGTTATTAAAGCTTCCAAAACATCCTGTAATTTTAGTAGATGATGTAGTGACTACAGGGTTAAGTTTGTTAGAGGCAAAAAAGCTTTTGGAAAAAAATAATATTAAAGTGTTATTTGCTTTAGTTTTGGCTAATGCAAAATTTGATACAATATAAGCATTAATTTTAAGGATTTTTATGGAAAATATTTTTACTAAAGATTCAGATATTGAAAATATAGATATAGAAAGTTCTATAAAAAGTAGCTATTTAGATTATTCTATGAGTGTTATTATAGGTCGTGCATTACCTGATGCTAGAGATGGACTTAAGCCTGTTCATAGAAGAATTTTATATGCTATGAATGATTTAGGCGTTGGAAGTCGTAGCGCATACAAAAAGTCAGCGCGTATAGTAGGTGATGTAATTGGTAAATACCACCCGCATGGTGATGTGGCTGTATATGATGCTTTAGTAAGAATGGCGCAAGATTTTTCAATGCGTTATCCAAGCGTAGATGGTCAAGGAAACTTTGGTTCTATTGATGGCGATGGTGCTGCTGCGATGCGTTATACCGAAGCTAGAATGACGATTTTAGCTGAAGAGTTGCTGCGTGATATAGATAAAGATACAGTTGATTTTGTACCAAATTACGATGACTCTATGAGTGAGCCTGATGTTTTACCTGCTAGAGTGCCAAATTTATTGCTTAATGGTTCAAGCGGTATTGCAGTAGGTATGGCTACTAATATTCCTCCACATAGTTTGAATGAGCTTATTGATGGTTTGCTTTATTTGATTGATAATAAAAATGCAAGCTTGGAAGAAATAATGCAATTTATCAAAGGGCCTGATTTTCCAACCGGTGGTATTATCTTTGGTAAGAAAGGTATTATAGAAGCTTATCGCACAGGTCGTGGCAGGGTAAAAGTAAGAGCAAAAACGCATATTGAAAAAAGAGCTAATAAAGATATTATTGTAATAGATGAGCTTCCTTATCAAACTAACAAAGCAAGATTGATAGAGCAAATTGCTGAACTTGCTAAAGAAAAGCAAATTGAAGGCATTGCTGAAGTTAGAGATGAGAGTGATAGAGAAGGAATTCGCGTGGTGATTGAGCTAAAACGCGATGCCATGAGTGAGATTGTGTTAAATAATCTTTTTAAATCTACCACTATGGAAAGCACTTTTGGTGTGATTATGCTTGCTATACATAACAAGGAGCCAAAAGTTTTTTCTTTGATTGAACTTTTAAATTTATTCTTAAATCACAGAAAAACTGTAATTATTAGAAGAACGATTTATGAGTTGCAAAAAGCTAGAGCTAGAGCGCATATTTTAGAGGGTTTAAAAATAGCATTAGATAATATTGATGAAGTGATAGCATTGATTAAAAATTCCCCAGATAACCCAACGGCTAAAAATTTATTGATGGAAAAATTTGGTCTAAGTGAACTTCAATCTAATGCTATTTTAGATATGAAGTTAGGTCGTTTAACAGGACTTGAAAGAGAAAAAATTGACAATGAGCTAAGAGAATTGTTAGCAGAAATCGAAAGACTTGATCAAATTTTAAAAAGCGAAACTTTGCTTGAAAATTTAATTAAAGATGAGTTAAAAGAAATTAGAACAAAATTTGATGTACCAAGAATCACTCAAATTGAGGATGATTATGATGATATTGATATAGAAGATTTAATACCAAATGAAAATATGGTGGTTACTATCACTCATCGTGGTTATATTAAGCGTGTTCCAAGTAAGCAATATGAAAAACAAAAACGTGGCGGTAAGGGCAAAGTTGCTGTTACGACTTATGATGATGATTTTATTGAAAGCTTCTTTACGGCAAACACACATGATACTTTAATGTTTGTTACTGATCGTGGGCAACTTTATTGGCTTAAGGTTTATAGAATTCCAGAAGGAAGTAGAACCGCTAAAGGTAAAGCTGTAGTAAATCTTATAAATTTACAAGCTGATGAAAAAATCATGGCAATTATCCCGACAACTGATTTTGATGAAAGCAAATCATTGTGTTTCTTTACTAAAAATGGTATCGTGAAACGCACAAATTTAAGTGAATATCAAAATATTAGAAGTGTGGGCGTAAAAGCGATTAATCTAGATGAAAACGATGAACTTGTTACTGCAATTATCGTAGCAAGAGATGAAAACGAAGTTGTCAATGTCAATGCAGACGAAAATTTAGAAATAGATGAAAATTTAGAAAATGAAAGCAGTGAAAATAGTGAAGAATTAGAAAATATCACTAGTGGCAAAATGCTTTTTGCGGTAACTAAAAAAGGTATGTGTATCAAATTCCCTCTTGCTAAAGTTAGAGAGATTGGTCGTGTAAGTAGAGGGGTAACTGCGATTAAATTTAAAGAAAAAGATGATGAGGTTGTGGGTGCTGTTGTGATCGAAAATGATACACAAGAGATTTTAAGTGTGAGTGCTAAAGGTATAGGTAAGCGCACTAATGCAGGAGAATACAGACTTCAAAGTAGGGGTGGTAAGGGTGTAATTTGTATGAAGCTTACTGCTAAAACAAAAGATTTAATCGGTATAGTTATAGTTGATGAAAGCATGGACTTAATGGCTTTAACAAGTAGCGGCAAAATGATACGTGTGGATATGCAAAGCATTAGAAAAGCAGGTAGAAATACAAGTGGTGTAATCGTAGTAAATGTAGAAAACGATGAGGTTGTAAGCATTGCTAAGTGTCCTAAGGAAGAGGATGAGGATTTAGATGCTGAAAATAATATGGATTTAAATTTTGAATAGTAAAATTTGGAATGCTTTTTGCTATTTTAATAAAATCAAATAAATTGAAGGTGTAAAAATGAAAAAAGTTATTTTTATGTTTTGTTTGGCTTTAGGTTTTAGCGCTTGTGCGCTAGATCAAAGAGGCGTGAACCCAAATCAAGCTCAGGCTACTCAAGCAAATTCTGATGTGGTGGTTCAAAAAGTAGATAAAGATGATGTGCGTAGTATCATCAGAGAAGAAAAAATGCTTGCAAATGATACAAGCGCAGATAATGATCTAACATTTACAGCAGTGGGTGAGGGTATTGCCCCTTTGAATACTGTTTCAGTTGGTCAAGCTTTGGCTTTGGCAAAAAGAGCAGCGATTACTGATGCTTATAGACAATTAGCTAGTAAGCTATATGGTGTAAGAGTAAATGGTAAAGATACAGTAAAAGATGCAATGCTTAAAAGCTCAACGATTACGGCACAAGTAAATGGTTTGATTAAAAATGCAAGTGTGGTTGATCAAGATTTCAAAGATGGTCTTTATAGAGTAAATGTAGAACTTAAAATCGATGCTGACAAGTGGAAAGAATTGTTTGCTTATTAATCTTTATAGTATTTAACACTACTGCCCAAGATGAGTTTATATTTTGGGCAGAACTCTCTAATAGAAATTTAATCCTTTTTCATCAAAATGAAACTATTTCTATGGCTATGACTCAAAGTAAAAATAAAAACTTAGAATATGCTTGTGAATTAATTTACACTCCAAAAGATTTAAAAACTTTTTTACGTGATGATTTTGGTATGATTGATGAAGAAAGAATGACTAAATTAGACAAATTTAATTTTTTAAATACACATAAAAATGAATTAATTGATTGTTTTTTTAACTCAAAAATAGATGTAAAAGATTTTGTTAAAAGTGAGCAAGCAAGCGCTCAAAGTGAAACATATGTGAGAATTTTACCTTTAAGATTTACAGTTGAATTTCATGACAACAGCGCCTTTATATATTATCTTAAATAAATGCAAAGCTTGTTTTTATTAAAATACTTAAAAAAATATTAAGAGTTTGAAATGCAAAAAAGTATCCCGCGATATTTGTTGTTTAAATATCTTCGTTTTGACAAAGATCAACCCTTTATTATGCTTTCAAAGATTTTAGCTTTTTTGGGTGTGAGCATAGGATTATGTGTACTCTTGGTTGCAATGGCTATTATGAATGGTTTTGATAAGGAATTTGAAAGAAAACTTTTTACGATGAATTACCCCATTACGATATTACCACGTTTTGGGGCTAGTGTAGATGAAAAATTACTGCAAGAACTAAGAGCTCAGTTTCCAAATTTATTATTTAGTCCTTATATTAGTACTCAAGTTATAGCAAGAAATGATGTAAGGTTAGAAGGTGGAATGTTATTTGGCGTAAACTTCGAAGATGAAAAAAAAATCAATGAAGTAGTAGCACATGCTTTAGATGGGAAAAATTTGCAAAATTTTGACATTTTGATAGGCAAGGGATTAAAAAGCGAATTTGGACTAGATTATGATGATAAGATCGCATTGATTTTTTCTAATCTTAGTGCAAGTGGTCTTTCGCTTATCCCTAAGGTAAAGCGTTTTGATGTTAAAGCTGAATTTTCTTCTGGTTTATTGGCTTATGATAAAGCATATATGTATGTAGACGCAAAAGCTTTGGCGAAGATTTTATCTTATCCTCAAGGGATTTATGATGGAGTTCATGTGTATTCGTTAAAGCCTTTTGATGATATAAAACACATTGAAACTTTTTTAGGTGCAAAATATGCCAGTATAGGTTGGTGGGAGCAAAATGGAAATTTCTTTGCAGCGCTTGCTTTGGAAAAAAAGGCGTTGTTTATTGTGTTGATGTTGATTATTTTAGTCGCTAGTTTAAATATCGTAAGCTCTTTATTGATGATCGTGATGAATAGACGCAGTGAGATAGCTTTATTGCTTTCTTTGGGAGCTAGTAAATTAGAGATTAAAAAAACCTTTTTTTCTTTGGGTTTTTTTATAGGTGGAAGTGGAATTATAGCAGGTGTAATACTTGCAGCTATAGCCTTATGGGTGCTTGGTAACTTTGATATCATTTCTTTGCCTACTGATGTTTATGGTATGAGCAAATTACCTTTAGAACTTTCTTTTATGGATTTTTGTGCTACGCTTTTGGGTGCAATTGTGATTGTGAGTTTGTCTTCTTATTATCCTGCAAAAAAAGCAACCCAAGTAGATATTTTAGATACTTTAAGAAACGAATAAATTTAATATTTATTCGTTTAGAAATTTTTTGATTTCATTGAAGAAATTTTCATAGCTAACATCTTTGATCGTTTTTACAAGCTTACCATTTTCATTAATCAAATAAAACTCCCCACTATGAGCTATAGAATACCCCATGGCAGAATCTTTAAGATCGATTTTTTCATAAACTACACCATAGTTTTTGGTTATTTTTTCTAATTCTTTTTCATTCTTTGCTACTAGCGCAGTAGAATTAGGATAGAAGTATTTTACCCATTGGCTAGTTTGAGTTAAGTTACTATCTCTTGCTGGATCTAGTGAGATAAATATCACATGAGCTTTTTCTTTGTTTGGTATTTGGTTTAAAACACTTGCAATTAGTGCAAGTTCGCTAGGACAGACATCAGGGCAATAGGTGTATCCAAAATACACAATCAATTTTTTTCCGGCAAAATCTTTTAGGCTAAGCATGCCTTTTTCAGAATTTAAGTGAAAATTGTATTTATTGTTTTCAAAATATTGTATTGAAAGAAAGAAAACACCAAAAATCACTATAATAAGCAAAAGAATATTGATTTTTTTCATAAATTACCTTTTTACATCAAAATCAAAATAAAAATCTAGTGGATCTTCATTGTCAAAAAGTTCTATTCTAAAACGCATCACATCAAGCATGCAAGAGCTTAAAACTAATTTGGCGTGATAGGTATTGTTGATTTTTTTAAACTGTGGAACGATATCTCCCATATACATATTTAGCCCATAAACTCTAGCATTAAGTTGAGGGTAATTGCCTAAATTAGTGATATTTAAATCAAGCTCGTTTAACGCCATAATAGGTTTTGGGGTTAGACTGATTAAAACTTTTTGGTTTTTAAAATTATACTCACAGCTTTGTTGATTTAAATCACAATCTAAAGGAGTTAAAGTGGTGATTAATTCTCTTTTTTTACCTGTGCTTGGCATATGGGTATAAAAATAAGCTCCGCTTATAGCAAAAGCTATAGCTAGAGCAAAAATGAGTAAATTTTTCATTATTTTTGAATGCTTCGTGATTGAATATTTTTAAGTTCAATAGTACTATTATCATCAAAATAAAGTGTTAGATTAGCTTTGGTTTGTGGAGTGATATTTTCTTTAAGGTTTAATACCATGATGTGCATACCACCTGGTTTGAGCTCAGCACTTGATTTAGCTTTAATGGTGATTTGTGGAATTTGCACCATCATTTTTTTACCATTCTCCATGATATGATTGTGAATTTCTGTGGTATCACTTAAAGAACTTTGAGCTTTTATTAGTTTAATATCTTTATCAGAGTTATTTTTAAGCTCTAAGAAAAATGCTGTAGTTTTAGAGTGAGGTGGAGTTTGTCTTACATAAGGATCATTTACAGTAATTTCATTTGCAAAAACAAAAGTGCTTAAAATAGCCAAACCTAGTAATTTTTTCATTGTATTTCCTTTTTTGGTGTTTTGATAAAATATAAAACATTATACACGGAAAAAATTAAAAATATATTTATTGTAAAAATAATATAATTAGCACCTTGTTGTTTTAAATTTTACAAAGAAAGGTTGAAATTGTTTAAAGTTGCATCTATAATATTTAGCATGGTTGTATTTGCAAATGCAAATAATCTTGTAAAGATTTATTTAAATGAAGGTATTAAAGCAGTTGAACAGGTGCTAGAGCAAGAATTAAGCAAAAAGGATTTTTGGCTTGATGAAATCAAAGACAAAAATGTTACTCTTGGGTATTATGATGAAGATGTAGCGATAGTTTTAACTAATAAAAATGATAAAATTATTCGTGTTTATCACTATGATGATGGTAAAGTTGAGAAGAAATTTATCCAAAAAGATGTTTTAACCGGTTTAGCGGGAGATAAAGAAATCGAGGGGGATCTAAAAACTCCTATAGGTTTTTATGAACTAGGTAAGAAATTTTATCCCGGTGATCCTTATTATGGTCCATTTGCTTTTGCTACAACTTATCCAAATGTACTTGATAAAACTTTAGGTAAAACAGGTGGGGGAATTTGGATTCATGGGTATCCACTAGATGGAACACGCTTGGATACTTATAAAACTAGAGGCTGTATTGCTGTGCAAAATGACTTGTTAGAAGATTTTAACAAACTTGTTGCTGATAGAAAATCTTATGCCATGACAGAAGAAAAAGCCAAGGTAAGAACTAACTATGATGAAATAGCTATTTTGTTGGCAAATTTATTTGCTTGGAAGGATAGCTGGCAAAAAAGTGATATTAAAAAATACTTGTCTTTTTATGATCAAAAAATCTTTAAACATAAAAATAAATTCAACTATGAACAATTTGCAAGAAATAAAGAAAGAATTTTTGCTAAAAACGAAGAAAAAAGCATTAAATTTTCAGATCTTAGTATCAGTCCTTACCCAAATGATAGAAATGAAAAAATTTTCAGAATAGGTTTTTATGAGGACTATCGTAGTACAAATTTTAAATTTAAAGGAGAAAAAGTCCTTTATGTGAAGCTTGTAGGCGATAAAATGCAAATTTTAGCTGAGCAATAATGGCTTATATAAAAATCAACCGTGCAGCTTATGAGCACAATCTTGACTTAATAGCTTCTAAGGCAGGAGGCTATGAAAAAGTTATATGTGTCTTTAAAGACAATGCTTATGGACATGGAGCTAAGATTTTGGCTCCTATTGCCAAGGCAAAGGGTATTAATTTTATTGCAGTAAAAAATGAAACTGAAGCAAAAGAGCTTCAGGGTATTTTTGAACATATTTTGATTTTATCCCACCATCCACATGCAAATGAAAATGAAAATTTTATTTATGCTTTAAATGATAGAAATGATATTAAGAAATTAAAAAAAAATACAAAAATTCATTTAGTTATAGATACAAATATGCATAGAAATGGAATTGCGCCTAAAGAGCTCGAGGAAGTTTTATGTGAACTTAAAAGTCATGGTTTGCAGCTTCATGGCGTGATGATGCATTTTGCAGGAAGCGATGAGATGGATGCAAGCTATTTCGTGCAAAAACAAAAATTTAAAGAAGTCAAAAAAAATATCCAAACCTTGTTACAAGATGAGGCTGAAAAATTAATATTTCATTCGCACAACTCAGAAGCTTTGTTTAGAACAAGCACTTTGGAGCCAAAAGAGTATTGTAGAGTAGGGCTTGTGCAGTTTGGGTATGCTTATTTTAGCGATGAATTGCATAAAGTATTGAGTTTGTGGGCTGAAAAAATCAGCCAAAGAACGCTTAAAAAAGGACAGACGGTAGGTTATGGTGGTGTATTTTGTGCAAAAGAAAATTTAGAGATCGCAACTTATGATTTAGGTTATGCAGATGGACTTTTACGCTATGATGGTAAAAAAGAGTTGGTTTTGCCAAATGGTAAAAAAATGCTAGGAAAAATGTCAATGGATAGCTTTTCATGCGAAGGCGATGATGATGTAATTTGTGTGATTGATGATGCAAATGCAATGGCGAGTTTTTTTAATACAATCAACTACGAGATTTTAGTAAAGCTTTCTCCAAATTTAAAAAGAATTGTAATTTAAGATAAAATATATTAATATAATGCTTTCGAAAGGATAAAAATGGCATTTTTAAATTGGGCTATTTTGATTTTATTTTTGTTTATTGTATTTTTGCTCATTAATCGTTATGAAAGAAAAATGAAAATCCTATATAAAAATATAGAGATTTTAAAAAATGAGTGCAAGAAAAACAATGAAAACATCGAAAAAAATAGAATTTTAATAGAAAAAAATAGATCAAATATCGAAAATATAAAAAATCAAGATTAGTATTAATCTTGAAGTATTTTAGCTATAAGTTCTAATGGGTGTGAAAATTTAGTAGAAACTTTTTCATGTTCTAAAGCATTTGAAATTTGCATTCTACAAGCTGAACATTCTGCGCTGATGATTTGCACATCTGTTTTTTGAATATTATGTGCTTTTTTCATACCAACTTTTAAGACTTTTTCATAGTGATCAGTCTGCATGCTTACCCCACCAAAACCACAGCATTCATTTGAAGCAATAAGCTCTTTAAAATGATAGTTTTGTTTTAATAGATTTCTTGGTTCTTTGTAAATTCCTTGCATTTTTTTTGCATGACAAGGATCATGATAGCTGATACTGATATTGGCTTTGTTTTTAGTTTTTAAAAGTTGTTCTAAATTCGTATGCTCGTATAAATACTTAGTCGTAAGAAGTATTTTATGGGAGATGTTTTTTGCTCTTATTGTCCATTCTTGATCACCTTGCATATGAAAAAAATGTTCATAGTCTATATTGATCATTGCAGAGCAGGTTGCTTCAGGGATGATGATATAATCAAGTGTTTTGAGTTTTTCTTCAAAATATACAATATTTTTTTTAGCTAGATGTTCTACGCTTTTAAAATCTCCTGTAAAGTAGTGAGGAGCTCCACAACATGATTGTTCTTTTAATAAATCTACATTGATCTTAAGATGCTTGCAAATTTCAAGCAAAGCAAATCCAGTACTTGTATAAGAATAATTAGACAAGCACCCTATAAAAATCCCTATAGATTTTTCCCCTTGATTATTAATAAAATCAGGGTTAGAGCTTAAAAAACTTTTTTTACTCAAAGATGGAAGCAAGCGTCCTTTTTTGATTAAAGGTAAGTTTAATTTTGCTTTCATACCTTGGTTGTTATTTTTAGTGCTAAATGCGCAACTTTGAAAAACATAGCCCAATCTTGCTAAAATATTTAACACTTGTCTATATCTTAAAAAGAAAAAGGCAAGTTTTTTATACCATGCAATGCCAAATTTTTGTGCTATATCATAGCGAGTTTTTTCAATAGCGCTATCAACTCTTAAGTGGCTTGGGCAAGCTTCAACGCAATTGGTGCATAAAAAACATGATTCAAAAATTGTTTTAAGATCACGATCAAGTTCTAATTCTTGGTTTTTATAAGCACTTATGAGATCTAAAAAGCCACGAGGAGAAGTACTCTCATCGCGATTTATCTCATGTATGGTACATGTTGGTATGCATTTGCCACATTTTACACATGCGTTTGTGATTTCATCAACGTTTAACATATTAAACCGTCTTGGAAAATACTTTTTTATCTTCACTAATGCGTTTGAGATATTTATCAAAACACATTGCAATATTACGGATCAAAAGTACTCCTGTTTCATTGACTTTGATATGGTTTTTATCAATAGTCATAAATTCATTTAATTTGCTTAATTCTTCTAGATCTTGTTGAAAGTATTCAAAAAAGTCAATCTTAAATCTTTGCTCTATTTTTTCAATGTTAAGCGAGAAATTACTCATAAGTTCCATAATCACGGCTTTTCTTAGTTCATCATCATCATCTAGCATAATGCCTTTTTCACAAGGCAATTTGCCCTCATCAATGGCCTTTTCATAGCTTGGCATATCTTTGAAATTTTGCATATAGTGTCTTTTTCCCTCACCAATACTTGTCAAACCAATGCCAATTAAATCTGTTCCACCTTTAGTAGTATAGCCTTGAAAATTTCTATGTAGACTGCCATTTTCTAACGCTTTAAAAAGTTCATCTTCTGGTTTTGCAAAATGATCCATTCCTATCATTTTGTAACCGTTGTGGGTTAAAAAATTTTCACAGTATTCTAAAATTTGAAGTTTTATGTCAGGACTAGGTAGGGTGTTTTCATCAAATTTTCTCATATTTTTTTTAAGCCATGGTACATGTGCATAGTTAAAAATAGCAAAGCGATCAGGATTGATTAGCAATGCTTTTTCCAAAGTTTGTTTAAAGCTTTCTAAGCTTTGATATGGCAAACCATAGATCAAATCCATATTTACCGAGCTAATGCCTTTTTTTCTAACCATATCTACTGCGTTTTTGGTAAGCTCAAAAGGCTGAATTCTATGAATTTCTTTTTGTACTTTTTCATCGAAATCTTGTACGCCAAAGCTAATGCGATTAAATCCATTTTGGATTAAAACATCGGCTTGTTCTTCATTTAAAAACCTTGGATCAATTTCACAGCTTATTTCGCTATCTTGAGTAAAATTTGGAAAAATACTTTTGATTTTTAAAATCAAACTTTCAAGTTGCTTAGCAGAAAAAAATGTAGGGGTGCCACCACCAAAATGCATTTGTGTGACTTCTCTTTGAGTGTTGATGATGTTAGCTAAGAGTTCGAGTTCTTTAAAAAGATAACCTAAATATCTTTCTTTGCTTTCTTCTTTAGCGGTATAGATTACATTACAACCACAAAAATAACATGCACTTCTGCAAAAAGGCAAATGAAAATATAAAGATAATTGTGCTTTTTGTTGTTTGAAAATTTCAATATAATCTTCATATTTAAACTGAGTGTTAAATTCTACCGCAGTAGGATAAGAAGTATATCTTGGTCCTGCTTTGGAGTATTTGACAAAGCTTTTATAATCTTTCATTGGGTTTTACCTTTTCTATCATTTTTTTCATGTCAATAAATAAATTTGGATGTTGAATGTGAATGTTACTAACAAGCTGATCTAAGTCAATATTTACTTCTTTTATGCCCTTAGCGACTTGATGCTTTATTTCATCCATTGCAACTGTCCATACATCATTAAAATCAATTGGAATTTGTTGATAAATGGCTTTCTCTAATTTCAGTTCAAAGTTATTTTTTTGTATTTCTTTTGCATTTTGCAAAAATTCGATTAAAGTTTTTACAGAAAACATCGTTTTTACTTCGTCGTTTTTATCTACAATAAACCATGGTTCATGTGCTAGTTCATGACCGTTTTTTAAACTGAGTTTTTTTTCTTTTTCATTAATATGGGTGAGATGAAATATAGTTTGATTATGTTTTTCTATACCTAAGTAATTAGAAAGCTCATTGATGATATCTTCGGAGCTTTTTTTATCTAGACTATTCAATCTTACTCCTTGTGATTTAATAATTGCGCGATCTCTTTTGCATGGTAAGTTATGATAAGTTTGGCTCCAGCTCTTTTAAAAGCAAGCATGGTTTCAAGGACTATTTTTTCATAATCAATCACACCAGCTTTTTGACCTGCTTTTAATAAGGCATATTCACCGCTTACATTATATACGCAAAGTGGAAGTTTAGAGTGATTTACAATGTCTTTAATCACATCTAAATAAGCCAGTGCAGGTTTTACCATCAAAATATCAGCACCTTGTTTTTCATCTTCTAAGCTTTCGCACAAAGCTTCTTTGCCATTAGCAAAATCCATTTGATAAGTTTTTCTATCTCCATAACTTGGAGCAGAATCTGCTACATCTCTAAAAGGACCATAGTAAGCTGAAGCAAATTTGGTTGAATAAGCCATGATAGGAAGATTTTCAAAACTATTTTCATCTAGAGTTTTTCTTAAGGTTTGAATAATCCCATCCATCATGCCACTTGGTGCTATCATATCTGTTCCGTTTTTTGCATGAATTAGAGCTTGTTTAGCTGAAATTTCTAAAGTTAAATCATTATCTACGCTTTTGCTTTTTGGATCTATGATACCACAATGACCATGATCGGTATATTCACAAAAACAAAGATCAGTAATTACCACTAAATTAGGAAATTTTGTCTTAATAGCTCTTAAACTTGTAGCAATCAAACCATCATTGCTTAATGCATCACTACCACAACTATCTTTTTTAGAACTTTCTAACACGCCAAATAAAATAATCGCTTTAATACCAAGATTAATCAGCTCTTCACATTCTTTTAAAATTTCATCCAAGCTCATTTGAAATACGCCCGGCATAGATGCAATTTCATTTTTAATATTGGTACCATTTACAACAAAAAGAGGGTAGATTAAATCATCTAAATTTAAAGTATTTTCTTTTATTAAACTTCTTATATTCTCATTTAGCCTTAATCTTCTAAAGCGTTTAAACATAAATTTCCTTTTTGTTTGTTAAAATTCCATAAATTCTAGCATATTTTTTATAAAAAAGGTAAAGTAAAATAATGACGATTCAAATTTCTGAAATAGCAAAACTTCCTACGCGTTTTGGGGAGTTTTATATACAAAGTTTTAAAGAAGAAGATAAAGAGCATTTATGTATTTTTAAAGGAGAATTTCAAAAGGAAGTAAATGTTAGAATTCACTCAGAGTGTCTTACGGGAGATGTTTTAAGTAGTTTAAAATGTGATTGTGGGGAGCAACTTGAATTCTCGTTAAATTATATCCAAGAACACGGTGGAATGGTGATATATCTAAGACAAGAAGGAAGAGGCATAGGTCTTTTTAATAAAATCAATGCTTATGCTTTGCAAGATAAAGGTTTTAATACTATAGAAGCAAATCATCAGTTGGGTTTTAAGGCAGATGAGCGTAGTTATGAGATAGTAGAATTTATTTTAAAGTATTACGGTATTAGTAAAATTAATCTTTTAACAAATAACCCCCAAAAACTTGAATCATTAAAAGATAAGATACATTTAAGAGTGCCTATTTTAATAGAGGCAAATCGCTTTAATAAAGATTATTTAGAAATCAAACATACACAAATGGGGCATTTAAATTGAAGCAATATGAAGAACAATTAAATTTTTTACAAAATTTTTCTCATAAAGATGATTTTTTTCAAAAAATCACACTATATAAAGAATTATTAGAAAAATTTAATGCTGTACATAATTTGATGCATTTTAAAAATATTGATGAAAATATCATTGATAGTGTGAAAATTTTAGATTTTCACGATTTGAATAATAGAAAAAAAATCATTGATGTGGGAAGTGGGGCTGGGTTTCCTGCTATTTTTTTAGCTTGTATATTTTTAGAGAGTGAATTTTTTCTTTTTGAGCCTAATCCTAAAAAAGCATCGTTTTTAAGGGTAGTGAAAACAGAACTAGGTTTAAATCATGTGAATATTATCAAAGATAAATTACAAAATCATTCTTCTTTTAGAGTGGATTTGATCACATCAAGAGCCTTGATGGATGTGAAACCTTTGATCAATATCGCAAGTGGTTTTTATGATGATAAAACATTGTTTTTGCTTTATAAAGGTAGTGAAATTTATGATGAATTGCAAGGTTTAAAAACGTATCAGATTTTTAATCAAGGTTTTAGAAACTATTGTCTTTTGAAGAATACTTAAAGGAAAAAAATGTTAATTTTTGGCCACCCATTAATTAGTATGGAAAAAATGAAACGCTTTAAAGGTGAGATAAATCAAACGGTTGTGAATTGCTTTGATTATGATGAAAAAATAATCCAATTGGCGCAAGAAAAAAAATGCGATTTTGCTGTTTTTGTAAAAAATGAAGAAGAAGTTTTGCTTTCTAATGCTTTGGGCGCTAAATATATTTTAATCAATGATCAAGCACTTGCAAAAATAGCTTCAAAAATGGCTGAGTTTTATATGTTTGATTCTAAAATTTTATTAATATTGGATAAATTAGAAAACAACCTTAAAAATGCTTATGACTTAAGTGTAGATGGGGTTTGTTTAAGTACTTATATAAAATAAAAGCCAAACCCTTAAAGGGTTGGCTTGCTAACAATCAATTAAAATTTTTTCTTCCTAGCATCTTCTAAAATATCATTAGCTATCTTATTAACATTATCAGAAATTACTGCACTATCTTTAGCTATTTTAAGATTTTCTTGAGTTACATGATCAATTTGAGCTACTGCATCATTAATTTGAGTAATACCTGTAGTTTGTTCTTTAATACTTTCACCCATTTCATTGATAGATTGAACTAAGATATTAGTATTAGCTTCAATCTCACCCAAAGACTTTTGAGTTCTTTCAGCTAGATTTCTAACTTCATCTGCAACAACAGCAAATCCTCTACCATGCTCACCAGCTCTTGCAGCTTCAATAGCAGCATTTAATGCAAGTAGGTTAATTTGATCTGCAATATCTCCAATAATAGAAGTAACATTTTTAATCTCTTCACTTTGAGCAATTACTTCACTAGTTTTATGCGAAACATTTTGCATGGAAGAAGTAATCTCTTCTAGCGCTGCTGCTGTTTCTTCTAAAGAAGAAGCTTGAGAGGATGAAGAATCAGTTAAGTCTTTAACTGCACTTTGTAATTTACCACTTTCATCTGCTAATAAAGAAGCAAATTCAGAGGATTGTCTTAACATAGCTACAATTTCTTGACCTAATACATTTGTAGTTACTTCAACCCCGCCTTTAGCATTTTTAACTTCAGTGGTAAAGTCTAATGCTTTATAGCTATCAAACACTCTATTAATTTCATTCATATTAGAACCTACTTTTTGTTCTAATACGCTTAGCATATCATTTAAAACATTTTTTAATTCTATAAGTTGAGGATTAGCAGGATTTGCAGTAATTCTCACCATTAAATTGCCACTTTCTATTTCTTTAGCTGTATCTACTGATTGTTCTACAGCTTTAGCATCTTGTTCTAATGCATTTTTAGTCTTAGTGATGTTTTCATTAATGGCTTTAGCCATAGCACCAAGTTCATCATTACTTTTTACATCAATCATAGCTGAATCTTTGGTTTTATGATTGATAAAATCAAATAAGGAGTTGATGCCTTTTTGGATTGCTTGTAAAGGTGATAGATAATAAGAGATGATGAAATAAAGTAAAATGATACTAGCTATGCTTGTAAAAATAACAATGGTAGTTTGAATATAAGCTATTTTTAAAGCTGGGGTTTCAATAACCTCTATATTTTCACCCGCACAAGTTGTATAACCATCAACATTAACACAAATACCAAACCTACTATTACCATTTTTTGTAGTGTAGTTAAAAATATTATAATTACCAACTTTTTCATAGGCCTTTGCAACTGTAATAATATCCGGATTTTGTTTATCGCTAATTAAAGATTTATCAGTTGATGCAAATACGGTATAAGCTTTGTCAAATACAAAAGTTCTTCCTGGCAATTCGTTAAATTTGTTTTGCAAATCTTTTACTAAAACATCAATAGCCAAAATACCTATGAATTTACCATCTTTGACTAATGGCATAGAGTAGGTAAAACATGGTAATCCTGTTGTTACATCGATATAGGACGCAGTGATATATAATCCATTTTTCTTTCTAGATTCTATGTAAAATTCTCTTGTAGTAGCATCGTAATTATCTGCTTTTCCATAAATCCCATAATCTAAACCCTTGCTATCAGTATCTGGATCGCTTACTATCAATTCGCCGTTTGGTTGAGCTATATAAACAGCTAAATAATTATTCATATCTCTAATCGTTTTTAGTAAATTACCTGTATTATCCATAAGTTTTTCTTGAGTATTAAGCTCGCTATATGGAAATTTCAAGATAGCTTGAGAAAGTTTTTCCAAAGAATGTATATTTGAATTTTTAAAATCTCTCATTGATTTTTCTGCAGTTTTTACATAATTAGTTTCAGCTTTTACTACTTCATGGTTCAAGGCCTTCTTTGTAAAAATAAAACTAATAACACCAAGTATTATTAGACACACTATGGCAATAATGTTTGCAATTAGTGAAATTTTAATTTTAATACTTTTCATTAAAATAAACTCCTTTTTTTGATAAAATTAATAGTTTAAATTAATTATATATCATAAAATTAAAATATATTATAAATTTTATATAAATAATATTTATTTATATAAAAAGTAAAGTAAACCATCACAAGCTTTAGAAAGTATCATATAAGTTTCGTTAAAATCTCCGCTGTACCAAGGATCAGGCACTTCATTATACTCTAAATCTTTTGCATAAGAAGTGATTTTTTGGATTTTATGTTTACAATCTGGAAAATTTTTAACTACATCATTATAATTAGAATTATCCATTACAATAATTAGATCATTATCTTCGCACATTTTCAAATTCAGTTTTTGGCTGTAAAATCCTTTAGTGCTAATATTTTTACTATGAAGTAATGCTTTGGTTTGATGATGCATATCTTCTCCATCGTGATAACCTGAAGTTCCTGCACTGCATATACTAAAACGATCATTTAAATTAGCTTTATTGACAAGATCTTTCATAATAAACTCAGCCATAGGGGAGCGACAAATATTTCCTAAACATACAAAAATAATTTTAGTCATAATTTTTCCTCAAAAAATGTGTAGTTTTATTAAAATTATAGCAGTAATTAAAAATGTTTTTTAAGGTTAATAAAAACTAAGATATAATTTTTAACAAGCGGGGAGCTTTTGCTGAGAGGAAGTTTAACTTCGACCCTTGAGAAGTTTGGTAATGCAAACTTTGAATTCTTGCAAAAACTTTCCTTTTTAGTAAAAAAGGATAAATAATGATACAAGCAAAAACTAAAACTAAAATTCCTATTTTGACGATAGCCGGAAGTGATTGTAGCGGTGGAGCAGGAGTGCAAGCTGATCTAAAAACTTTTAGTGCACACCATTTGTTTGGTATGAGTGTGATTTTAAGTGTGGTAGCTGAAAATACCGCAAGAGTTATTTCATCTTTTGATATACCCATTTCAATTATCAATGAACAAATGCTAGCTGTATATGAAGATATAGAACCAATGGCTGTGAAAGTCGGTATGCTCGGCTCCAAAGAAATCATCACTTGCGTGAAAGAAAATTTATTGCATTTTCAAGCTAAAAATGTAGTGATTGATCCTGTTATGTTTGCTAAAAATGGCTATGCGTTAATGCCTTTGGAAAATTGTCAATTCTTTAAAGAAGAGATTTTACCTTTAGCGGATGTGCTTACTCCAAATATTCCTGAAGCTGAGTTTTTATGTGGCTTTAAAATTCACAATGAAGATGATATGAAAAAAGCAGCTATAAAATTACACCAAGAAGGTGCAAAAAGTGTTTTAATTAAAGGTGGGCATAGTAAAGAAAACACTAATGATGTTTTTTATGATGGAGAGGTGTTTAATATTTTTAAAGCTGAAAAGATTGATACAAAAAATACACATGGCACAGGGTGTACATTAAGTTCAGCAATAGCTAGCAATCTTGCTTTAGGTAAGACAAAGCATGAAGCTGTAAAACTTGCTAAAGAATATATATATGGGGCAATTTTGCATTCATTATCACTTGGTAAGGGTTGTGGCCCAACGAATCATTTTTTTATGTTAGAAAAGGAATAAAATGATCATTCAAACATTAAGAGAAAAGCAACCTTTAATTCATCATATCACAAACTATGTTAGTGTTAATGATTGCGCTAATGCAACAATTGCCATTGGTGCAAGTGCTGCGATGGCGGATTTTTATGAAGAGCAAGCTGATTTTGCTAAGATAAGTTCAGCTTTAGTTTTAAATACAGGTACTATTAATCAGCTTATTGCAAATTCCATGTTAAAGGCGATTAAGGAATATGCTGCTTTAAACAAAAGTATAGTGCTTGATCCGGTTGCTTTAGGTGTAAGTAAAGCAAGAGATCAAATTAATTATGAATTACTTGGTTTAAAAGGTATTTGCATTATAAAAGCAAACGCATCTGAAATGGCAAGTGTAATTGGTTTAGATGGAAAAGCAAGGGGCGTGGATAATACTTTTATTATTCATGATGAGTTTTTGGAAAAAGCAAGAGAATATGCTAAAAAAACCAAAAGGATTTTAGCCGTAACTGGCAAGGTGGATTATATTATCAGTGAAGATAAAATTGCTAAAATTTATAACGGATCGTCTATGGCTGCAAAAATAACAGGTGCGGGTTGTATGTGTGGTTCTTTATGTGGTGCTTTTGCTGGAATTTTGGAGGATAAATTTGAAGCGAGTTTGTATGCTTTGTTGAGTTTTGGTATAGCTAGTGAACTAGCGCAAGAAAATTCAAACGGAAGCGGTAGTTTTAGAATAAATTTAATCGATGCGTTGAGTAATTTAAACGATGAAAAAATCAAAAATAAGGCACAATATGAATTCATTTAAAATTTATCTAGTTGCAAGCAAGGGCACCAAAAGCGAAGTGGAATTTTTGAATATTTTAGAAGCTTCTTTAAAAGCAAGAATTGATATTTTACAACTTAGAGAAAAAGATCTTAGCACTTTAGAATTTTACAATCTTGCTTTAAAGGTTAAAGTGCTGTGTGAAAAATACAACACTCCTTTGGTGATAAATGACAGAATTGATATTGCTATGGGGGTAAATGCACAAGGAGTGCATATAGGTCAAAAAGATATGCCATTAAAAAGAGCTAGAGAGCTTTTAGGAGAAGATAAGATCATTGGACTTACGATCAATCATAAAAGCGAACTTGATAATATTCAAGGTGCGACTTATCTTGGGGCAGGGGCTGTTTTTGCTACACCGAGTAAGCAAGATTGCACTGTGCTTGGAGTAGAGGGCTTAAGAGAAATAGCAAGCCTTAGCACTTTGCCTGTGGTAGCGATTGGTGGGATTAGTGAAAGTAATTTAAATATGCTTCAAGGATGTGATATTCAAGGGGTTGCGGTAGTCAGAGCTATAATGCAAGCAAATGATTCTTATATAGCAACTTTAAATTTAAGATCAAGTTTTGATAAAACTTTTATAGGAAAATAATGATTTATTTTATAGGAGATAAAGAATTCGATGGTGTTAAGACTATAAGATTAAATGAAATTAAATTTCTTGATTTTGAAGCGAATTTAAAGGAATTTGATTGTTTAATCATTAGCTCTAAGAATGCACTAAAAGCATTAATGTTAAGTAAAAGCAAAATTGATTTTGATATTAAACTTTATGCTGTAGGTCAAAAAAGTGCTGATTTTGCAAAAGAGCTTGGTTTTAAAAGTGTCAAATATCCCAGCAAGACTTATGGTAAAAATTTAGCTAGTGAGTTTTTATCTGAGTTTCAAAATAAAAAATGTCTTTATCTAAGAGCTAAAAAAATTAGCTCAGGTCTTGATGAGTATTTGTTAAAAGAAAATATCTTTTTAAAACAATTAATCGTTTATGAAAATATAGTTATAGAACCTAAAAAAGATGAGCTAAAAATACATCATCCTAGTGTTTTTATCTTTAGTGCTCCTTCAAGCATAGAGCAATTTTTGAAGTTTTTTACATTAGAAAAAGAAGATAAAGTTGTAGTTATAGGCCAAAGCACGGCTTTAAAACTTTGTAATTTTAAAAATTTATATATATGCAAAGAGCAAGATCTAAACTCTTGCTTGAAATTAGCTAAGAGTTTGGTTTTTTAAAAGTTTTATATACTAAAAATGAAGCAATAAAAATCATACAAATATCCCCCACTAAAGTAGCTAGCCAAACTCCGTTAATTCCTAAAAATTGCGTTAGTATAAATAAGGATAAAAATGGAAAAATAAGACTTTGAGCAATAGAAATCCCCAAAGAAAGTAAGGGTTTGTCAAGTGCTGTGAAAAATGAAGCGCAGAGTTTTCCAAACCAAGAAAATAAAAATGAAAAAGAAAAAAAGATTAAGGCATTTTGTGCTATATGGATAAAATCTTGATTGTTATCTTTATTAAAAATATCTACTATAAGAGTGTTGAATAAATAAACAAACAAAAATGCCATTGTGCTTACACCCCAAGAAGCAAAAAACATTCTTTTAAAAATAGCTTGAATTCTTGTAATATTTTTGTGTCCATAGTTATAGCTTAAGGCTGGTTGCATAGCATCGCACATGGCTAAAACTAGCATGAAAACAAAAGTACTAAGATATAAAATCACAGAAAATGCTGCAACAGCTGTATTTCCAGAAAGTTTAAGCAAGAAAGCATTAGCTAAGATGGTATAAAAAGAGCTAGAAATATTAGAAAAAAATTCAGATGAGCCATTATAGAGTATATTTTTTAGTATTTGTAGTTTAATTATTGGTTTTTTAAATTTTAAAGTTAAATCTTTAAAAACAAAAGGTAATATCCCTAAAATGCTTCCTAAAAACATCCCTATACAAGTTGCTAAAGCTGCTGAAAAAAGCCCCCAATCAAAAACTACTATAAAAAGCCAATCAAGAAAAATATTACTCAAAGCAGTAATGATATTAACCATCATGCTATAAAAAGTTTTTCCACAAATCCTAAGATAATTATCCATAGCAAAAGCTAGCATAATAAAGGGAGCAAAAATGGCAAAAATTTGCATATATTCAGTAGATAAACTTTGAATATTCTCATTAGCTCCCATAAAAACACTTAATGTTTTTGCTAGAAAAAATCCTAAAATTCCCATTAAACAAGAAATTGCAAAAATAAGAACTATACAAAAAGAAAAAATAGCTCTTGCTTTTTCGATTTTTCCTTTTCCTAGATTGATTGCTATTTGTACTGATGAGCCTATGGCTATCATATCAGCTAGAGCAAAGCTTATCATGATAAAAGGCATCATTAAATTCATAGCAGCAAGTGCATTTGAACCTAAATATCTTCCAACAAAAATTCCATCAATAATCACATAAAGATAAATAAAAGCCATACTAGCCATATTTGGCAAAGCGTATTTTATAAAAAGTGTAGTAGGATTTAGTGTAGTGTAAAAATTATGTATCGACATAGCTTTCCTTATTAAAAATTATTTTATTTAAAATTTTATAGATAAAATAAATTTAATAAAGAGATTCTATACCTTCTATAATATCTTTAAAATATGGATCAACAATGATAATGAAAAAATCTTTGAAAAACATTTATATCACCCAAATTTTAAAAATACAATAAATATTTGGCATTATATTTAAGCTGTAATTATAAATTTCTTAATGTAAATTTTAATTTTTTTTAGACGATTTTTATAAACCCACAAAAAAGGAGCAAGGATGCAAATAAATTCGTATTCACGCGTGGCAGTAGAGTCGCAAGTTAGCAATAGGAAGGCTAATTTGAATACAAAACTTGAAGATGCCAATACTAAAAGTGCTAATAGCACAAAAGATATAGATGAGGATAAGCTTAGTAAGCTTGCTAGCATAGGCGGAAAAGGCATAACCGAGCTTTATGCTATGAGTTTTATGCAACAAGCATTTAGCATGAGTTCATCCAATGGTCTATCTCAGGCAGGGATTTTTCAAGGAGCTCAATCTAAGGATTCTTTAACAGCTATTTTATCAAATGTAGATTTTAAAGCTATAGGATATGAAGGTAAAGATATACTTAGTTTAAATGCTGATGAAGCAAAAGAGCTTATTGGGGAAGATGGATATTTTGGTGTAGCAAAAACATCTCAGAGATTGGCTGATTTTGTTATTAATGGGGCTGGTGAAGACATGGAAAAACTTCAAAAAGGTTTAGAGGGTCTAAAAGTAGGATTTGCACAAGCGGAAAAAATGTGGGGTGGCAAACTTCCTGACATCAGCTATGAAACAATTGATAAAGCTATTGAAGTAGTAACTCAAAAAATTAATGAGTTGGGCGGAAATTCTTTAGATATCAATGCATAAAATTGTATCCCTAGTATGCAAGCTAGGGATTTAGTCTATTTTTAAAACACTTAAAAATGCTTCTTGAGGTAAATGTACTTTGCCGATAGCTTTCATTCTTTTTTTACCTTCTTTTTGTTTTTCAAGAAGTTTCCTTTTTCTAGTGATATCCCCACCATAGCATTTTGCGGTTACATTTTTACCCATAGATTTTACATTTTCTCTTGCAATAATTTTATTTCCTATGCTTGCTTGGATAGCAACTTCAAAAAGCTGTCTTGGGACGATTTCTTTCATCGCTTTTACTAGTTCTCTACCTTTGCTTAGTGCTTTTTCATTTGGCACTATAATGCTTAGTGCATCGACATTTTCACCAGCTACTTTAATATCAAGCTTTACAAGATCGCCCACTCTAAATTCAATAGGCTCATAATCAAAGCTAGCATAGCCTTTAGTGAGTGATTTTAATTTATCATAAAAGTCCATAACGATTTCATTTAAAGGGATATCATATTCAAGCAAAACACGCTCAGGAGTGATGTAATCCATCTTTGCTTGCATACCACGCTTGCGATTTAAAAGAGTGATTAAATTTCCTAAGTACTCACTCGGTGTAATGATAGTTGCTTTTACATAGGGTTCTTTTATATGATCTATTTTATTTACAGGTGGTAATTCACTTGGATTTTGAATTTTTAAGACTTCTCCATCGGTTTGATAAATTTCATAAGTAACGGTTGGAGCTGTTGCAATTAAATCAAGATTAAACTCACGCTCTAATCTTTCTTTTATAACTTCCATATGTAAAAGACCCAAAAAACCAACCCTAAAGCCAAATCCTAAAGCCAAAGAAGTTTCAGGTTCATAAGTGATAGAGCTATCATTTAATTTTAATTTATCAAGTGCGTCTCTTAAATCTTCAAATTTATCCGTTTCTATAGGATACAGTCCTGCAAAAACAAAAGCTTTAGCCTTTTCAAAACCACCAATAGCTTCTTTTGCTTTGTTTTTAGTTAATGTTATGGTATCACCTACTTGAACATCAGCAACATTTTTAAGTCCAAGCACGATAACACCTACTTCACCTGATTCTAATTTTTTAGTTTTTATAGGGCTTAATGGATGAGGGTAGAAAAGATCTTGCACGAGATGTTTTTTATCTGTACTCATAACTAAAACTTCATCATTTTTAGCAATATTTCCCTCATAAATTCTAACTAAAGCTAAAGCTCCAAGATAATTATCAAACCAAGAATCATAAATTAAAGCTTTAGTAGGTGCTTCATCATCAGTTTTTGGCGCAGGAATTTTTGTAATGATAGTTTCTATGAGTTCTTTTATACCTACACCTGTTTTTGCACTAACACAAATTGCATTAGAGCAATCAATTCCTATAATATGCTCTATTTCATGTTTTACTTTTTCAATATCAGCCGAAGGAAGATCTATTTTATTAATCACTGGTATGATTTCAAGATCATTTTCTAAGGCTATATAAACATTGGCTATAGTTTGAGCTTCTACTCCTTGTGAAGCATCAACAACAAGCAAAGCCCCTTCACAACTTGCCAAAGAGCGACTTACTTCATAAGAAAAATCAACATGGCCTGGAGTGTCGATCAGGTTTAATATATATTCTTCATTATTAAATTTATAATTTAAACGTACAGATTGAGCTTTTATAGTTATACCACGCTCTTTTTCTATATCCATGGTGTCCATTACTTGCGCACTCATTTGTCTATCACTAATTGCTCCGCATTCGCTAATAATTCTATCAGCTAGTGTGCTTTTTCCATGGTCAATATGAGCTATGATAGAGAAATTTCTAATATTTTTCATTTAAAAACCCTTAAGATTGTCTCATTTTTCTTTTTGCTAGGCCTATTTGCTCATAAGCATCTATTTCTTTTTTTAAAGCCTTGTAACGCTTTGTTAGTTCATTGTTTAAAAATGAAATATTTTTAGGGGTAGCATTAGCATTAGCTGAAATAGCACTAATGAAATCAAGTTTTCTTTTAGTAGCACTATCTTTTGGATTAGAGCCAAATTTTTGTGAATTTAAAAATTGCAAGATTAAAGCTTGAATTTCTTGGGAATTTTTTGCCCTATTAGCCTTGGATATAAAATCTTCTATATTGCTTATTTTTGGAGCTTTGGTTGTATTGGATTTATTGGCTTGCTTATCTTTATGAGTAAAAAATAAAACCAAAAGAATACCAAGTATGATAACAATAACTAAAGTTACAATTAAAAATATAAAAAGAGAATTATTCATTTAAAACTTTCTTATAATTTTTTCGCATAAGATTTTTTGAAATAACTTGCTATACTTAATGCCACCATAAATAAAAATCCCCAATATACATAATCAGGAATTTTTACAGAATCTCCTGCTGCGTAAGAATGCATACCGGTTAAAAAGTAATTTACTCCAAAATAAGTCATGATAATCACCCAATATGCAAACATAGAGCAAACTGCAAAAATATATTGATTTGCCCATTTTGGTACCATTCTAATGTGCAAAATAGCTGCATAAACTAAAATACTAATTAAAGCCCAAGTTTCCTTAGAATCCCAACTCCAATATCTTCCCCAGCTTTCATTTGCCCATATAGCACCTAAGAAATTCCCAACCGTAAGCAAGCAAAGCCCCAAAATCATAGCCATTTCATTAATTCTTGTTGCCTCTGTGATATTTCTTAAAATATTTTCATTATGCTTGCCATTGATTTTTAGCATACATAGTAAAACAAGTACAAATATACCTAATAATGTACATAGTCCTAAAAATCCATAACTAGCAGTAATAACTGAAACATGTATAGTAAGCCAATAAGATTGTAATACAGGAACCAAATTAGTAATTTGTGGATCCATTTGGCTAAGATGAGCTACGCCTAAAGTAACTCCTGCTAAAATAGAAGTTAAAGAAAGTGCAATAGGGCTTTTTCTTGAAAAGAAAATTCCAGATAGCGATAGAGCCCAAGCTATATAAACCATACTTTCATATGCATTGCTCCATGGAGCACGACCTGCTATATACCAACGCAAAGCCAAGCCTAGAGTATGGATGAAAAATGCTACAATGTTAAATATATAAACATATTTAAAAATAAAATCAATGCGAATTTTTGGCATTAGCATTTTAACAAAAACTATAATCAAAAGTAAAAGTCCAGCACATAAATAAAGTGGAGTAAGATTTACAAAAATTTGACTTTTATTGAAAAAGATCTCTGTGCTAATTTTTTTAGCACTTGGTATAACTTCATGGCCATATTTTTCTTGATAGTTTTTGATGATATTTAAATTTTTAGTTGCATCGTCCCAGTTATTGTGTGTAATAGAATTATTAACTGCATTAAAATAGTTTTCTAAAATACTTTTAACTTCCGCACCTTCTTCACCTTTTAATCCTATATAGGCTTCACGTGGTGCTACCCATTGATTATTAGTGCTATTTTGCAAAGGAATAAATCTAAAAATATCACCTGAGAAGATTAAATTTACAATATTAACTCTTTCATCAAGCTTGATGATTTCTTTATCAAAAACACTTCTACGATTTGGATTTTTTCTATTAGCATTTTCTACATATTTTTGTAGTTTATAAGTATCTGTAGTAAAAAAATCTTTAAAACTAGTATAAGCTCTAGGTTTAATACCTAAAATTTTAGAAATTTCTTCATTAACCAAACGACTTGTTGGCATAAATATAATATCTTTATCATACCATGCGCTACCATCAAAAATCATTGATATAATAGTTGCTTCAGCACTTTGGCCTTGAAAGATTGTATTTTTATATATTTTTTCTAAAACTTCCATAGCTAAGGTATTAAAAGGAACCATTCTACCATCAGGTTTTTGTACTACTAAAGAAGCAAGTTCCTTAGCATGTGTTTCATCCACCTTGATGGGTTCATTTGCATAAGTATTTTGGCTTGCAAAAAAAACTAATATAAATGCCAAAATAGCACTTGTTTTTTTAAGAGTGTCTTGATTGATTAATTTAGCTAAGGTTCTAAATCTTGAATGAGGATTTAAAATATTTAAAAACATTCCTAGTGTAAGTAAAAAATATCCTATGTATGTAGGAATTTTACCCGGATCTTTATTAACTGAAAGTATAGTGCCAAGCTCATCTTGATCATAAGAACTTTGGTAAAATCTATAACCTTGATAATCTAAAACATTATTCATGAAAATTTTGTATTCTAACTTTTGATTAGCATTGTTAATTTCGACATAACTTGCATAAGACATAGGTGACATCGAGCCAGGATAGCGTTTTAGTTCAAAGTCTTTTAAGTACATTTCAAATGGCATTTCTATTCCTTTAGGACCCCATCTTAAAAAGAAAGGTTGGCCTGCTACATCAATACGAATAGGTGAGTTGTATTCTACTAGGAAAACTTCTTTAGATTCTCCTTTATAGCTTAGTTTTAGTTTCAAAGCATTAATGGCGTTATCTGAAAGTTGAGTTGGCATATATTTAGTGCTTTGTGCAAAATCTTTGAAGTTGTTTAATAAAGAATTATTCCAATATTTTGCCTCGCCAAATAAAGAAATCAAAGCGTTGCGCCCTAGCTCTATCCAACTATTTTTAAACCAAGTAAAATAGCTTTCATCTTGAACTTGATTAATACCTTCTAAGGTTTTTTTACCATGCAAGGAAGCAAATTTAACCACTAAATTAATATCATTAAAAGAATATAATCTTAAATCTTTAGCTTGTGCTTTTTGATTTGCTTTTAAAATATTTTCTTTTCCATCGCTCATTGACATGTATTTTAAATCAAAGTCAGCACTAAGTTTTAAATCTTTATCAATTTTTATATAAGGACTTGGAGCAGAGTCGTTTAAAAATGCTATATTAACACCGTTGATATTTTCAATATCTCCTGCTTGAAAAAGCAATTCTTTGGACTCATTATTTTGTGAAAGCATTAAAGATAAAAGAGGAGCAGAATTGTTATCATCAATATAAATTTCTTTTGCATCTAAGATTAAATTTTCATATGAAATTTGAGCTTTTTCATCAGGTAAGATTAAATTAAATGAAAAATCATTTACAAAAGGTAAGGTAGCAATATATTCAGATTTTGCAGCACTATATACTTTATCATCTTTTAAAGTTGCTATATAGATATAACTTTTTGAAGTTTCAATGATGTTGTTTTTTTCATTTTCTCTAATATGTAAATTTCCTTCAAATCCCATATATCTAGTCATAGCTGAACCTAATAATATAAATAAAAATGAGATATGGAAAATTAAAAGCGGTATTTTTTTCTTATTAAACATTTTATATTTAAAAAGAGCTGCTAAAAGATTAATCCCTAGTATGAGCTGTATAAAGGCAAACCAAGAAGAGCCATAGATCATTGCCCAAGCTGTTGGAGTGTTATAAGCACTTTCTATGAAAGTAGCTAGGGCGCAAAATAGGGCAAAAATTAAAAATAAAAAAATTGAAATTTTTATATTCCCAAAGGCTAAAAGTTGTTTTTTCATGAATTAAGCTCCAAGGTATTTTTTTCTAATCTCATCATTACCGATAAGATCTTTTCCGGGTGCATGCATGGCGATTTTGCCATTTTCTAAAACATAAGCATAATCGCTGATTTTTAAAGCTGAAAATGCATTTTGTTCTACTAATAAAATAGTGATTCCTTCTTCTTTTAATTTGACTATAATATCAAAAACCTCTCCAACTATTTTTGGAGCAAGACCTAATGAAGGCTCATCAAGCATTAAAAGTTTTGGCTCACTCATAAGTGCTCTTGAGATAGCTAGCATTTGGGCTTCTCCGCCACTTAAAGTTCCTGCTAATGCATTTTTTTTATCTTTTAATCTTGGGAAAAGTCTATACATTTGATTTTTTAAATGCTCATAATTTTCTGCATTATTAAAAGCACCGATTTTTAAATTTTCTTCTATGGTGAGATTGATAAAAACTCTTCTTCCTTCGGGCACTAAAGCAATACCTTTTTGAACTAGAGTGTGAGGTAGGTGTCTTTGAGTATCATAGCCTAAAAAGGTTACTTCACCGGTTTTTTTAACACAATTTAACATTGCACTAAGTGTTGATGTTTTTCCTGCGCCATTTGAACCTATTAAGCTAACTATACTTCCTGTTTTTATGGTAAAATCAATACCTTTAACAGCTTCTATTAAACCATAATAAACATGTAAATCCTTAACTACTAGCATTAAAATCTCCCAAATATGCACTAATTACTTCAGGGTTTTGCACCGCATCGTTTGGTTTTCCCTCAAAAATAGTCTTACCATAATCAAGCACCATAACTCTATCACAAAGCTTATTCACAAATTTCATATCATGCTCAATAAGCAAAACACTAATTTTTTTGCTATCTCTTATGTTAAAAATTAACTCAGCTAAATCATCACTTTCTGTAGAATTCATACCTGCTGCAGGTTCATCTAGCAATAAAAGCTTAGGATTTGTTGCTAAGGCTCTTGCTATTTCAACTTTTCTTTGCTGACCATAGCTTAAACTAGTAGCTTTTTCATTGGCTAAATAAGCAATATTGAGTTGTTCTAAAATTTCATAAGCTGCTTTTTTCGCATTTTTTTCTACTTTGGAAAATCTTCCAAGGTGTAAAAAAGCTTCAAAAATATTATATTTAATACTCTTATCAAAGCCAATCAATACATTTTCTAAAACACTCATGCTTGAAAAAAGTCTGATGTTTTGAAAAGTTCTTGCTATACCCAGATGAACTATTTTGTGTGGTTTTAAATGATCAATTTTTTTTCCTAGAAAAAAGACTTCTCCGCTACTTGGCTTATAATTTCCTGTAATAATATTAAATAGTGTGGTTTTTCCTGCACCATTTGGGCCTATAAGTCCAAAAATTTCACTTTCTTTAATGGCAAATGAAGTATTTGCTATAGCATTAACTCCACCAAAATTTTTATGAATTTCTTTAAGTTCTAAAATCATTTTTTCTTCCTTTTAGAAAACTTAAATAAAATATCTGTTAATTCTTTATCGCCCATTATTCCTCTTCTTGCAAAAAGCATTACTAAAATTAATATAACAGAAAATACAACCATTCTAAGACCAGGCATAGCAGGAGTTTCATAGCCAAAAATATTCATACTTTCATCTAAAAATCTCAAATATTCACTTCCGCCTATCACCAAAATAGCACCTATGATAGCACCGGTAGTTGAGCCTAAACCACCCAAAACAATGATGATTAAAAGTTGGAAAGTAAATAAAAAGTCAAATTGCTCAGGTGAAACTGAAGCTAGCGCACAAGCTAACAAGCCTCCTCCAACACCTTCTAAAAATGCTGAAGTGCTAAAAGCTAGGGTTTTGATATTAAAGGTATTTATGCCCATTGCTAATGCCGCATCCTCATCATCTCTTACAGCTTTCATGGCTCTACCAAATTTTGAACTAACAATGTTTAATATGATAATAACAGAAAATATAGCAATCCCACCACTCCAGTATAAGGTAGTATGCTTAGGAATATCATTTAAACCTAAAGAGCCATTTGTAATAGAAGCAAAGTTAATCGCCACCAGTTTGATGATAATACCAAAACCTAGTGTTACAATAGCTAAATAATCTCCTCGAACTCTAAATACTGCAAAAGCTAAAACTAAAGATAAAAGCATAGCACAAAGTCCAGCAGCAAGTAAAGCTACAATAAAACTTGGCGAATGTATCATCAAGATAAAACTACTTGGATCTTCTAAGGAAAACTGATCGATTTTGCTTTCACTTGTAAGCAAAACTAAAGCTGTAACATAAGCTCCTATAGCTACAAAGCCATTTGGTTCTAATGAAAATTGCCCTGTAACTCCATTAATAAGATTATAACTTACTGCTAAGATTACAAAAATAGCAATATTACTTAAAATTCCCATTTTATAATCATTGAAAAAATAAGGAGATATAAAAAGAAAAGCAAGTGCTATGATAAAAAAACTTAAATGTATAATTTTTCTTGCAACCATCTTAAAACCTACTTTTTTCAAAATTTATGCCCAAAATTCCGGTTGGCTTAAAAAGTAAAATTAATACTAAAAAGATAAATGCAAAAGCATCTTTAAAACCAGAAAGATCAGGAAAAATAGCAACTACAACAACTTCTGTAAATCCTATAATCAAACCACCTAAAACTGCTCCAGCAACCGAACCAATACCACCTAAAACAGCAGCACCAAAGGCTTTGAGTCCTATAAGGGTTCCCATGCTAGGTTCAACAGAAGGATAACTAACAGCCCAAAAAATACCACCAATAGCAGCTAAAGCTGAACCTAATGCAAAAACAATAGCAATAATACGATTTGCATCAATACCCATTAAATTTACAGTATGAATATCAAAAGCTAAAGCTCTAATAGCAATGCCATATTTGCTTTTATAAAGTATGAATAAAACTACTAATAATATGAAAAATGTTAAAATAGGCACTAAAATACTATTGATACTAATGCTGATATTATTGAAATTCATCACTGTTTCAAAATAACTTGGTACAGGAAAATATTTTGGAGTTGAGCCAAATAAGACATTAAACACATTTTGTATTAAAAAACTTATACCTATGGCTGTGATAAGTAAAGAAATTCTAGGTGCTTTTCTTAAAGGTTTATAAGCTACTCTATCAATAGCTATACCTAAAGCTGCCGCAAATAACATAGCCAAAGAAAGAGCACCTAAAAAAGGTATATTCATACTTGTAACACAAAATAAAGCCGAATATGCACCTACCATCATGATATCACCATGTGCAAAATTGATCAATCTTAAAACGCCATAGACCATTGTATAGCCTATAGCAATAAGTGCATACATGCTACCTAAGCTAAAACCATTTATAATTTGCTGTAAAATTAAAGAACTATCCATTGAACCTCTTAAAATTTTATTTACGGAAGAATCGTATCTTTATAAACTTGTTTTTGATTTTCTATTGATTTTATAACAATTGAACGTGCGGCATTACCTGATTTATCAATGCTAATTACCCCGCTAACTCCTTCAAATTTTGAAGTAGCGTGGATATTATTATTGATACATTCACTATTAAAATCATTAATACATTTTTGCATAGCCTCAAAAATCACAAAATACGCATCCGCACCCATGGCTGTGAAATTTGGAACTTCTTTGCTTTGTTTTTCATTTTCATAGGCTAGTATGAAGTCTTTTGAAAGCTGTGTTGGCGGATTGTTATAATCAAAACTATCAGTAAATAAATATCCTTCAGCTGCTTCTTGAGCTAGATTGATAAAGGTTTCATCGGCAACCCCATCTGCTGAACCCATAGGGATATTTATACCCATTGCTTTTGCTTGGCGTGCAAATAAAGAAGCTTCTGTGTAATATATTGGAAGAAAAATAAAATCAGGTTTTAAATTTTTAATTTGTGAAAGAATGGCTTTAAAATCTTTATCACCTGCTGTAATTCTAAATTTATCTAAAATTTTTCCACCTTGTTTATTAAATTCTTTTTCAAAGGCTCTAGTTAAACCCAAAGAATAATCCGTACTTTGATCGCTAATAATTACAGCCTTGGTATAATTTAGTTTATTTTTTACATAAGTAGCCAAAGATGAACCTTGGAAACTATCCATAAAACAAACTCTACTAGCATATAATTTTTTATTTAAAATTTTATCAGCAGTAGCCGCAGGAGCAACCACCGGAATCTTTTTCTCTTCACCGATTCTTATCACTTGTAGAGTATTAGCTGTTAGCATTTCGCCAATAAGCGCATAAGCTTTATTTTGTGAAATCAATCTTGCACTGGCATTCGCACTTTCTATTTTATCGCCCTTTGTATCGACCACAACTAAATTTACTTTATCGCCATTGCTTAAAGTGTTTTTCATAAAATTGGCAATTTTTATTCCATCTAAGGCGCTTTGTCCATAAGCAGCAGTTGCTCCTGTTAGAGGTAAAACTACGCCAATGTTAATTTCTTTTGCTTGTATAATATTGCAAGCTATGATAGATAATATAGCTATACTGATTTTTTTCATAGTTTAACCTTTCAAGGATTAATAATAGTTTTATAAACTTGTTTTTGTTCTTGTATTTCTTTTATAATTACAGAACGACTTGCATTGCCACTAGCATCTATACTTATGACTCCACCTACACCTTCAAAATTACTGGTTGAATGAATTTTATCATTAATGCATTGTGTATTTAAATTATTAGAGCATTCATTCATTGCATTTATCATTACATAATAAGCATCAGCTCCCATAGCAGAAAATGCAGGAAGTTCTTTGGTGCCATGATCTTTTTCATAAGCATCAATGAATTTTTTAGATAGAGTTGTTGGAGGGTTATTGTAATCAAAACTATCAGTAAAGATTACTCCGTTTACAGCATCACCACCAAGCTCGATAAATGTTTTATTATTTACCCCATCTCCTGCACTTAAAAGTTTATTAAAACCAATTGCTTTTGCTTGTCTTGCTATTAAAGCAGCCTCTGGATGATAAATTGGCATATAAACAAAATCAGGGTTGATACTTTTAAGTTGTGAAACAATAGCTTTAAAGTCTTTATCGCCTGAAGAAATAGTTAATTTTTTAAGCACTTTTCCACCATTTTTTTTGAATTCTTTTTCAAAAGCCCTTGCTAAGCCTAGTGAATATACATTGCTTTGATCAACTATCACAACTACACTTTTTAAATTTAAATCTTTATAAGTATAGTTTGCAAATTTATTTCCTTGAAAACTATCCATAAAGCAAACTCTACTAGCGTAGCTTTTTTTATCTAAAAGCTTATCACCTGAAGCAACTGGAGCTATAGCTGGAACTTTTCTTTCTTCAGCTATAGATAAAACTTGCATAGTGTTTGGTGTAACAGCTTCACCTATGAGCCCTAAAACTTTATCTTGAGAGATAAGTCTTGTAGTGGCATTTGCTGCTTCTATTTTATCACCTTTTGTGTCAATGGTTATGATTTTAATACTATCTCCATTTTTTAAGTTTGGATTTAAAGTATTGGCTAGTTTAATACCCTCGTATACATCATTACCATAAGCTGCTAAAGCACCGGTAAGTGGTAAAACAACACCTATTTTTACTTCTGCGGCATAAATTGAACTAGCATAAAGTAAGCTAGCTAATAGTAGATTTTTTTTCATAAAAACTCCTTTTTGTTATTTTAAAAATATATTATTTTTTGTTTTGGGAGCAGGTTCTTCTTCTAAAAGATCTTTTTGATTAAGTTCTATAGAAAAATTCTGCCCCTTTAAATAAGCTATGATGTGATTCATATCATTATCATTTAGTTTTTTAGCATATAAACTCATTTGAATATTATCACTTGATTTATTTTCAAAATAACCATTAGCATAATCTTTCAAAGCACCTTTGATTTCTTCTGGACTCAAATCCTTAAGAGCTCTTTTGCCATAAGAATTTTTTTCACCATTTTCTCCATGACAAGTGTTGCATTTATTTTTAAAATATATTTTTTTAGCTTTTTCTAAGTCATAACTAATATTATCATTAAAAGTATAGGTAAATAAAGATTTTATATTAAAAGCCAATAGCGAATTGGCAAATAAAATACTTATAATAAACAAGCGAAACATAAATATACCTTTAAAATATATAAATAAATCTCGATTATATCTAAAAAAAATAAACAATTTTACTCCACTCTCACTTTTTTAAAAATTCCAAAACTTTAAGTCATTTCGCAAAAGCTTATAGAGGTAAAATACTCAGAGTATTAGCAAGTAAAGATGTACATAACAAAGAAACTTTGCTTGAAAACTTACCTAATGAATTAAAAATAAAAGAGATTAAAATACAAGGATTAAAAGAGGAAATTGTTTTAGATATAGTAGTAAGCTAAGCCAAAAGGCTTAGCTTGTAAAATTAGAATTTGTATAAAGCTTCAAGTCTGATGAATTGATCTTTTTTATCATCTTCACCATTAGTGTTTAAATCTTCAGTTAAGAAAGAATAAAATCCACTAAATGTAAGTTTTGGACTATAAGCATAAGATACACTTGCTGTATATTCGTTTTTGTCAGTATCAGCTCTACCTGCTGCATATTCAGTTGAACCACCAGTATAGTCAAATCCTACTCTTAAGGTTTCAGCAAAAGTATAACCTAAACCTGCAAAATAGAAGAAGTTTTCACCCATGTCCCCAGTTAATTTACTACCATCTGAATAGAAAATTTGTTTAGCTGGAGCTATTACTCTACCTGTATCCTCTAAAGTAACTACAGTAATTTTATCTTTTTCACCATAGCCGATAACACCTGCTTGGAAATCAAAGGCAGAGATTTGTCCGCTGAATTTAGCAGCATAGAAGTTACCATCATCTACACCATTTTCATAAAATTTTTCAAAATCACTTTCTAGGCTATTTCCTAAGTATTGACCTTGAATTTTAAAATTCATATCATTAAATGCGAATTTATAACTAGCATCTACTGCATATAAGAAAGCATTGCTTGCTGAATATGCTGCCCATAATTGGAAAGCAAATGGATCAAAATCACCTAATACAGCTGCACCATATAGTGATGATTTAGGTAATTTTGTATCTGTATAATCTCCGTCATTGTTCCAGTTGAAAGCATCAAACCAAAAACCAGCAAAAGTTAAACCTTCGATAGAGTTATTGATAATTTTACTACCTGTTCCTACAGCATCATCAGTCCAGATTGAACCAACTTCCATTTTACCAAAAGCAATGCTTGTAGCATAAGCTTCGTTAGTATATTCTAAGTAAGCTTGTTGAACAGCAAATGTAGAACCAGTATCTGTTCCTGTTGTTCCTTGACCAAAACCAGAATCTTTTGAAGTATATTGGAATTGAACAAAAGCTTTAAAATTATCATCTAAAGCTGCTTTAAAATTTAATTGAGCTTTATAATTGTGTGTGTTGTTTTTAGAGCTATTGTAACCATTGTCAATTGTATCACCTTGCTCTAATCTATCAGATTGGAATCTGTATCTAAACATTCCTGATACATCAACATCTTTTATAGCTTCTTCAAGTGAAACAGCATTAGCTGCTGAAAAAGCACCTGCAGCTAAAGCTGCTACTAAACTAAGTTTAACTAGTTTCATGAGAATTCTCCTTATTAAAATTAAAACTATGACTTGTATTATAGCACAGTTTTATATAAGAATTCTTAAAGTTAGTAAAATTGTATATTTATGAAGTTAATTAATAAGATAAAATATTAAACTAAAAGATATAACTTTTATATACTAAAGAGTTGATTATAAAAATACATTTAAGAATAAATAAAAATACTAGTTTGCTTTAATTGGTTAATTACTTATGAAAACATTTTACAATTTGCATTTAGAATATATCTTTAAAGATCTAGTAAAAAACTAGATCTTTAAAAACTAAGGAGTTATCTATGAATGTTTGCTTTTACAAGTATAATTATGCTCTTTGATGGTTAATGTTTGGAAACTGAGGAAATTAGCATTTTAATTTTTTGATAATACTATCTAGTTTTTTACTATCTCCATCTTTTAGATCTTCTAAAGCTTCTATAGCAGGTGCAAAATCTTCCATTTCATCAAGATAATTTTCTAAAGCATTGCGTAAAATTGCAGCTTTTTTCTTTTTAGAAAATTTTGCAGTTTGACTTAAACGTTTATAAAGTTCTTCTGAAAGGGTTAAAGTATATCGTTTATTCATTGTTTAGCCTTTATTTTTGTTTTATTGCTTCTTGGCAAGTCTTGCATTTGTAACTTGCGTTGGTTTTTTGAATTTTTTGATGCACATCAAAGGGAACTTTGTGAATTTTATCCATGCATGAGCAAATGTATTCATAAATTTCTTGTGTATTTTCAGTGGCTGGTGTAGATTTGTTTTTATTTAGCTGTGCTTGATGCCATTTTTCTATCTTCATATCCTCTCTTAAGATATGCTCTAAAAGCCATTTAGATGCAATTATATTAAGTTTTTCTTTTAAATCATTAGTGCTTTTGATATTTTGAATTAAATCTATCATGGATTGAATAATACTTTTGTGAATTTTTTGATGATTAGCAAGTTCAGGATAACCTATTTTTGCCATATATTTTTCTTCTTCGGTAAAATGCTCTTTCATATAGTTAAAAAAATCTGCAAGTAAAAATTTGATTTGTCCTTTGTGAACGGGTTTATCTGAAATCATCTCAACATTGGCAGCAAGTTCGAAAAGTTTTTTATGTTGTTTATCAATTTCATCATTGTGAATACTGTATTTATCGCACCATTTTGGTAGCATATTAACTCCTTATTTATATTTAGCAGAGTTTTGTAGGCATTATAATTTACAATATTTTAAATTATGATTAATTTTTGTTAAATTTCAATTTTTTCTTTACATAAAATTAAATTAGCAGAGCATTCTTTGCATTTAAATTGCACTTTGGAATATTGTATTTTTAAATGAATGTCATAAGGGACTTTATGAGTTTTTCCTTCGCATTGACATTGATATAAAAATTTTTTAGGCTTTTGTGGTTCTTCTTTGAAAGTGTCTGAGGTGTTTTTGACTTGGGTACTTTGACGCCAATACTCTATCATCATATCGTGTTGAATGATATGCTCTATAAGCCAAGAATTAACTACTATATATAATTTTTCTTTTAAGTCATTAGTGCTTTTTATACTTTGTATGAGTTTTATCATAGATTTTGTGATTTGTTTATGCATGAGTTTGTGTTGGTTTAAATAAGGATAGTTAATTTCAGCCATGTAATTTTCTTCATCTTGAAAATGAATTTTAATATAGTTGAAAAATTCAGCAATGAGCTTTTTAAGTTCTACTTGGTAGATTGGCCTATCAGAAATTTCTTCAGCTTTAGCGGCAAGTTCGAAGAGTTTTTGGTGTTGAGTGTCTATTTTTGCATTATTGATACTATATTTTTGATCCCATTCAGGTAACATAATAAATCCTAAGAGTATAAATTATAAAAATGGTTAATATTTTATAAATATTTGGCTTTAACTCTGCTAAATTCACATTTAATTTACACAAAAAAAATATAATGTTTTAAATAAAAAATAATAAAAAGGTTAAAAATGGCCACACAAATTCTTTTGCTAGAAGATGATATTAATTTAGGGGAAATTGTTAGCGAATTTTTAGAAGAAGAAGGTTTTATAGTTACTTTAGTAGATAATGCACAAGATGCACAAGATAAAGCTTATGAGAAAAATTTTGACTTATGGATTTTAGATGTGAAAGTTCCTTTGGGAGACGGTTTTAGTGTGCTTAAAAATTTAAGAGAAGCTGGTAAATATACTCCGGCTATTTTTATGACATCATTAAATACCACTATGGATTTACAAAAGGGATTTGAAAGTGGTTGTGATGATTATATTAAAAAGCCTTTTGAATTACAGGAGTTAAAAATAAGAATTAACGCTATTTTAAAACGTTCTTTTGCTCATAAAAATGAAGACTACGAGGATTTGGGGAATGGTTTTAAATTTGTTTTTGTTTCGCAAGCTTTATATCAAGATGACAAGCCTTTAACTTTACCTTTGAAAGAATTAAAACTTTTATCTTTACTTTTGAAAAATAAAGGTAAATTTATAAATACCACTTGTATTTTTGAAGAAATTTGGGAATATGATCAAGAGCCAAGTGAACTTAGTCTAAGGGCTTATGTGAAAAATTTACGAAAAATTCTAGGTAAGGATAGTATTATTAATCAAAGGGGGAGAGGTTATTGTTATGTATGAAGCCAAGCGTGTTGCATGGCAAATTCTTTCTTTGTATTTAGTAAGTATAGGAAGTGTTCTTATAGTACTTTTTGGTGTATGGTATGCAAAGTTAATAGAAGAATTAATAACTGAGCACAGTATAAAATTAAGACAAGAATATCGTTTTGTGATTTTACAAATGGAAAAATTACGTTTTAAGCCTATTGAAAAAGGTGCTAAAAAGATTGCTCAAATTTCTAATATAAAATTTGCAATATTTGATAGAACTAAGGTTTATTTTTCTAATCTTGACTTGCCAGCTCAAACAACTTTTTTTAAACTTAATAGTGCAAATATTTACAATAATAGTACCTTGATTTATATAGCTGATGTAAATTTAAATAACTTATTGCTTGTAAACACTCAAAGTCAAAGTGCTTTAGAGGTTTTAGGCGATGTCAATCGCTTGAGAGTTTTGATACAAGGTATTGATATCTCTAAAGAACTTGGATTTATAAGGTTTAAGGTAGCTTTAGCTATGGTTTTTTCTTTGATTTTTGTAAGTATAATGGGGTATTTGATCCTTAAATTTGCATTGAAGCCTTTAGAAATGAGAATAAGATTTTTAAATAATTTTATAAAAGATACTACTCATGAGATTAATACGCCAATTAGTGCAATATTAATGAGTGTAGAGAGCTTAGAAAGAAAAAAGAATTTTGAAGAGATTAAAGCCTTAAAACGTGTAAAAATAGCTGCTTTGACTTTAAGTCATTTGTATTCAGATTTAACTTTTTTGAATTTTTATCAAGCTTATGAAGCTAAAAAAGATTGGATATTTTTAAAAGATTTGATTAAGGAACGAATGGAGTATTTTAAGGTATTTTTAGATCAAAAAAATATCAACTTAGAACTTGTTTTGGAGAATGGCGGAAAAATTTATGCTAATAAAGAGCAGTTTTTTAAAATGTTTGATAATCTTATTAACAATGCTATAAAATATAATGTAAAAAATGGTCATATTAAGATAATGCTTTTAGAGCAAAGACTTATAATAGAAGATAGTGGTTGTGGTATTGCAAAAGAAAATTTGGTCAATATTTTTGAGCGTTATTCAAGATTTAATGAAAATCAAGGCGGTTTTGGTATAGGGCTTTCTTTGGTCGATAAAATTTGTAAAGATCATGATATAAAAATAAAAGTAGAAAGTGAGTTAAACAAAGGGACAAAATTTATTTTAACTTGGAAAAATTAAAATTATTTATTACTCATTTTAGCTTTTTCTTTAGCATTTATAAGTGTTGTGATAAATTCATTTAAATTTTTAGTATCATTTTGGTTTAGAGTTTGCGGGGTATGATTTAGCATTTGAGTGATTAAAATTTCATTACTTAAGTCATTATCGCCAAATTCTCTAGCTTTTTGTAAAATTTTTAAAGCAAGTAAATTTTTTATTTCATACATTTTAATCCTTTAAATAAATCACGCTGGCAATACGCTTTGGAGTTTTATTTTCTCTATATGAGAAAAATCTCTTATCGTCAAAGGTGCAAAGATTAATATCAAAAATATCTTCAACCCCTAATTCTTTTGCTTGAAATTTAACTAACGCTTTTAAATCAAACATATTTTCATACAAAAAAGATACGAAATTTTTTTTACTGTAGTTTAAAATTTCACCATTAATCTTATAATTTTTAGCACAAATTCCTGCTGAAATAATGAGTTTTAAATTCTTTGCTTGAGTGTTAAAACTTTCTTGCATTTTCAAAATAGCTTCTTTTAAGATATTTTCAAAACAACCTTTTCTACCAGAATGTAATGCTGCTATGACTTTATTTTTATCATCATATAAAAGTAAAGGTAGGCAATCAGCACTTAAAATACATAAAGCCACATTTTTCTCATTGCTAATTACTCCATCAGCATCAAAATGAAAATTTTTATCATAGCAAGTGATGATGTTTGAGTGAATTTGGTTTAAAAATATGCATTTTTGTATGGTTTTTTCCCAAGGAAAAATATTATTATAAATCTTTGCTCTAAAAATATTATAGTCTTGATCAAAGGCTATGAAAGCCTTGCAATGATTATTTTCTAATAAAGTGATATAATCTTGTCTATTTGTTGCCATGAAGGTTCTTTTTTATAGTGTAGTTGTCTATGAGTATATCTTGCTAAAAGATCGCTTTCTATATTCACTCTTCTTCCTATTGTATAGGTTTTGAATAAGGTTTCTTTAAAAGTTATAGGAATGATAGTTAAACGAATACCATCTCTTAAAACTTCATTGATGGTCAAGCTCACTCCATCTATGCCAATACTAGCTTTATTTGCCATATAAATTTGTATATCATTAGGACATTTAATATAAAAATCTACTCCATTTTCTTTTTTGATAATATTGCTAATTTCACCGATACCATCAATATGTCCTTGCATTAAGTGCCCATCTATTCTATCGCCATAGCGTAAAGCAGGTTCAATATGTACATAGTCTTTTAGATTTTCAACTACTATGCGAGTTCTTGTTTCATAAGAAAGCTCAAGATTAAAACCATCATCAAATAATTTAGTCACACTTAAGCATGCACCATTAACAGCAATACTATCGCCGAGTTTTGGTTGGTAAGCGGCCTTTAGCCTTAAAGTGTTGTTTTCGTAGGATTTGACAAAGGCTAATTCGCGGATTAATCCGTTAAACATTTAATACCTTTAATTTTTATGGGATTTTATCTAAAACTTTTAAATTTCAAAAACATTTTTAGTGTTTTATTTTAAAAATTATTATATAATTTTTGCCTTTTTAGTGAAAATGAGGTCAAAATATGTATGATATAATCATAATAGGCGGTGGGCATGCTGGCATTGAAGCAAGTGCTGCCGCAGCTAAAATGGGTAAAAAAACTTTACTTTTAACTACTTTAATCGAGCAAATTGGTGCTGCAAGTTGCAATCCTGCCATAGGTGGTTTAGCAAAAGGACACTTAGTAAAAGAGCTTGATGCTATGGGTGGACTTATGGGACAAATTACCGATGAAGCTGGAATTCAATTTAGAATTTTAAATGAAAGCAAAGGCATTGCGGTACGTGGAAGTAGAGCGCAAATTGACATGGATGCTTATAGAATTTGTGCTAGAAATATGCTTTTAAAACTTGAAAATTTAGAAATTTCTCAAGAGCAAGCTTTATCTTTAATTATAGAAAATGATGAGGTTAAGGGAGTAAAGACAAATTTAGAAAATACATATTTTGCCAAAAAAATCATACTTACAACAGGAACTTTTTTAAATGGACTTATCCATGTAGGCGAAACCAAACTTCAAGCAGGTAGGGTAGGAGAGCTTGCGTCTATAAATTTAGGGGATTATTTAAAACAAAGTGGTTTGAAAATAGGAAGGTTAAAAACAGGAACTTGTCCAAGAGTAGATGCTAAAAGTATTGACTTTAGTGTTTTAGAAATTCAACCTGGAGATGAAAATCCTAAGGCATTTAGCTTTAAAACCAAAAATTTCAAACCTAATCAGCTTCCATGCTACATTGCAAGAACCAATCTCACTACGCATGAGATTATTAAAAATAATTTTTATCGTGCACCACTTTTTACAGGACAAATTGAGGGCATAGGTCCAAGGTATTGTCCTTCTATTGAAGATAAAATTAATCGTTTTGGTGATAAAGAAAGTCATCATTTATTTATAGAACCGCAAACTAAAGATGCAACTGAATATTACATCAATGGCTTTTCTACTTCTTTGCCTTATGAAGTGCAAATTGCAATGTTAAGAAGTATAAAAGGTTTTGAAAATGCTAAAATCACGCGTTTTGGTTATGCTATAGAATATGATTATATTGATCCAACAGAGTTAAAACATACTTTAGAAGCTAAAAAAATTAAAAATTTATACTGTGCTGGGCAAATTAACGGGACAACCGGTTATGAAGAAGCGGCCGCACAGGGATTTATGGCGGGGATAAATGCGGTTTTAGCAATCGATGAAAAAGAGCCTTTTATACTAGGGCGTGATGAGGCTTATATAGGAGTTTTGATCGATGATTTAGTTATGAAAGGTACCAAAGAACCTTATAGAATGTTTACTTCAAGAGCTGAGTACAGACTACTCCTAAGAGAAGAAAACGCTATTTTAAGACTAGGGGGGTATGGTTATAATTTTAAACTTTTAAGTCAAGAAGATTATGCATATATTGATAATATAAAACAAAATGTTAGTAAAGGACTTGAGTTTTTACTTCAAACTACATGGACTCCAAGTAGCCAAAACAATGATTTTTTACAAAGCATAGGAGAAGAAAAAATTACTTCTATTGTTACTTTGCAAAAAATTGTCGCAAGAGCTAGTTTTAATACAGAAAAGCTAAAAACTTTAGATGAGATGTTTAAAAATATGGATGAGTATTCTTTGAATGAAATCTTAAATGAGGCGAAGTATTATCATTATATCGCAATGCAAAAAGCACAAATTGAAAAAATGAAAAATTTAAATGAGCTAAAAATTCCTGAAAATTTTGATTTTAAAAGTGTAAGTGGTTTAAGTAATGAAGTGGTAGAAAAGCTTCAAAAATTTAATCCACCTACTATTTTTGCTGCTTCGCAAATTAGTGGCATTACTCCTGCTGCTTTGGATATTTTACATATTTATATCAAAATGAAAAACAATAGATGATATTAACTTTGTCTATTGTTTTAATTTGAAAATAAATACACTCTTATTATTTTAAATAAACACTTGTATATCTTAAATAAAGCTTTTTTGCATAAAGAAAAAATTTATTATTTTTTAGATAAACTGTTATGTTTTACATACAAATCAAAACAAAGGAAGTAGAATGGCTACATCTGAAAGTAGACGAAGCTTTATGGGCTTTGCCTTTGGAACAGTAGCTGCTGTGGGTGGTGCTTTTTCATTAGTTGCAATGAAAAAAACGTGGGATCCGCTCCCAAGTGTAAAAGCAGCAGGTATTACTACTGTAGATCTTTCTGGTATGAAAGAGGGCGAATTAAGAACAATCGAATGGCGTAAAAAACCAATATTTATCTTAAAAAAAGATGCAGATATGGCAAAAGATAGCAACAGAGATGTTGTTGTTGGTGATGTTGCTTATACTGTGGTTATTGGTCTTTGTACGCATTTGGGCTGTATTCCAGCTTATGCTCCAAGTGAGAAATTATTTAAATGTGCGTGTCATGGTGGTGAGTTTGACATTAGCGGTAAAAATGTATTTGGTCCTCCTCCAAGACCTTTGGATATTCCTCCTTTTAGAATCGATGGAACGAAATTGGTATTAGGTGAAGAAGGTCCTGAATATAAAAAAATGATCGCGGAGGCTTGATATGGCACAAATAAAAAAAGCTAACGGTATTGTAGATTGGCTTGATCAAAGATTAGCTGTAAATAAGCTTTTTAATGTATTGATGGCTCAATATTGGATACCAAAACAAATAAATTTCTTATGGGCAATGGGTGTTATTTTAACTACTCTTTTTGCTATTTTATTTATCTCGGGTTTATTTTTAGTAATGTATTATAAGCCGGATGTGGCTTTGGCTTTTGATAGTGTAAATAAAACTATCATGCAAGAAGTTGAATATGGCTGGCTTTGGCGTCATATGCATGGTGTTGCAGCTTCGGTTGTGTTTTTGATTATCTATATTCATATGCTAACTGGAATTTATTATGGTTCTTATAAAAAAGGCCGTGAGATGATTTGGGTTAGTGGTATGCTTTTATTTGTTGTCTTTTCAGCGGAAGCATTTAGTGGTTATATGCTACCTTGGGGACAAATGAGCTTTTGGGCTGCACAAGTTATTACACAACTTTTTGGTGGAATTCCTTTTATAGGTGATGCTTTGGTTATTTGGATAAGAGGGGATTTTGCGGTATCTGATCCAACCTTAACAAGATTTTTCATGCTGCATGTATGTTTATTGCCGATTATGATTTTGGCGATTATTGTATTTCACTTTTATTCTTTGAGAATTCCTCATGTTAATAATGAAATCGCAGAAGAAATTGATTTTGACTTAGAAGCTGAAAAATATTTAGCAGGTGATACAAAAGGTTCTAAAGTAATTCCTTTTTGGCCAGGATTTTTAGCTAAAGACTTCATGTATATTGCTTTATTTATGATTTTCTTCTTTTATTTGGTATGTTTTAAATTTAATTTTGCAATGGATCCGATCAACTTTGATCCTGCGAACTCTTTAAAAACCCCTCCTCATATTTATCCTGAGTGGTATTTCTTATGGAGCTATGAAGTATTAAGAGGATTCTTCTTTGATATTGGAAGTATTAAAGCGTTTGATATAGGACTTGCAGCATTTGGTATAGCACAAATTATCTTCTTCTTATTGCCTTGGCTTGATAGAAGTGATGTGGTAAAACCTGCACATGAAAGACCATTGTTTTTTGTATGGTTTTGGGTGTTATTGATAGATTTAATCGTGTTGACAGTTTATGGAAAGCTTCCTCCAACAGGAATTAATGCTTGGATAGGATTTTATGCTTCTATGGTATTTTTATTGCTATTATTAGTGGTATTGCCAATTATTACTATCATGGAAAGAAAAAGGAGCTAATAATGAGAGAATTAAAGATATTTTTTATAGTTGTCTTTTTCACAGGTTTAGTATATTGGGGAGTTGAACCTTATGCACATTCAGTGATGAACCCTCCTTCAACACCAGTAAATTTTGATTTCGCAAAAGCTGATGCAGAATTTGCTAAAAATGAATTAGCTGTAAAACAAAAAGCAGCTATTGATGCAAATGCTTCGGGTAATGAAAAAGCTATTGTTAATGCGCAAAAAGCATTAGAACTCGCTCAAAGCCAAGAAGAGGCGACTAAGCAGTTGTGGGAAAAAATAGCAAAAATTGATTTTACTAAAGGTAATGCTCAAAAAGGTAAAGAGCTTTTTGAGGGAAATTGTATTGCATGTCATGGTGTTAAAGCGGTGGGGATTCCTGCGATTATTACAGATTCTTCTTTGGGTGTAACACCGCCTGATTTAAGTGATAGTGGTGCTATCTATGATGAGAAATTTTTAGCAGCATTGATTGTTGATCCGGTGAAAGCTTTACAAATTTCACACAAGTTTAACGATGAAAATCCATTCTTGATGCCTGCTTATCCTTTAAGCGGAGATGAAGTGCAAGATAGCCAAGATTTGGCAGATTTAATTGCGTTTTTCAAAGATACAGCTAATGCATATGAAAAAGATTTTGATGCGAAATTAAAAGCTGAATTAGATGAAAAATATGCAAAAAATCAAGAGCTTTCAGAGCAAGAAAAAGCAGCTTTGATAACTAAAGAATTTGATTTTATAAAAAGCAAACATACCTTTGAAAATGCTTGTGGAAGATGTCATGATGTGAAATATGATGGTTTTGTTTCAAGTTCAAATATGAGTGATTTGAAAAACTATCTTGGTATGACTCCTCCGGATTTGTCTATGATGATTAGATCTAAAGGAAGAGATTATCTTGATATTTTTATCAATGAGCCTCTAAAGAAAATCCATGGTACAGCTATGCCAAGAGTTGGTTTAAATGAAAAAGCACAAACTCAAGTTATAGATTATCTTGAAAAAGTTGGCGATAGCAAAAAAGAAGAAAGAGAACAAACAGGAATTTACATCATGATATTCTTTGTTATCTTAAGTATCTTTGCTATAGGCTGGAAAAGATCAGTTTGGTCTAAATTACACTAATTTGCTCAAAGAACGCCTTAGGCGTTCTTTTTCTTCAATAATAAGCTAAATATAAAATAAAATTTGATATAATATTCTTTCATTTCACACGCATTAATTTCCTTATTAGGTTGCTTATGGGTTAAAGAATGCGGAGGAATAAACCTAATTATTTTATTTCAAGGAGAATTTCATGGTAAGCATGAGAGATTTATTAGAGTGTGGTGTACACTTTGGGCACCAAACAAGAAGATGGAATCCAAAAATGAAAAAATTTATTTTTGGTGAAAGAAAAGGTATTTATGTAATTGATTTACAAAAAACACTTAGATACTTTAGATATACATATAATATTGTTCGTGATGCTGCAGCAGAAGGTAAAACAGTTTTATTTGTTGGTACTAAAAAACAAGCTGGTGGAGCGATTAAAGAGTATGCTGAAAAATGTGGTATGCCTTATGTAAATCATAGATGGCTTGGTGGTATGATGACAAATTTTGGAACAATTCGTCAGTCAATTAGAAAATTAGAAGTTATAGAAAAAATGGAAGAAGATGGAAGCATTAAACTTTTAACTAAAAAAGAAGCATTAATGCTTACTAGAAAAAAAGAAAAATTATTGGCATATCTTGGTGGTATTAGATATATGAAAACCCAACCTGATATGATTTTTGTTATCGATACTGTGAAAGAAAAAATCGCAGTGCAAGAAGCTAATAGATTAAAAATCCCTGTAGTTGCTCCGCTAGATACAAACTGCGATCCTGATTTAGTTGATTATCCAATACCAGGAAATGATGATGCAATTCGTTCAGTTCAACTTTTCTGCCAAGAAATGGCCGAAGCTATCAATGAGGGCAAAGCTTTAAGAGAGCAAGATGGCGAAGCAAATGAAGAACAACCGATCTCTGAAGAAGAAAAAAAAGAAGTTTTAGAAGAAGTTATGAGTGAAGAAGATTTTGAAGGAGATAAAGAGTAATGGCTGAAATCACTGCACAAATGGTAAAAGAACTGCGCGAAAGTACTGGCGCAGGTATGATGGATTGTAAAAACGCTTTAAAAGATACTGATGGTGATTTTGAAAAGGCAGTACAGCTTTTAAGAGAAAAAGGTCTTGGTAAGGCTGATAAAAAAGCCGATCGTTTGGCTGCTGAAGGCTTAGTTAGTGTAAAAGTAAGTGATGATTTTAAATGTGCTACGGTAAGTGAAATTAATTCAGAGACAGATTTTGTTGCTAAAAATGAGCAGTTTATTGCTTTAACAAAAGATGCGACAGTGCACATTCAGAGTAAAAATCTTCAAAGTGTAGAAGAATTACACTCAAGTGAAATTAATGGTGTTAAATTTGAAGAGTATCTAAAAAGTCAAATTGCAACTATTGGTGAAAATTTGGTTATAAGAAGATTTGCTACTTTAAAAGCTGAAGTCAATGGCATAGTAAATGGCTATATTCATACTAATGGTCGTGTGGGTGTAGTTATCGCTGCTGCTTGTGATAGCGAGGCTACGGCTAGTAAATGTGGAGACTTTTTAAAACATCTTTGTATGCATATTGCTGCAATGAAGCCAAGTTATTTATCTTATGAAGAACTTGATATGGACTTTGTAGAGAATGAATATAAAGCTTTAGTTGCTGAGTTAGAAAAAGAAAACGAAGAGAGAAGAAGATTAAAAGATCCTAACAAACCAGAGCATAAAATTCCAAAATATGCAAGTAGAAAACAGCTAACTCAAGAAGTAATTCAAGCAGCCGAAGAAGCTATTAAAGCTGAACTTCAAGCTCAAGGTAAGCCTGAAAAAATTTGGCCTAATATCATTCCTGGTAAATTAAACAGTTTTATCGCAGACAACTCTCAACTTGATAGTAGACTTACTTTAATGGGTCAGTTTTATGTAATGGATGATAAAAAAACTATAGAACAAGTAATCGCTGAGAAGGAAAAGGAACTCGGTGGAACTATTAAAATAGTTGAATTCATCCGTTTCGAAGTAGGCGAGGGTTTAGAAAAGAAAACCGAAGATTTTGCTGCTGAAGTTGCTGCTCAAATTGGTTAACAATGGAACTTTTAAAAGCGGAAAATTTAAGCCACAGTTTTGATATTCCGCTTTTTGAAAACCTAAATTTTACTATAAATGCAAAAGATTGTATTGCGATACAAGGAAGTAGTGGATGTGGTAAATCCACTCTTTTGCATATTTTATCCACTCTATTAAAACCACAGTCAGGAAAAATTTTTTATCATAATCAAGATCTTTACGCATTAAATGATGATGCTTTGTTGCAAATTCGAAGAAAAGATTTTGGTATCATTTTTCAAATGCATTATTTGTTTAAAGGCTTTTTGGCTTTAGAAAATATAGAGCTTGCTAGTATTTTAAGTGAGCAAAGTATTGATTATAAACTACTAGATAAACTTGATATTGCAAATTTAATGCATCAAAAAATCACAAAACTAAGTGGTGGTCAACAGCAAAGAGTAAGTATAGCTAGAGTGTTGAGTAAAAAACCTAAGATTATTTTTGCTGATGAAGCTACGGGAAATTTAGATTATAAAAATGCCTTAAACGTTATGGATATTTTGATTGATTATGTTAAAGAAAACAATGCAGCTTTGGTTTTTGTTACACATGATCATGAGCTTGCAAAAAAATGCGACAAGGTATTTCACTTAAGCAATCATGGAATTTGTTAAATATTTAGGTGATGAAAATGTAGTCATTTTCATGCTTTTATTTGCTAGAATGAGTGGTTTGATTGTTTTTTTTCCATTTTTTTCACATAATAACATTCCTTTGGTGGTAAAAACAACATTGGTATTATTTTTTACAATGTTTTTATATCCATTAGCAAGACTAGAGGGAACTAGTCCTGATTCTTTTTTTATTTTATATCTTTTAGCAGAAGTGCTTTTTGGTATGATTGCTGGACTTATTTTGCAAATGACATTTGCTATTTTACAAATGGCAGGTGAGCAAGTTTCTTTTACTATGGGTTTTTCTATGGCTAGTGTTATGGATCCAACAACCGGTGCTAATACACCCGTGATATCACAAATTTTAAATTTGCTTGCTTTGCTTGTTTTTTTGGCTTTTGATGGACACCATTTGATTTTGCTTTTTATCTCTAATTCGTTAGAGTATATTAGCTTGGGTGGATTTTACCCACATGAAAATTTAATGCTTTATTTAAATAAAGCTATGGTTAATATCTTTGTATTGGGTTTTTCGATGGCATTTCCAATCTTAGCAATATCTTTGCTTTCAGATGTGATTTTTGGTATGCTTATGAAAACTATGCCTCAATTTAATCTTTTGGTGGTAGGTTATCCTATTAAGATATTTTTATCTTTTGCGGTATTGATTGCCATTTTGATGATTATGATGCAGTATTTTAAAAGTCTTATGATTAAAAGTTTTGAACATATGGAGTTGTTATTTTTTAATATATAAGCAATAAATAATTAAAAATGTTTTAAAATAAGATATTTCTTTATACGGGAGATGATAATGAAGGTTTTACTCATAAATTCTAATACAGCTGTTTCAAAGCTAGTTAGTTTAGGAGTTCAAAAGCTAGGCTATGATTTTGAAGAAGTTTTAACAACTGATGAACTCGAGGAATTTTATGATGTAATTATATTAGATCATGATATAGAAGCTAATTTAGATGAGTTAAAAGATAAATGTACTAGATTGATATATTTATTACCTAGAAATCAGGAAAAAATAGATGGCGTTGAATGCTTGTATAAACCATTTTTACCTACTGACTTTATTGAACTTTTAGGTGAGGATAGTGCTTTGGTAGTTGATGATAAAAAAGAAGATTTGAGTGAAGATGAGTTAAGTTTTGATGATGGAGATGATGTGTTAATAGATAAAGATACACCTTTAGATGGTAATGAATTGCTTGAAGGTATTGATTTGTCTGAGCATGAAGAGAATTTAAGCGAAGAAGATTTAAGCTTGCAAGAAGAGTTTTTTGAAGATAGTTTAGACAGTGAATTAAAATCAGAGGATGGTTCTTTAGCTGCAAGTGGATTGGAAGATAAGCAGCTAGAAGATGATTTGCTTTTAGCTGATTTCCAAGAAGAAAATATAGAAGAAAATATAGAAGAAAATATAGAAGAAAATATAGAAGAAAATATAGAAGAAAATATAGAAGAAAATATAGAAGAAAATATAGAAGAAAATATAGAAGAAAATATAGAAGAAAATATAGAAGAAAATATAGAAGAAAATATAGAAGAAACCCCGGCGTCTTTTGATTCTTTAGAAGACTTACCTGTAGTCGAAGAAGTGGTTGAAAAAGAAATGAATTTTGATGACTTACCAGGTGATGCTCAATTTATCGGAGAGGAAAAAGATGAAGAAATTTTAGTTGATGAAAAAGAGCCTTTAGTAGAAGAGCTTTTAGAAGATGAAGCTATGGATTTTGAGCCTGAAGAGGAGTTAAGTACTCAAGATAAAATTAAAGAAGAACTTGCAGCCATTGATGAGCTTGATGAGGAGCTTAATGGTCTTGATGAGGAATTAATGCAAGATTTTGATAACCAAGAGCCTGGTGATAATGATGATGAGCAGTTAGGTGGCATTGTAGAGGAAAATATAGAGGAAAATATGGGCGAAATTTTAGATGAGCAAGATGAATTTGCAAATTTAAGCGAAAGTGATATTATGCTTGCTTTGGGCGAAGAGTTAGCTGTAGCTAGCTTAGCCGCTAAAGAAGAAAAGACAAGCAATATAGAAAAATCGCAAGAGCCACAAGATGATGAAATGGTGAATGAGTTAAGCAAAAGCATAGCACAAACTATCACTTCAAGTATCACTGATGATACCTTAAAAGCAGCTTTAAAAGGTATGAAGATGAATATAAATATCAATATAAGCTTTGATGAGGATAAACATTGAGCGGGCAGATTTTGATCATTTCAGGGCCAAGTGGAGCGGGTAAAAGCACCTTGCTTCAAAGGCTTTTTAAAGAAAAAGATAATATTTATTTTTCTATTTCAAGTACAACAAGAGCTCCTAGAGAAAACGAAAAACATGGAGTGGATTATTATTTTATCACCCAAGAAGAATTTAAACAGGGTATTGAAAAAGGCGAGTTTTTAGAGTGGGCTTTGGTGCATAAAAACTACTATGGCACCTCATTGATACCTGTAAAACAGGCTTTAAAAGAAGGCAAAAGCGTTGTTTTTGATATCGATGTGCAAGGGTATTGCATTGCTAGAAAAAAAATGGCAGATTACATCACTTCAGTATTTATTACCACAAAAAATAAAAAAGAGCTTGAAAAAAGATTGCTTAAGCGAAATACTGATAAAATAGAAGATATTAGCAAAAGATTGGAAAATGCTAGTGATGAAATGGCTTATTTAGATCAGTATGATTTTTTAATTATTAACGATGATCTTGAAAAAAGCTATAAGCAACTAGAAGCAATTTTTGAAGCTTCAAAGTTAAAAAGTAAAAAACATGATTTAAAACAAATTCAAATTCAATGGAATAAAGGAGAATAAAATGCATATGCCAAGTGGAACCCAATGGTTGATTATCTTACTGATAGTAGTGTTGCTTTTTGGTGCTAAAAAAATTCCAGAACTTGCTAAGGGTTTGGGAAAGGGTATTAAAACCTTTAAAGATGAGATGAATACCGATGATGATAAAAAAATCGTTCAAGATAATGCGCATAAAATTGAAAAAATCAACGAAAAAGATGTGTTTGTAAAAGAAAACAATGAAGAAGTAAAAAAAGCTTAAGGTATAAAATTGAAAACTTTAGTTTATAAGGAAATCAAAGAAAAACTAGGAAGAGATTTTATCCTAGAGAATCCTAAAAATAAAAATTTAGCCCATTTTGCAACACCTTTGGCTTTTTCTTTGGCTAAAGAGTTGAAGCAAAATCCTATGATGATTGCTAATGATATTGTTGCTAAACTAAAAGACTGTGAGTGTTTTGAAAGTGTAGAAGCTTTAAATGGTTATGTTAATTTTAAACTTTCTAAGTCTTTTTTAAATTCTTTAGCAACACAAGCTTTGAGCGATGGAGAAAATTTTGCCAAAGATGAGGCAAAAAACGAAAGTTTTCTACTAGAGTATGTTAGCGCTAATCCAACAGGACCTTTGCACATAGGGCATGCTAGAGGTGCTATTTTTGGTGATACCTTAACTAGAGTTGCTAGACATTTAGGATATAAATTTGATACAGAGTATTATGTTAATGATGCGGGAAATCAAATTTATCTTTTAGGGCTTTCTATATTGCTTGCGGTGAAAGAGCATTGTTTAAATGAGCAGGTGATATACCCAGAAGAATATTACAAAGGTGAATATATCATAGATACCGCAAAAGAAGCTTTTGTTGAATTTGAAAAAGATTTTTTCACTGAAGACAATATCGCACCACTAGCTCTTTGGGCTAAAGATAAAATGCTAAAAATCATTAAGCAAAATTTAGCAGATGCGAAAATAACAATCGATACTTATGTGAGTGAGACAAGTTATTATAGTGAGTTAGAAAACACCTTAAAAGCTTTAAAAGAACACGGTGGCACCTATGAGCAAGATGGCAAAATTTGGCTTGCTTCGAGTGCTAAAGGTGACGAAAAAGATCGTGTGATTATTAAAGATGATGGAAAGGGAACTTATTTGGCAGCTGATATAGTTTATCATAAAGATAAAATGAGTCGTTCTTATGATAAATGTATCAATATCTGGGGAGCTGATCATCATGGCTATATAGCTAGAATGAAAGCTGCTATGGAGTTTTTAGGACATGATAGTCAAAAACTTGAGATTATTTTGGCGCAAATGGTTTCATTGTTGAAAAATGGCGAGCCTTATAAGATGAGTAAAAGAGCGGGAAATTTCATCTTAATGGGTGATGTTTTAGAAGAGCTAGGAAGTGATGTATTAAGGTATATTTTTATTAGTAAAAAATGCGATACGCATCTAGAATTTGATGTTGATGAGTTTAAAAAAGAAGACAGTTCCAACCCTGTGTATTATATTAATTATGCTCATGCAAGAATTCATCAAGTATTTGCAAAGGCTGGTAAAAGTGTTGATGATGTAATACATGCTAAATTTGAAAATCTTAACGAAGATGGTATGAATCTTTTGTTTGAAAGTTTAAATTTAAAAGCAGTGTTTAATGATGCATTTGAGTCAAGAGCGTTGCAAAAAATTCCTGATTATTTAAAAAACTTAGCTGCTTTATTTCATAAATTTTACAATGAAAATAAAGTTGTGGGATCAAGCAACGAAGATGAGCTTTTGAAACTTTTTGCTGTGTGTGCTTTAAGCATAAAAACAGCTTTTGCACTTATGGGTATAGAAGCAAAGAATAAAATGAATCACGACTGATTTTAGTCGTGATTTTTACCTTTTTTTGCATTTCTTGTCATCATAAAGCTTTGCTCAAAAAATAATAATAAAGTCACGCTTACACCTACTGCTAGTGCTAGTGTTACTGAAAGAGTTGTTAAGAAATAATCAAAAAATTGGATTAAGAAATTAGTTTTTTCGTTGATATTTTCTGAACGTATAAATGAAATAAGATATAAAATTGCTTTATAAGCATAAATTCCAGGTATCATGGGTATAAGTGCAGGAAAAGCTATGATTTCAGCGGGTGTTTTGAAAATTTTTGCTAAAAATAAGCCAAGACATCCAATACTAAATGAAGCTATAAAAGTAGCAATAGCTAAAGTTTGAAAACCAAAATAAGCCATCAGAGTAAAGCGTAGCCCATGTGCAATAGCAGCTAAAAAAGCTGAAAGTATGAGAGTTTTAAAAGGAGGGTTGCATACAAAAGCAAAACCAAATCCTGTCAAAGCTGCAAAAAACATATCCCAAAAAATAGAACCATAATCAATCATCTTAAAATCCCAAAATCATTAATACTCAAAGTAGTATAAATTCCAATCGCTATACAGCAAACAAGTATAGCCACGCTAATAATGCGACTAAAGCCCATGAGTATGTGGTCTTTTAAAATATCAATAATGGAGTTTATAAAATAAACCCCAGGAATTAAATATAAAATACTAGAACCCAAGGCAACATTAGCTTCTTGTATGAGCTTTAAGTCAACTCCTAAAAAGACAATAGAAGAGGACAAAAACGAACAAAGAATGTATTGAATTCTTAAATCTATTTTGATTTTTGTGAGTGAAATTCTCAGGCTAAAACCGACTATGGTGGCTAAAAATACAAACAAACACCCATATAAATCACCACCAAAAAGTTTACAAAATGCAGCATTAGCTATGGAAACAAAAAACAAGTTGGCTAAAAAAGAAGTGTTTTGGTGTTGATTTAATTTTAACAAAGAAAGTTTAGCTTCTTCTAGATTGTATTGATGATCGTGAATTTGCCAGCTTAATGCGCTAAGTTCTAAAATTAGTTTGAAATTAATATGACTGTATTTATTAGGTATGATATAGGTTCTTTGTATGGAGTTATCATCCTTATCGAAAATATTAAGTGTGGTGTGGTGAAAGAAAAAATTCATGTTAATTTCATAACCATAGGCATTAGCTATCCTGCTAACACATTTTGAAACTCTAGCAGTATAAGTTCCCGCACTTAAAAATATACTGATATATTCAATCAAAAAATTGGTTAGATTTTGAATTGATGGTTTTTCCATAAATAATCTTTATAAAATAATTTTTAAAGATTTTATCAAAATTAAGCCATAAAATTTAATAAATTCTAAAATATTTTAAACTCAATTTTTATAAGTTGATCCACTTGATATTATTTTTTAAGATTAATAAACATCTTAAGCTATCACTTAAGATGTACCTAGCTAAATATGGCTTTTCTTTTTTTGAAAGTAGATGTAAATAGCGATGATTACTGCTATAAAAACAATACACGCGATAATAACCAAATATAAATATTCTTTGATTAAATCTTCATTTTGTCCTAAAACATAGCCTAATATAAGCAAGATTAGACACCAAATTCCTGCACCTAAACTAGTGTAAAATATAAATTTTTTCAAATTCATTCTTGCTAATCCTGCAGGTAAAGAGATATATTGGCGTAAACCAGGGATTAATCTTCCACTAAAGGTTGATATCTCGCCGTGCTTATTAAAAAATGCTTCAAATTGTGCAAATTTTGCTTCATTAACCCCAAAATATTTGCATATTTTTAAAGTAAAATTACGTCCTAAAAAATAACATAAATAATAATTAAGCAAAGCTCCCAAAAGTGCTCCAAAAGTTCCACAAAGTAAGCATAGCCAAAAATTAAGTTCATTTTGATGAGCTAAATATCCAGCAGGTATCATCACTACTTCACTAGGGAAAGGAAAAAATGAGCTTTCGACAAACATAAGAAAGATGATCCCCCAATAACCCCAATCCTTTGCAAGGGTAAGTAAAAAATTAATCATATCACTAAGCATAAACAACCTTTGTTTTTTAAGCTAATGATATAAATTTAGTTTTAATGCATTAAAAATACAGCATTGCTTTTGCACAAATAACAATAAAAATACACAAAATTAAAGCAATTAGATGTGAATTTAAAGGATCTTTTCTTTTTAAAATTTTGATAACAAATAAAGAATAACATGTTAAAATCAACATTGTAGCCAGTAATAGAAGCTTAATCAATAAAAATACACCAAAATTGGTTTGAAAAAAATCCCAAAAAGAATTTAATTCATAAAAACTTAAAAGATAAAATCCACTCAATAAAAGCAAGATAAAAATACTAGCAAAGATAATAACACTTGATTTTGTATAAGCTTTTTTGATTTTATCGCAATCTTCTTTGCTTTCATGGTTATAGGCAAAACGATAAACACATATATCAAAAAACACATAAGCGATAAAGCATATAGCACAAATAAGATGAATACAAATAAAAATAAAATGCATTTTTAACTTCCTTAAAATGTATCATAACACATTTTAAGGAGAAAAAAGTTTAAAATTTTTCTAGAATTTGGATTGTTTTGATTTTATCTCCAGCTCTAATGCTATCTAAAACTTCTAGGCTTTCTTTATCTTCTGGGTTGATTTGTCCAAATATGGTATGTACGCCATCTAAATGAGGTTGTGGGCTGTGGCAGATGAAAAATTGCGATCCGCCTGTATCTCTACCAGCGTGAGCCATAGACAAACTACCTCTTAAGTGTTGGTGTTTTTGATCATCACACTCACACTCTATCTCATAGCCAGGACCACCTGAGCCTATACCATAAGGACAACCACCTTGGATAACAAAATTTGGAATCACACGGTGAAAAACAAGTTCATCATAAAAACCTTCATTGGCTAAATTAGCGAAGTTGCATACTGTTTGTGGTGCTTCATCAGGAAATAATTCTAATTTCATATCACCTTTTTCAGTGCTAATGATGGCAAAGTTGTATTTTTTAGCATCTTTTGTATCGATTTTTTTAAGCATTTTTTATTCCTATTCTATGTTAGTGTAAACTGCTTGTACATCATCATCATCTTCTAATTTATCAAGCAATTTTTCAATGTCAAGAAGTTGTTCTTCGTTGAAACTTACAGGATTGTTAGCAAGGTATTCAAGTCCTGCTTTTTTAAGCACCAATCCTTTTTTTTCTATGGCATTACTAAGCTCACCAAAAGCAGTATAATCGCCAATAACCAATAATTCTTCATCATTTTGCTCAAGCTCTTCAAGTCCTGCATCGATTAGCTCAAGCTCGAGTTCTTCAAGATCTCCATCGTATTTTTCAAGATGAAAAACAGCCTTATGTGAAAACATAAAAGTCAAAGAGCCATTTTGTAAAATTTCTCCGCCATTTTTACTAAAAATTGCTTTTACATTTGCTACAGTACGAGTAGGATTATCGCTCATACATTCAACAATGATCAACGCACCATGCGCAGCTTTTCCTTCGTAGTGGATATTTTTAATATCAGCACTATCTTTACCGCTAGCTCTTTTAATAGCCGCATCGATATTATCTTTTGGCATATTATTGGCTTTTGCAGTAGCAATAGCACTACGAAGCTTTGGATTCATGTCAGGATCGGCTCCACCTTCTTTTGCTGCTACTTGTATTGCTTTTGCAAGTTTTGGAAAAAGTTTGCTCATTTTATCCCATCTTGCTTCTTTAGAGGCTCTGCGGTATTCAAACGCTCTTCCCATAAATTCTCTCTTTCTTATATTGTTTTAAAGTTAAAAGTATAAACTAAGAACTCTAAATTTGATTTTAAAAGGAGTAAAAGAGTGGTAAGAAAAGCTAGAAAAACTGATGTGAAAAAATGCATTCAATTACTTGCTTTGGCGATGGATCATTTTATTTATAAGCTTAGTGGATATGATGAGTATCAAAAAGCCATAGAAGTTTTAGAGGGCTTTTTTGTCCAAGAGAATAATCGTTTAAGTTATGAAAATGTATGCGTATATGAAGAAAATGGGGAAATTTTGGGTGCGATTTGTTTTTATGATGGAATTATGGCAGATGAACTAGATATGCCTTTAAATGAACATTTAAAAAATTTAGGCATTAACGAAAAGGTGTTAAAAGAATGCGAAGATGAGTTTTATTTAGATAGCATTTGTGTAGATGAGAAAGCTAGGGGAAAGGGTATTGCTAAGAAATTGATTGAATATGCCTTTAATGAAGCTTTGAGAAATGGTAAAAAACTTTCATTGATTGTTGAAGATGAAAATATCAATGCAAAAATACTTTATGAAAAAATGGGTTTTAAATTAATAAAAAATAAAATTTTTCATTCACATTTATACGAATATAGAGAAAAAGGAGAATGAGTGATTATCAAGACTAAAAATATCAACTGTCAAAGTTGTGTAAATTTGATCAAAGCTTCTTTGGAAGATGAATTTGGTGCTATGCAAATTAATGTTGAAACAAAAAGTATTGAGATTGATTTAAAAGCAGAGCAGGTTGAAGAATTTAAAAAACAATTACAAGATTTGGGTTTTGAAATAGATAATGCATGAGATAAGATTAAAAATAGGCAATATGACCTGTGTTAATTGCTCTAATGCCGTAGAAAAAGTCTGTGCAAAAATTGATGGGGTGGAAGATGTAAGTGTTTCTTATGTGAATTCTAGTGGAGTGTTTTTGCTTAAAGATTTATCTTTGGAGAAAAAAATAAAAGAAAAAATCAAAGCACTTGGTTTTGAAGTATTGCATGAAGAGCAAAATTTATATGAATTTAAAGTGCAAGAACTTAAAAATATGAAAATAAAGCTTATTACAAGCATAATCTTAAGTGCTATTGTGATGTATTTTGAAATGTTTATTCAAAGCAATACTTCTGCTTTGATTCAAATGTTTTTATCTATGGTAGCGATTTTTGGTTGTGGAAAAGATTTTTTTATCCATGCTTTTAAAGGATTAAAACATAAAAATTTAGACATGAATACCTTGATATCCTTGGGAGCTTTTACTTCTTTTGCATATTCTTTTTTTGTGTATTTTGGGGTATTTAGTAAAGATGGGTATTTGTATTTTAGTGGTGGAGCGATGATTATAAGCTTTGTTTTGCTGGGTAAATATCTAGAAGAAAAGGTCAAATTTAAATCCTTAGAATATCAAAACAAATTAAAAAACATAGATGTTAAAAAAGCTAATATAATCTTAGAAGATGGAAGCATAAAAAGCATACCTAGTGCTTTTGTGAAAGAAAACGATGTGATCTTGGTAAAAGAGGGAGAAAGTGTTGTTGCTGATGGGGTGATTATCACAGGTGAGGCTGAAGTTGATGTGAGTTTTTTAACAGGAGAGTTTTTACCGCTTTTGAAAAAGCAAAATGATGAAATTTTAGCAGGAACTGTGTTGATTAATGGAAGTTTAAAGATTAAAGCTAGTAAAAAAGCGATTGAAAGTTCATTAGAGCAAATCAAGGATCTTGTTTTTAAAGCAGGTAATGTCAAAACTCCTTTGACTAATTTAGCGAATAAAATTTCAGCTTATTTTGTAGCATGCATAATTATTTTTTCATTTTTTGTGTTTGCTTTTTGGTATTTTAAAGAAGGGATAAATGTAGCATTTTTATATGCTTGTGCTACACTTTTAATCTCTTGTCCTTGCGCTTTAGGCTTAGCAACTCCTATAGCTATAGTCAGTGCTTTAGCAAATGGTGCAAGAAATTTTATCTTAGTGAAAAATCCAGCGGTATTGGAGAGTTTATCTAGCATAAAACTTGCTATTTTTGATAAAACAGGCACATTAAGCCAAGATGATTTAAGTGTTTACAAACATAATCTTACTCAAGAAGATTTTCAAAAACTTACGCAAATTGAAAATTTAAGCTCGCACCCAATCGCAAAGGCTTTTATTAAAGAATTGAATGTAAATTTAAATTTGCAAGGAAAATTAAGTGTTTTGGTGGGTAGTGGTTTGCTTTATGAGGAAAATGAAGATAAATATTTAATAGGCAATGAAAAATTAATGCTTGAAAATGATGTTGATATACAAAAAAGCAAGCAATTTTTGCAAGAATTTGAAGATCAAGCACCTATATGTTTGTATTTTGCAAAAAATAATATTTGTCTTGGCGGGGTTTGTTTAAAAAATAAACTTAAAAACGAAGCTAAAGACTTGATAGCCAATTTAAAACAAAAAGATATAAAAAGTATTATTTTAAGTGGTGATAATAAAAAAAGTGTTACAAAAATAGCAAATGAGCTTAATATCGATACATATTATTTTGATTTAAAACCTAGTCAAAAACTTGATTTCATAAAAGAAAAAATCAAAAAAGAAAAAGTTCTTTTTATAGGAGATGGTATCAATGACGCTCCTGCTTTAAATTTAGCTAGCGCAAGCATAAGTTTTTCTAAAGCAAGTGAGCTTGCTAAAAAAAGTGGAGATTTGATTTTAATAAAAGATGACTTATCGTTGATAGCTTATTGTTTTGAGCTGTCTCAAAGAACTAAAAATATCATCAAACTTAATCTTTTTTGGGCTTTTATTTACAATGCTTTGTGTATTCCCATTGCGGCAGGATTTGTGCCATTTATAAGTCTTAGTCCACATTTGGCAGCTTTAGCAATGTGTTTTAGCTCAGTAACAGTTGTAGTTAATTCTTTAAGATTGCGTTAGATATTTTAGTTTTGTTTAATATTTATTATATTAATATAATTTTAACAAAAAGGAGTATCATAATGAATTGCAATTGCGGTTTTTTTATGACGAACATAGTAAGATATTCTAAAATGATTATCTTGCTTACCGTTGCTTGCGGCAATTGTTTTTTGGTAATATAGCTGATTATAATTCAAATTTTCAGTTTCTAAAGCATGTTATGAGTATGGATACCAAACCTGATTATTTAGGTAATGTTATTTTTATAGGACTATTACAAATTCTATTATCCATCATATTGCCTATATTTTTATGATTTGTTTTGAAACTTTTATTATGTAAAAGGTATTTTGGATATGTTTAGTGCAAGAAATTCAGATGTAAAAACTTTTCATGAAGCTAAAAAATTTGGAATTATTATTTTAACTTGTTACTGTTTACTTTGGTTTTCAAGTGGTGGCTGCAGAGTGGTTTGGCATGTGGATGAGTAAAACTTGGAATGGCTTATCTGATGCTACTAGATTAGTAACTTATATGCTTTTAGCTTTAATTTATATTAGCATCAAAAACGATGATTGATTTATCAAACTCCTAAAAGGAGTTTGATTTTATAATTCATTAACAGCACGATATGCTTGATCAATTGCTGTGTGCATATAAGCATCCCAATCAGCATCTGAATTTGCTATAACGATATTACCAAAAGGTTTTCTTGCAAGTTCTATAGTTTTTTGCACTTCATCGCTATCATCAAAAAGACTATTTTCTGTATATGAATAGCAGTGTCCCCAACGATTTACAACTATAGCCTTAATGTCTCTTTCATGGTCAAATCCAGCCGAACCTAACATGCCTTGAAGTTGATCGCGAACAATTTTTTCGTGTTCTTCAAAACTCATAGTGAATAATAAATTTCTACCCACTCTAGCTCTATCTCTTGCATCCATTCCCTCAAGGTCGATTCCTTGCATAGAAGCAAATACTAAAGGTGAGCATACCATATGAACACAAATAGATTTTTTAGGATCTCTTGGATGGTGGTATCCTCCCATATCTACAGGATAATCAAGTTTAGTTCTAGCATAAGGCATTTTTGGTGAATAAATTTCATGCACTCCAAGCTTTATAAATGGTTCCCAGTTGCTTATAATAACATTTGTGTGTAAAAGTGATGTTTTTACGTTTTTACTCAAAGCATCTTTTTGATCTTGTGGCATGCTTGGTACTATGTATGGAATCATACTATTATAATTTGCCATTACAACTTTTTTAGCTTTTACTCTGTAATTTTTGTCTTTATTAACATAAGTTACCAAAGCTCCATCTTTTGTGTTTTCTACATTTATAACAGTGCTGTTTAATCTTAAGCGTACTTTGTTTTTAGCAAGATCAAGTTTAGAATAATCAAAATGAGCTAGAGTAACTTCATCCATATCTTTACCTTTTTTAGATACATCAGGAATTAATCTTCTAACCATTAATCTAGCAACAGTAGTATTACCATCAGCGCAGTGGTGGATGTATGGCTCTTCCATTTCAGCTAATGCTTCTCCCTCGATTGGATCTAGTCCTAGTTTGTCAAAACCAGGTAAAAATGAAACCCTAGCATCTCCACAAGAAACAGCATCAATACCTAAAGCTAAAAAGTCATCTGTTATACCTTCAAAGAATTTTACGGCTTGTGGTGAAAGCTTAACCTTTTCTTCTAAGAATTTTTTATAGCTTGTTTTGGCCACATACTCATCTCTTTGCTCTTTTGTCAAACCTTTTAAATAGTCTTTTTCGCTTTTAAATAAAGCAATAAGATCTTTTTTATCTTTTTCATTTAATGGAAAATCACCTATAAAAGCTTCGATGCTTCTACCATTGTGTCTGCCTTCAGGAATATCATCGCAAATCACCTTTCTAGGGTTGCCGCTAACGATTTTATCTACACCAAATTCAGTTTTAGAAAAATACACACCGCGACTAAGATTTAAATCAGGATAAAAATTTACATCAAAACGTTTAGCAAGCTCATCAATATCCACACCCAAAGATGATAATAAATCTACTACTTCTTTAGAATATAACGCCTTTGGTGATTGAAATGTTTCGCTACCACCATAACTTAAAATAGTACCATCTTCTAAATCTATTTCATTTCTTCTAGCATGTCCACCAAAATCATCATGATTATCAAGGATAAGAATTTTTTTATCTTTTCCAAATTTATCTTGATAAAAACAGGCAGCTGCTAAACCACTAATTCCAGCTCCAACAACAACCAAATCATATTCTTGTTTAGGTTTGATAGCGCTAAAGTCAAATTTTTCACCATCTCTTAGCATATGTGCAAATTCATAACTTGCATTATTGCTACCTCTTAGTCCAAGCCATTTTGGAGGGTAGTATTCTTTGGTAAAATCTTCTATTTTGGCTTCTTTTCCATAAAGTACTTGCAAAGGAGTCATTCCTGCAAGTATAGTCAAAGCCATTCCATTTAAAAAGTCTCTTCTTTGCATGATTGTCCTTAAAATAAGATATATCAAGTCTTATTTTAAGAATATATTTATATATTTACTCTTAAAAGTGTTTCATTTGAATACAAATTTTTATAAAAAAGTTACTTTTTTTCTCTTTTTATAATTTTTATATAGTTTAATAAGTAGAAAAATTAAGGCTAGGCTTAAAGCTAAAAAATGTGGAATTTGTGGTACTTTGGCAGATAAAAAATAATGCCAAGTGCTTATTAGAAAACAAAGATAACCTAACTTTCTTACTTTGCTGAATTTTTTAAAAGGCTTAAAAGAGCTTATAAACATTAAGGTAAGGATGAAAAAGCCTATAAAACCACTTAGTTCTAAAATTTTGCTAAAAGTATCCTTGATAAAAATAAATACATTTAGATTTTTTCCAAAGATAAAATAATTTAAAAAATGAATTAAAATCCAAAAAAAAGCATAAAAGCCCAAAAATTTAGGATAATCTTTGGAGTGTTTGTATTTTAAAAGTGAGAAAAATAAACTAAAACCAAAAAAGATTAAAGTAAATATTCCACTATAAAAATACACAGATTTAACAATATCAAATTCTTGTGTTATTTGATAACAACTATAAATTATGCTAAGTATAAAAGCTAAAAATCCGATGCTATTGTAAATTTTTTTATACATCAAAAATGAACCTTTAAATCCATATCTTTATATAAATATGCTACTTCTTTTTCATAACCATTAAACAATATAGTTGGTTTGGTGAAAAAATCTCCCAAAGGACGCTCATTAGCTTGAGACCATCTTGGATGTGAAACGTTGGGATTGACATTGGCATAAAAACCATATTCTCTAGGGTTGGCTATCTCCCATGTTGATTTTGGCTGCTCTTTGGTAAATTCTATTTTGGCAATAGATTTAATACTTTTAAAACCGTATTTCCATGGCACAACAAGGCGAATCGGTGCTCCATTTTGTCCTAATAAAGGTTTTTTATACATACCTACTGCCATAATCGTTAAGGGGTGCATAGCCTCATCCATTCTTAAGCCTTCTACATAAGGATAGTCTAAAGTTGGAAAAAACGAAGCTTGATCGGCAAATTGGTTTTTATCAAAAAGAGTGGTAAATTTGATAAATTTTGCATCACTTTTAACCTTGCACTTTTCTATCAATGCGCGCAGTTCAAATCCTACCCATGGCACAACCATAGACCAGGTTTCAACACAGCGAAATCTATAAATTCTTTCTTCTAGAGGAAAAGCTAGTAAATCTTCCATAGTTAAACTTAATGGTTCTTCTACTTCTCCGCTTACTTCTATTTTCCAGCCTTGAGTATTGAAATTTTTTGCAAGTTCAACGGCTCTTTTTTTATCTGTGGAAAATTCATAAAAATTAACATAATTAGTTGCGATTTTTTCATCGCTTAATTTTAGCTTTTCATTGTTTGGATCAGGAAAGAAATTAAGCGCCATTAGCTTAGATTGTATAAGTGTTGAACTAACTAAAGCACCCGCACCTAGTTTTAAAAAATGGCGTCTTTTGTTATATAATTGTTCGTTTGTGATATTCATGAAAAATCCTTTATACATTTTGTAATATTAAAACATATAAAGGAAAATAGAAGGATAATTTTTATTATTTTATAAAAAATATTTTTAAAAAATTACTTCATTATTTTCAGATAGAGCAGGGTTATTTTTTGGAAATGGAGAAGTATTGGTGTAATACTCTCTTTGTTTTTCATAAATTCCTTGATAAACTCCTTTTGGGATGATAAATTTTCTAGCACTATCAGGATAAAGTTCTAAGTATTTTGTTAAAAATTCTTTAAAAACCGGAGCAGCAGTTCTTGCGCCACCTTCGGTTTGCTTCATAGGTTTGTTATCATCATTGCCATACCAAATGATAGCTTCTATTTCAGGTGTTAAACCACAAAACCACGCATCAACACTTTTGTTTGATGTGCCGGTTTTACCTGCTATTTCAATACCTTCAACTCTTGCATTGCGTCCGGTGCCTTTTTTTACAACATTTTGCATCATATCATTAACCAAAAAGGCTTGTTCAGGTTCGCTGATTTTTCTTTCTCCGGAGTTAAATTCCACAACAACCTTACCATTTTTATCTATCACTCTTTTAATGAGTATTAAATCTTTTTGCACACCATAATTTCCAAATACCGTGTAAAGCTTAGCATAATCATAAATTGAAATTCCAAAACTACCCAAAACTATAGATAAATCAACCGGTATATTTTCAAAACCCATAAAGCTAAGTTTATCGTGGATTACATCAAGTCCTAGGGCAAGAGCTAAATTTATGGTAGCTAGGTTTCTTGATCCAGTTAGTGCTTCTTTTAAACTTATAAGTCCTAGAAATTTTCCACCATAATTTTTAGGCTTCCAGTCTTTTTCATCTTCTTTAGTGCTTTCAAAAATTCTTGAAATATCAGCAATCTTACTCATAGGAGAATAACCCATGTCAATGGCAATTTGGTATAAAAAAGGCTTAAAAGAACTCCCAGGTTGTCTTAAGCTTTGAGTAGCACGGTTGAAGTTACTTTTGGTGTAGTTTACTCCACCAACTAAGGCTAAAATATCGCCGTTTTGATGATTTGCTACTATCATGGCGCCGTTAAGAGTACTTAAGTTAGCATCTTTGTCTCTTTTTACTATCTCATCATAGCCAAATTTTAATGCTTCTTTTGCGATGTTTTGCACATCAAGATCGATGGTAAGTTCTATTTTGTAACCACCATTTTTTAGATCCTTAATCCCACTTAGTTGTTTTAAAACTTCTTGAGTAACATAAGGAGCTGCATTTTGCGTGAGAGTATCATCATATACTTTTGGAATTTCTTCCAAGGCTTTTTTATATTCTTCATTGGAAATCCAACCAAGATTATGCATTCTTTGAACTACACTGTTTGCTCTAGCTAAAGAAAGGTCTAAGTGTCTAGTAGGATCATAAGCGCTTGGAGCTTTTGGCATACCTACTAAAATGGCAATTTCTTTTAAGCTAAGCTCATCTAAATTTTTTCTAAAATATCCAAGTGCAGCAGTTTTCACTCCATAATATCCATGTCCAAAGAAGATGAAATTTAAATATCTTTCTAAAATCTGTTCTTTGGTTAAGGTGTTTTCTATTTTATACGCAAGCAAAACTTCTTTTAGCTTTCTACTCAAAGTGCGTTCAGGAGTTAGCTCGGTATTTTTTATAAATTGTTGTGTGAGCGTGGAAGCACCTTCTATGGTTTTACCGCCACTTCTTATAATCTTAATGGCTGCTCTAAAGATTGCATCGACATTCACACCATTATGCTCAAAAAAGCTAGTATCTTCTATAGCCACCAAAGCTTCTATGAGTCTTGGCGGAAGTTCTTCATAGGGAGCATAAAAGCGGTGTTGTTCGAAAACATTTGCAACTAATTTTCCATTTTTATCAAAAATTTGTGTAGTAAGAGGTGGTTTATAGTCTTTAAAGGTGTATTGATTTAAATCAGAATCTGAAAATAAATAAGTAATAAAAATAAAAACACCCACTATACAAACTACGCATAAAGAAAGAAAAATTTTTAGTATTTTTATCATAAAAATGCTTTCAAAAGTTCTATATTAAGTCCTAAAGCTGTGCTTTGATGGCCTATGATTTTTTTAATATACTTTTTATGAAAACCTTCGCACATCACCGCTCCAGCTTTTCCTTCGTATGATTTTGAATCAATATATTCTTGCATATCTTGAGGATCAAATTTATCTAAAATCAAATCGCACTTGCTAAGGTTAAAAATTTTTTTATTTTCTAAAATTAAAATCATTGCACTTAAGATACTAATGCTTTTGCCACTTTGCAAATTAAGCATATTAAAAGCTTCGTTGTCATTTTTGGCTTTGGTTAAAATTGTGTTTTGAGTACAAACTATACTATCAGCAAACAAGACATTTTTTAAATCAAGGTGTTTTACAAAAAATTGCCTTTCTTTTTCTAAGACAGTTTTTTGTACATAGGAGTTTGGATTATCTTTTATAACCAAACTCTCATCATAATCAACAATAATTTGTTCAAAGGCTATATTGGCTTCTTTTAACAAAGCCACGCGTGAAGGTGAACTTGAAGCTAAGTAAAGCATTAAGAAAGACTTTCTTCGATGATTTTTTTAGCATGATCAAGTGCTTGAGCTATTTTACTTGTATCTTTACCCCCAGCTGTTGCAAAGTCATCTCTACCGCCACCATTTCCGCCTAAAATTTGTGCGATTTCTTTGACTAAAACTCCTGCTTTTAATGGTGCTTCTTTAACACCTGCTGCGATGATGATTTTACCTTCTTTTTCTTGTAAAAGCAAAATTGCAGCTTTGCTAAATTTGTTTTTAAACGTATCAATCATAGCTTTGATGTCACCGCTATCGATTTTTTGCACACAATATTGAACACCATTGATTTCTTTAGAGCTTAATTCTGCTTTTTTGGAATTTTTTAATTCGTTTTTTAAACATGTGATTTCATTTTTTAATTTTGCAACATAGTTTAAAATGCCATGGGTTTTCAACTCTTCTTTGACCTGGTTGAGTTCTTTTAAGTTTTCATGAATATAATCAAGCGCAGCTTTGCTAACCACAGCTTCTATTCTTCTTATCCCAGCACTCACCCCGCTTTCCTTGATGATATAAAAACTTCCTATTTGAGCGCTATTTTTTACATGGGTACCACCACAAAGTTCTTTGCTAGCACCTAGTGATAAAACTCTTACTTTGTCTTGATATTTCTCACTAAATAAAGCTATAGCACCACTTTTTTTTGCTTCTTCTAGATCTAAAATTTCGATTTTAGCTTCATCTGCTTGTATGATATAGGCATTAACTAATGATTCTATTTTATTTAATTCTTCTTTATTTAGAGCTTTTGGATGAGTAAAGTCAAATCTTAGTTTATTATGCTCCACTAAAGAACCTGCTTGACTAATGTGTGAACCAAGAATTTCTCTTAAGGCATGGTGTAGCAAATGTGTTGCACTGTGGTGTCTTGCGATTTGCTCTCTTTTTTTGGTGTCAATACAAGCTAATACTTCATCATTAGTTTTAAGATCGTTTTTTAGCTTCACCTGACTTAGGTTAATATCAAAGAATTTTTGTGTATCTAACACCTCATTTTCGTTAATAAAACCTATATCAGCGCTTTGTCCTCCACTTGTTGCATAAAATGGTGTTTTTTCAAGCATTAGCCATACGGTGCTTTCTGCTTTAGCTTCAGTTATGATTTTAAAATTTTCATCTAAAATAGCTACGATTTTGGTTTTTTCTTCATAATTTTCATAGCCACTAAAGGTGTTTTTTTCAAATTTTTCTAATAAAATTTTAAAATCCCCACTAATTGCTTTATCTCCGCTTCCTTTCCATGAAGCTTTTGCTCTATCTTTTTGTTCTTGCATTAGAGTATTAAATCGAGCTTCATCTATGCTAATATTTTTTTCTCTTAGCATATCTTGAGTTAGATCTAGTGGAAAACCATAAGTATCATAAAGTTTAAAAGCTATTTCACCACTAAAGATATCTTTGGTTTTTTTAAGTTCCTCGTTGAAAATTTCAATACCGTTTTCTATGGTACTTAAAAATCTCTCTTCTTCTAGTTTGATTTGCTCTTTAATAAATTCTTTTTTTTCGTTTAAGTAGGTATAATGTTCACCCATCAACGTACAAACTACATCAACAAGTTCAAACATAAAAGGTTTTTTTAGTCCTAGTAAATACCCATGTCTTAAAGCACGACGCATAATTCTTCTTAGAACATAACCCCGACCTTCTTTATCAAAACCCACTCCTTGAGCAAGTAAAAATACGCTTGAGCGAATATGATCAGCGATCACTCTGTAACTTGCGCCATTTTCATAAGTATAAGTTTTTCCGCAAAGTTGCGCGATTTTTTCGATTATTGGCATAAATAAAGAACTATCAAAATTACTAAATTTTCCTTCTTTTATAGCATAAACTCTTTCTAACCCCATGCCTGTATCAATACTAGGTTTTGGTAAAGGGGTTAGCGTACCATCTGCACTTCTTTCATACTGCATGAAAACTAGATTCCAAATTTCTAAGAATCTGTCTCCATCGCCACCCATATAATCCTCATCAGAATTAAAATGCTCAGCACCTTGATCATAAAAGATCTCACTACAAGGCCCACAAGGTCCAGTATCGCCCATTTGCCAAAAATTATCTTTATCACCAAATTTATAAATTCTTTCTTTTTCAATATGTTTTTGCCAAAGTGCATATGCTTCATCATCATTTTCGTGTACCGTGACGTATAATCTTTCTTTTGGAAGTTTTAAAACTTCAGTTACAAATTCCCAAGCATATGCAATGGCTTGTTCTTTGAAATAATCTCCAAAGCTAAAGTTTCCTAGCATTTCAAAAAAAGTATGATGGCGAGCTGTGTAGCCTACATTATCTAAATCATTGTGTTTTCCACCCGCTCTTATGCATGTTTGGCAGCTTGTTTTGCGTGGAGGGTTTGGGCGTGGTATTTCGCCTGTAAATATACTTTTAAAAGGTACCATACCTGCATTTGTAAAAAGTAAGGTTGCATCATCAGGTACCAAAGGGCTTGAAGGGGTGATTTCATGACCTTTTGATTTAAAAAATTCTAAATATTCTTTTCTTATATCCATGGATTTTCCTAGCTAGTTTTTTACTTAAAATGATACCAAAAATACTTTAAATTAAGTAAAACTATCTTATAATCGTTATTTTAAATTTACAAGGTTATAACAATGAAAATCCCTTTTATTGATTTAAATGCTCAATATAATGCTTATAAAAATGAAATTGATAATGCAATTAATGATGTTTTGCAAAATGCCTCTTTTATCGGGGGTACAAAATTAGAAGAATTTGAAAGTAATTTAGCTCAATATGTAGGCATTAAACACGCAATAGGTTGCTCAAGTGGTACAAGTGCGCTATTTTTAGCTTTAATGGCTTTGGGTGTAGGTAAGGATGATGAGGTAATTGTACCAAGTTTCACTTTTATAGCTACTGCTGAAATGGTTGCTTTAATTGGCGCAAAACCCGTTTTTGTAGATATTGACTATAAAGATTACAATTTGAGTTTAGAAGAAATACAAAAGGCAGTTACACCCAAAACTAAAGCATTAGTTGCAGTGAGTATTTTTGGGCTTATGCCTGATATGTTTGCTTTAAAAGAACTTTGTAAAAATCATAATATTGCTTTGATAGAAGATGGTGCACAAAGTTTTGGAGCTAGTCAAAAAGATGTAAAATCATGCGCTATGGCCGACATATCTTGTACGAGCTTTTTTCCATCAAAACCTTTAGGAGCTTATGGAGATGGTGGGGCGATTTTTACCCAAGATGATGAATTAGCACAAAGAATAAAAATTTATTTAAACCATGGACAAGTGCAAAGATATAAACACAAGTACATTGGTATAAACGCAAGGCTTGATACAATTCAAGCGGCTATTTTAAATGTGAAATTAAAATATTTAGATGAAGAGATTAAAAAAAGAGAAGCGATAGCTCAAATTTATGATGATAATTTGAAAAATTGTATTTTGCCGCCAAGAAAAGATGGTTTTGTGAATGCTTGGGCGCAATATAGCGTGCGTGTTTCAAATAGAGAAGATTGGATGCAAAAACTACAAGATCAAGGTATTCCGACTGCAGTGCATTATCCTTTAGGACTTCATTTGCAAGAAGCCTTTGAATATCTTGCATATAAAAAAGGCGATTTGCCAAAAACAGAACTTTTAAGTAATGAAATTTTGTCTTTACCTATGAGTGCATTTTTAAAAGAAGAACACCAAGCTAGAGTGATCGAGGCTTTTCAATGAAAATAGGTCTAATAGGTCTTGGAAAAATGGGCAAAAACCACTTAAGAGAGCTTGAGCGTAATTTAAGAGTAAAAGAAATTTATCTTTATGATCCTTTTAATGAAGAACAATTTATACACCCTGTGTATAAAAATTTTGACGAATTTTTAGAACAAAAGCTTGATGGGGTTGTGATCGCTACACCTACTCATACACATTTGGATATCGCTATCAAAGTTTTTTCTAGAGTGAAAAATGTTTTAATCGAAAAACCTTTGGCTTTAAATCTTGATGAAATTTTAATTTTACAGCAAAAAGCTAAGGAGCATAAAGTCAAAGTAGGGGTGGGATTTTGTGAAAGATTTAATCCGGCTGTGTTAACTTTAAAAGAAAAGCTTTTAGATGATGAAATTGTAAGTATTAATATCCAAAGAATTTCACCTTATCCACAAAGAATAAACGATGTAGGTGTTTTAAGTGATCTTAGCGTACATGATATTGACTTAGTTAGATTTTTAAGTCAAGAACAAATTTTAAAAGCAAATATTTATAAAAGTCTTCATCATGATAAATTTGAAAATGAGGCGATGATAAGCTTAAAATTAGAAAATATTTTAGTAAATATCCATGATAGCTGGAATGGACAATATATTATAAGAAAGATCATACTTTTAGGTAAAAAACGTACTTATGAGCTTGATCTTAAAAATTTTGAACTTTTTATCAATATGCAAAAAATTCCAAATTTATATGAAAATTCTCCATTGTACGCTGAGCATGAAGCTTTTTTTGATCTAGTATTAAACGGAGATGGTAAAAATTTAGCTAGCATTGAAGATGCTTTAAAAGTACAAGAAATTTTAGAAGGTGTTGTAAAATGAAATATGTATTTTTTTTAAATATGGGTGGAGTGAATCAACTAGATGAATGTGAAATTTTTTTAAACAATATGTTTAATGATCCTTATATCTTAGGGATTAAAAATGTATTTTTAAGAAAATTTGTAGCTTATATGATAAGAAAATCAAGATTAAAAGCAATGCAACAAAATTATGAAAAAATGGGTGGAAAATCTCCTCTTACTGAAATTACACAAAGTCTGTGTGATAAGTTAAATGCTAAAAACCAAGCATATAAGTTTGATTTTATTAGTTTATATGTGCCACCTTTTGCAAAAGATGTTTTTGCAAAATATGACTTTAAAAGCAATGATGAAATTATTTTATTTCCTTTGTATCCACATCATTCCAAAACAACAGTAACTAGTTCTTTAGAGGTGGTGCAAAATGAATTAAAATCTGTACAAAATCAAGCTAAAATCAAGATTATTGATGTTTTTTATAGTGATGAAAAATACAATGCGATGATCATTAAACATATTTTAGAGAAAAAGAAAGCGTATGATTGTAATGTTTTGATTTTTTCTGCACACTCTTTGCCAGTTTCTGTGATAAAAAAAGGCGACTTGTATGAAAAACACATGCAAGAACATGTGGGTATTTTAAGAGAAAAGCTTAAAAATGAATTTGATGAAGTTATTTTATCATACCAATCAAAACTAGGTCCTGTAAAATGGCTTGAGCCAAATACTAGCGATATTTTAGCAAATTTAGATCAAAAAGCTTTGATTTATCCTATTTCTTTTTGTATTGATTGTTCTGAAACGATTTTTGAGCTTGGTGTGGAGTATAGGCATCTAGCAAAATCTGATTATGAGTTAGTTGCTTGTCCAAACGATAGCGAGGAATTTATAGAGTTTATTATAAATTGTTTATCTTGATATAAATGAAATACAAAGCTAGTTGCTTGAACTAGCTTTGTTTGTTGTTTTATTTTCTATGGGCTTTAAATAACTTTCTTTGATCATAAGATTTACTGTATCTTTAAACATAGGCAATGCGCTTTGTGCAGCATAGTAACTATAAGCTTTGGTTGGATGTCTAACTAAAACCCCTATGGTGTAATTATGCGTTTCATCATTTGCAAAACCAAAGAATGAAGCATTGTAGCGATTTGAAGTATAACCTTTTCTTTCAGCAATCCTTGCAGTACCTGTTTTACCACCTATAATGATACCTTTAGTTTGTGCCTTTTGACCTGTTCCTTTTTCTATTACGTTGATTAAAATTTGTCGCATTGCTTTAGCTGCTTTACTTGAGAGAATTTTTTCTTTTTTAGCTTCTTCATCAAGTTTAATCCAACGTCCATCTTGGTAAATTTTGTTGGCAATTTGTGGGGTGATATAAATACCGTTATTATTAAATACATTGTAGGCAGCTAAAAGCTGTATAAAAGTAGTTTTTAGTCCATATCCATAGCTTAAAACAGACTTTTCAACCTCTCTTAGTCTTTTAGGGTTAGGAATTTCTCCTTTTTGTTCATAAGGAAGATCAATACCGCTTTTTTCCCCAAAGCGGAAAATTCTAAGACCTGAAACGATTTCAAGACTGCTAAGTCTTTGTGCGATTTTAATCATACCAACGTTTGAAGAGTAGGTGATAACCTCTTCCATACTCATTTTATTTTTCTTGTGGTCATCGCGTATGGTAAAACGACCAAGTTTGTATTGACCGCCCTGTGTGTCAATGATTTCATCAACTTTAATTTTATCTAGCATTAATGCAGTGGTAAATATAAAAGGCTTTACAACAGATCCAGCTTCATAGCCATATTCTATCGCGCTTGCATTAAGTACAGAAAGATCTTTTCCGCGGTTTTGTGGATCATATCTTCTTGAGCTAGCTAGTGCTAGAATTTTTCCGCTATTACTTTCCATGATAGCCACAATGATTTCATTGGCTTTTAGGTCCTCATTTCTCTTATCAATTGCTTTTTCCAAACCTTTTTGTAATTTTAAAGAGATGTTAAGATATAAATCACATCCATCTATTTTGCGTTGTTCATAAGAATGTAAATTTAAGATAATATTGCCACCTATATCTCTTAAACCTTGAATTTTTGCATTTTGCAAAGGACTTAAGCATTCATCGTAAGATTTTTCTAAGCCTTTAATGCCTACATTTTTAAAAATTTCACTTTGTTCATCCATATAAGTTCTTGTATAACCAATAACGGGTGTTAGTGAGTCTTTGGGCATATATACGCGATCTTCCTTGTGTTCGATGATGTCAAGACCTCTAGTTTCAACCCTGCCATTGCTATTGGTAAAGGATTTGAAAAAACCTTGAGTATAAAGTTTTTTAGATAGTTCTTTTAAATAACTTGCATCTTTAGAGTTGATATTTTGTAATAATATAAAATTATAACCTCTTTTTTTCTTAGACAGCATTCTTTTTTTTATGTCTTGCATTTGCTCATCGCTTGCACCACTATAAATTTGAAAAAGAGTTAAAAATAATTCTTTTTTGTTGGGATTTAAACTTCTTAGATCAATTTCGGCTCTATAAATTTGTCTACTTGATGTGACAGTGAAATTGTCACTTGTGATGATATTACCTCTAAGAGCGGAAAAGTATTGTTCTTTTTGAGTGTTTGGTATATGGCGTTTTGATGTAAGAAAAAAAGTAGAAAGTAAAAACAAGGCCATAAAAAACAGAGCCATACAAAAAGCAAAAGCTACCTTTGAAACTCTATTTCTAATGGTGTTTGAAAGCATATATTATATTTGAGTTCTTGAAATTTCTTTATATGCGTTTATAGCCTTATTTCTAACTTCAAGCATAAATTTCATGCTCGATTCAGCTTTACTAATAGCTATTGCGGCTTGGTGTAGGTCTTTGACTTCACCTGTTGCAATATCTACCATAGCTGCTTCAGCTGTTTCTTGGGTTTTATTAAGGTTGTTGATTGAATTTTTCAATAAGCTTGAAAACTCATCGCCTATATTTATGTTATTATTGTTGTTGGTTTTGTTTCCAATATTGTTAAATTGATTTATACCATTAATAGTGTTCATTCATTAACCTCTTAATAAATCTATCGCACTTTGTGCTATGGTTTTTGTGCTAGTAAAAGCACTTACATTTGCTTGATAGGCTCTTGTTGCTTCTATTAAATCGGCCATTTCAATCACTGGGTTTATATTTGGAAAAGCAACATATCCTTGTTCATTTGCATCTGGGTGAGATGGGTCAAATTTCATACGGAAATCTTTATCATCTCTTACAACTTTATCCACTACTACGCTCATTATAGCAGGTTTTGCATCTTTTGGAGAAGCCGGATCATTTAAAGGATTTTCATATTCTAAAAAATTATTGTCTTTAGCGATTTGCTTGTTTAGTAATTCATTAAAATCAGTTGCTTTAAAAATCACTTCTCTTCTTCTATATGGACCACCCTCAGCTGTTCTAGTGGTATTGGCATTAGCTATGTTTGAGCTAATTACATTCATTCTAAAACGTTGTGCACTAAGTCCGTATCCGCTAATATCAAAATCACTTAAATAAGCCATTATTTTTCTCCTAGCCTAATTTAGAGCTTGTATCTATGATGGTTGAAAAAATATTACTTTGTCTTCTTAAAACACCATCTAAAGCAGTGATCATCATAGTATTTTTACTCATTTCAGTGGTTTCCACATCAAGATCTACTGTATTTGCATCATTTCTTGCTAAATGTCCATCCCTTAAATAAATAGTTGATTTGTTAGGATCTGGAAATTTCCAAGGTTTTTGATGATTTGCATTTGTACTTGCTAGTTCAAGCTCGTTTTTATCTTTCTTTTTGAAAATTTCATTTGCTCTATTAACCAAAGCAGTTTCAAATTCTATATCTCTTGCTTTATAAAAAGGAGTGTCAACATTTGCAAGGTTAGAACTAATCATTTGACTTCTTAGGTTTCTTCCTGCTAAAGCATCGACAATAAGTTCTTTTGACTTAAAAGGGCTTATCATGTTTTTTCCTTTAAATAAAGCTTTTATAGACTAAAAGCAAAAATCATTCCAAAATATTTAGCTTTTTTGTATATTTATAAGTATATCTTTTTATAGTAAATTTTTAAAATTTTTAAAGCCACTTTCAAGTGAAACTTTGTTTTCTAGTATTTTTAAAAAATCTTTTTTTATCATTTCTTTTGCGCCCATAAATTTTAAATGTTCATTGGGCACCTGGCAGTCTATTAAAAAATCATAAGGTTTTAAAATTTCACAAAGCTTTATTAAAGCTACTTTTGAGGCATCTTTTTTTAAGCTAATCATGCTTTCACCAAAAAACATTTTGCCTATGATAAGCCCGTATAAACCACCAATTAAAACATCATCTTCATATACTTCAACACTATGGGCTAAGTTTTGTTCAAAAAGTTGAGTGTAAACTTCTATAAATTCTTGACTTATCCATGTTTTTTTTCTCAAAGCACAGTGTTTTATGAGTGAGTTAAAATTAAAATCAAGTTTTACTTCATAACTTTTTAGAGCTTTTTTGATGCTTTTTTGTATGCGAACTTCATCAGGGTAAAGCACCATTCTAGGCGAGGGACACCACCAAGTTACAGGGTCGCTAGTCCAGGGAAAAAGCCCTAGGTTATAGGCATAGGGCAGGAAATTGGGCTCTAGTTTTTTGCTGATAAAAACAGGTGCATCATCAGGGCTTTTTAAAAGCTCAGAATACAAAATCGATTTTTTCATTTTTCGTAAGTTTGAGTTTTAAAACACCACCATTTTTTAATCTTCCAAATAAAATTTCATCACTTAATCTCTCACCCAATTCTTCTGCGATAATACGTTTTAACAATCTTACTCCAAATTCTTTATTGTTGGTTTTTTTAGCAAGAAATTCTTTTATATTTTTATCAGCTTGTATTGTGATGTTATTTAAATTTTGTGCCATTAAATCAAGTTCTTTTTGGATTATTTGTTCTAAAATTGTTTGATTTAGATCATTAAAATGAATGATTTTATCAATACGGTTGATAAATTCAGGCGCAAAGAAATCTTTTATAGCTTTATTGCTTTTTTCTTTATCGCTACTTAGAAATCCCAATTCATTGTTTTCTTTTAAACCTAAATTAGAAGTCATAATGATAATGGCGTTTTTAAAATCAGCTTTTAAGCCACTACTATCAGTTAAGCTTGCATTGTCAAAAATTTGTAAAAAGATGTTAGTTAGATCAGGGTGGGCTTTTTCTATCTCATCAAACAAAACTACACTAAAAGGGTTTTTTTTAATACTATTGCTAAGCAAGCCCCCATCTTCATAACCCACATAACCTGCAGAAGTTCCTATGAGCTTGCTTACATCGTGTTTTTGCGAGTATTCGCTCATATCAAATCTTTCAAGATTAAGATTTAAAATTTGTGCTAAATTTTTAGCTAATTCAGTCTTACCCACTCCACTTGAGCCGGTAAATAAAAATACGCCTTTTGGAGTGTTTTTGCCTTTTAATCCTGCATAGCTTTGTTTTAAAATAGAACATAAAGCTTTAATAGCCTCATCTTGTCCAAAGATATTTTGCTTTAAATTAGATTCTAGATTTTTTAGAATTTTTCCTTGATCGCTTTCGTAAATTTTGTGCGAATGCGTCATTCTTGCTAAGGTATTTTCCAAGTCCTTTGTTTTTACTATTTTTTTACTTTTTTTATCTTCTAAAGCAAAACTTGCCCCAAGCTCATCGATTAAATCAATAGCACTATCTGGCAAAAACTTATCGTGTAAAAATTGCTTTGCTAGTTTTATGCTTGTTTGTAAAATTTCATCACTGATTTTGATTTTATGAAAATTTTCATATTTAGTTCTTAAACCTTGTAAGATTAGAAAACATTCTGCTTCGCTTGGTTCATCTATGTCAATTTTTGCAAATCTTCGACTTAGAGCTTTGTTTTTGTCAAAGGTGTTTTTGTACTCTATAAAGGTAGTTGCACCGATACATTTGATATTACCATTGCTTAATGCAGGTTTTAGTAAATTTGACATATCAGCATGGCTTTCGTTGCTTGCTCCTGTTCCTACTATGGTGTGAATTTCATCTATAAACAAAATCGCATTAGGGATATTTTCCAATTCTTTTATAATATCTTTTAACCTTTTTTCAAAATCTCCCCTATATTTTGTCCCTGAAAGTAAACTTGCCATATCAAGACTATAAATTTTTGAATTTTTTAAGTGTTTAGGTACTTTTTCTTCTGCTATAGCTAGTGCTAAACCATCAATAACAGCACTTTTACCAACGCCTGGTTCACCTACTAAAATAGGATTATTTTTTTTACGTCGACTTAGAATTTGCATCATTCTTTCTAGTTCAAATTTTCTACCTATAACCGGGTCTATTTTGCCATTTTTTGCAAGTTCAACTAGTTCTATGGTGTGGGCTTTTAAATTTTCAAATTCTGCACTTTGTAATAATTCGTGTATTTTTTCTTCCTCGATGAAGTGTTTTTTGAGAATATTATATGAATAAGCTTTTTCTTCTTTACAAAGTGCAATAATGAAGTCAATTACTGTATTTTGATTTTTTGCATTAAGTTTATGTAAGATGCTTTCTAAGATCACAGAGAAAGTAGGTTCTATTTCTTTTTTCAAAATTTCATTGTTTTTGGCTAAGTAGTTTTTTAATTCATTTTCAAAGCCTTGTAAATCACCATCTCCAATTTCTTCTAGTAAATTCTTAAAATCATTGCTAAGTTTAACCAAAGCAAAAAGTAAGTGTTCACAAGTGATAAATTCATGGTGATTGATAAAGCTTAAGTGTCTTGCATTGGGTACAAATGAATCAATTAATTCTTTATATTTCATTGTTCTTCTATCCTTGTTTGGAGTGGAAAGTTATTGTTCTTTGCTACTATGTCAACTTGTTGCTTTTTGCTTAATGCGATTTCTTCTGTATATACGCCGCAAACCCCACTACCTTGATGGTGAATTTCAAGCATAATTGCACTAGCTTTTTCAAAGTCATGATGAAAAACATTCATTAAAATTTCAATCACAAAATCCATGGTTGTCACATCATCATTTAAAAGCAAAACCTTAAACATTTTAGGTTCTGCTAGTTTTTGTTGTTCTAAAATTTCACTTTTTAGACTCATTTAATATCCTAGTAATATCTTCTTGCATAGTTTGAGTAGAAACTTTTCCAAGATAATATTTCACATAACTTTTTGAGTCTTTATTCCAAAAATCTGTTAAATCTTGATAGTTTCCATCTTTTAAAACTACTTTAAAAGGAAGTTGTTCCATACTTTGGTAATTGATATCTTTTAAAGCTTGTGCAACAATTCTATCATTTTCTTTAGAATTGCTTAAGAAATAATAAGCTCCATATTTAATGGCAAAATCTTTTACGGCTTGGTCGCTAACATTTTCAAAATGACTTAGCCCTATGATGATAAAATTGTCAGCATTTTTTTGCCATAAACTTGTTAGATGAGTGGCTTCTTCTTGACAAGGTGTACAAAAGGTTCCAAAAAAATCAAACATTAAAATTTTATTCTCTTCACCTTTTACTACAAAACCATTTTGTGTTCTTACTAAGGTTTTCTCGCCACCATTGACATTTTTTAAAAGAATTTCATCACCCATTTTGTATTCAGTAAATGCAAATTCATTTTCGATTTTTTCTTCATTTGAGCAGGCACTTATTAAAAATGCAAAAGCAAATGTAAAAAATAAATAAGTAAATTTTTTCATTAAGATCCTTTTTTTAATAATGATTTTTCATAGCAGCTCTTGCTTCAAGATCTGCTTGTTTTTTCTTTAGGCTTTCTCTTTTGTCGTGTAAGTTTTTTCCTTTAGCTAAGGCTATTAAGGCTTTCGCTTTATTTTTTTCATTAAAATAAAGTTCTAATGGCACTATAGTAAAGCCTTGGGTGCTGATTTTACCAAAAAGCCTATCAATTTGCTTTTTATGCATTAGAAGTTTTCGTGCGCCTTTTTCATCATGTTTGTAAAATGAATGAGTAGTGCTAAGATGAGAAATGTGTGCATTGAGTAAAAAAATTTCACCCTTAATAATACGCACAAAAGAATCTTTTAAATTAGCTCTTGAAGCTCTTAATGCTACTACTTCAGAACCCTTTAAAACAATACCTGCTTCAAGTTTTTCCAAAATTTCATAATCAAAAAAAGCTTTTTTGTTTTTTACTATAGTTTTTTTCATCATTTAGCCTTAAAAACTCCACTTCCACTTCCACTTAAAAAATAAGCCTCATCAAGAAAAGTTTGCATTTTAGGGTAAATTTTTACACAAGGAGTAAATAAGTCGTTTAAATCGGTATTTTTATATTCCAAAATTTCACTTGTTTTGAGTGTTTTGAGTGTTTTAGCTAAATTTAAATTTGCTTTTAAATCATATGAACTTTTATCAAATGCTTTATATACTTTTGCACTTGAGCATTCAATAGTAGGAAAAGTAAAATCAAATTGGGTAAAATCATCTTCAAAATATTCTACAATCTCACCACACCCACTAACATTTGCACTATCATATCCACTTAAAAAAAAGATTAAATCAGAGCCTAGTTTTTGGCAGATTTGTTCAAGTTGTTGTTGGTTGAGTTTTAAATTTAAAGCTTCGTTGATCATTAATAAAAATGCAACTGCATCAGTGCTACTTCCACCAAGTCCCCCGCCAATTGGAATATTTTTAATAAGTTTTAAGCTTTTGTCTTTAAAAAATTCATTTAATTTATTAGAAAATCCTAAATTTTCTAATTCTTTATAAGCTTTGCGTATGATAGTATCTTGGGTAAAATTTCCAGTGATTTCAAATCCTTCTTTAGTTTTTTCATCACTAAAGCTTAACTCATCAAAAATATCTTTTAATAAAACAAAGCGTGATTGTAATAAATGATAAGATTTTGAATCAATTCCTATGATTTTTAAAAAAATATTAGCTTTTGCATAAGCTTTCATTTTTTAAGCTTTTTACTTAGATCATCAAGTTTTATCGTTTCATCGCTAATTGCATGTAAATTTTCACTTTTTACTTGCTCGATAAGTTCTTTGCGTAGTATCATTAAAGATTTTGGAGCTTCAATACCTATTTTAGCATAACCTTTACCTGTTTGAACTATTTTAATTTCTATATCATCTCCGATTTTTATACTTTCATTTTCTTTTCTTGATAAAATTAACATTTTAATACCTTATTTAAATAATATTGCACTTGATTATCTTGGATAGAAATGATAGAAAAAAAATCTTTTTCTTCTAAAATATAGCTACCTTCTTCTTGAATTTTTAAATCATCCAAAAATATTTTTTGTCCATTGTGTAATTTTTGGGGATATTTTATCGTATTTTTTCTAAGATTTAAATAAGCCAAAGGATTTAACTCTTTTTCATTCTCATAAAAAAACTTTCCCTCGCTTAAACGTTCTAATGAGCTTAACGTGGCTTTAATGCCTAGTTTTCTAGCAAATAACTCACAATAAGAGCGTATATAAGAACCTTCACTAACTGCTATTTCTATAGTTAAAAAAGGATGATTGTAGTGTAAAATTTTAGTATAAAAAATTTCCATAACACAGGGCTTTAAATTGACTTTAAAACCTCTTTTTGCAAGTTCATATGAGCGTACACCATCTATTTTTTTTGCACAAAATGCGGGTGGGGTGTAGGTGATTTTACCTAAAAGTTCATTTTTAATTTGTTCTAAAACTTTCTCATCAAAAGCATTGATAAGGTTGATTTCTTTGATATTTTGATTATCAAGGCTTAGTGAATGCACACCTAGCCAAAGTGTTGCTTTGTAAACCTTTGGGTTTTTATCAAAAAAACGAAAAAGTTTTGTGTATTGATCAAAGGCTATGAGTAAAACACCTTTTGCAAAAGGATCAAGTGTTCCTGAAAAACCTGCTTTTTTATTTTTATATTTTTTCTTGAGTTTACTTAAAAAAGCATTAGAACTCATTCCGCTTGGTTTATAAGCTACAAAAAGTTTATTCATATCACTTTTTCTACAAAACTTGACATTATCATTCTTTCTATGCCTCCAAAATTAATCGTGAGTTTTTCTTCAACACCTATTTTACTTACCCCAGTGACTCTGCCTATGCCAAAAATTTTATGTTTGATTAAATCTCCTTTTTTATAGCAATTTTTTTGATGATCTAAGGTTAGTTCTTTTTTGATTACATTACTCTCACCAAAAAATCTACTTTTTTCTAATCTTGTACGACTTCCTTTATAAAATCTAGAATTAGCGTAACTTAAATAAAGTTTTTTCTTAGCTCTAGTGATTGCCACATAGGCTAGTCTTCTTTCTTCTTCTATATTGCTTGATTCACTAGTAAGTGGAAAAAAACCTTCTTCTAATCCTATGATAAAAACATGATCAAATTCCAACCCCTTGCTTGCATGGATACTCATGATACAAATGCTTTCTTTATCTAATCCATCTTGTTCGTTTAATAAAGAAATTTCATTTAAAATATCATCTAAGCCATTGTAGTTACCATGAGTGATTTTGTCTTTTAAATTTGCATAAAGCTCATCTATATTTAAAAGCTTGTCTTCTCCTTCTGGGTTATCTTTGTAAAATTCTTTAATCTTAAATTCATCTTCTAAAGCTAAAATCATTCCAAGCATATCATCTTTTTCTTTGATTTTATGTATGCTTAGTATGAACTTTTCTAATTCATTATCGGTTTTTTTGCTAAAAAAGCCACTTCCTTGCAAAGTACATAGACTTTCAAACAAAGACAAATGATTTTCTTTAGCATAATTTTCTAGCTTTTCTAAACTTGCATTACCAAAGTTTCTTTTAGGGCGGTTGATAATGCGTTTAAAAGAATAATCGTCATTTAAATTTGAAAACAATCTTAAATAAGAAATAATATCTTTAATTTCAGCTCTTTCATAAAAACGAATTCCGCTTAGTAGTTTAAAAGGAATTTTTTCTTTACTAAAAGCTTCTTCAAGAGCACGAGATAGGGCATTTACTCTATAAAGTATGGCTATTTCACTAGGATTAATTCCTGAGTTTAAAAGTTTTGAAACTTCTCTTGCAACTTTAAAACTTTCAATCTTTTCATCATCGTTTTGTAAAATTGTAATTTCTTCGCCCTCATCTTTGGTGCAAATTAAAGTTTTTCCCAGTCTTTTTCTATTATGCTCTATAAGCTCATTTGCAGCTTGTAAAATAGCGCTAGTTGAGCGATAATTTTGTTCTAGTTTGACTAATTTTACATTATTAAATTGTTCTTTAAAATTTAAAATATTTTCTATTTTAGCCCCACGCCAACCATAAATACTTTGATCATCATCACCTACTACACAGATGTTTTCATGAGATGTGCAAAGTTTTTTTAGAATTTGATATTGCAAGGCATTGGTATCTTGATACTCATCTACTGTTATATAGGTATATTTTTGACTTTGTTCTTGTGCAAATTGTTCATCTTCTAAAATTTTATTAGTTAGCATGAGTAAATCATCAAAATCCATGAAATTATTTTGGATTAAAAAATTTTCATATTGTTCGTAAAGATAAATGATCTCTTCGTGATTTTTATTTTTTTCATCTTTTAAAAATTCTAATTCCTTGCGAATTTCTTGAGCGCTTTTACTTTGATTTTTAAAATTTGAAATATAAGCCCCAATGCTTGCTAGGGAATTTTTAAGATTTTCATTTGCTAGGTCTTTTAAAATTTTCTTTTTATCATCTGTGTCGATGATGACAAAATTATTCGCTCTAGCAATTCTTTCGCTATAAAGCCTTAAAAATAATAAGCCAAATTTATGAAAAGTACACAAAAGAGGATTGTGTAAATTTTGATCTTGCAAAAGTGCCAATGCTCTAGTTTTCATCACATTAGCAGCTTTATTGGTGAAAGTTAGTGTAAGGGTATTTTGTGCAGGAATGCCCACATGGTCAATCAAATAAGCAAGTCTAGTGGTTATAGTTTTAGTCTTACCACTGCCCGCACCTGCTAAAATAAGCATAGCTCCATCAATGTGCATGATAGCTTCTTTTTGACTATCGTTTAATCCTTCAAAAAAACTCATTTTTTAAATAAGTCTTTATTGTTGGGATTGTTTAAAAAAGCATTCATAGACTTTTCTTTAAGTTTTTGCTCGCTTTGTTTTTTAAAATAATTAGAAAAATTAACAAAGATGATATTATCTTCAACTTGAATTTGGGTAATTGCGCCTAAATCTACTTTTACAAAGGTTGCAAAATCATCCGGTCCAAAGCCCGCATGAAATTCAATATGTTCTTTGTTTAAAACTATGGATTTAAAAGTATAGCCACCAAGTGCAAAAACACAATAATGATTTTTACTCACTACATCTAAATCTTGTGGTAAAGGAGGCTCTAGAGTGACAAACTTGGTGTTGACAATAATATTAAATTCAATATCTTCTTGAATTAAAATTTGCAGACACTCATAAATGCTTTTTTGCATTAAGTCTATAAAAGTTTTGTTGTTTAGTATTTTATCAATCATTACTCAACCTTAAAAATTCATCTACTAGTTTTCTAACTTGCTCTAGGCCTATATTCCAAAATTCATCACTTTCAATATCAAAACCAAACATAGCCACAAGCTCTTTTGGACTTTTACTTCCGCCACTACTTAAAAAATCAATATAAATCGAAGTAAAATCGGTGCATTTTCCACTTTTATATAGACCATAAAGCGCTAAAACCAAAAGTTGTGCATATGCATATGCATAGCAGTAAAATGGAGAGTGTATAAAATGTGGTATATAAGAATACCAAAGACCATAGTTTTTGGTTAAAATCACGCTATCTTGAAACATTTTTCTTGATTCTTCAAGCCAGATTTGACTTAATTCATCAACGCTAAGTTCTTCTTTTTTAGCATGAAATCTGCGTTCAAAAGTAGTAAAATTAATCTGTCTATAAAGTGTGGCGAAAATATCTTCAATTTTTGCTGCATATAAAGATAAAAGTTCTTCTTTGTTTAAATTTTCTTTAATGTGATCAAAAATCAACATCTCAGCAAAAACAGAAGCGGTTTCTGCTGTGGTTAAAGGCGTATCTTGATTTAAAAAACTTACTTTATAGGAAAGTTTTTGATGTATGGTGTGGCCTAGCTCATGTGCTAGGGTGAAAAGATCGCGTCTTTGGTTGGTATAGTTTAAAAGTATAAAAGGATGGCTTAGTGGTGTGCTTGAGTGAGAAAATGCTCCACTTTGTTTAAATTCTTTAGGATAAATATCAATCCAATTATTCTCAAAAGCTTCTTTTGCTATCATATAAAAATCTTTAGAAAATTTTTCAAAGGCTTTTAAAACTATACCCTTTCCTTGATCAAAATCAATCTGCATTTCTTTTCCAATAGGTGCATAACGATCATAATCTTTTAACTTTTTATACCCTAGAACTTTTTTCTTTGCATTGTAAAATTTAGAGACAATATCAAAACTATTTTCACTTGTATAAATAAGCGCATCAACGCTTTTTTTGGAAATTTGATTTCTTATATGTCTTGAGCTTTCTGGACTCTCATAGGATCTTAGCTCGCAAATACTAGCAAGTTCACTTTTAATCATATTGAAAATATATACTAAAAGCTTGTTATGTTTTTTTAAGGTTTTGCTAAAACATTTTGAAGCTTTTTTTCTAATGCTTCTATCTTTATCATAAAGTTTGCTTAGAATTTCTTCCTCGCTTAATTTTTGTCCTTCAAAATTAAATTTTAAAGCACTAAAGGTTTCATCAAATAATCTTGCAAATGCATTTGAACCTGTACTTGATAGAGTCAGGATAACTCTTTCTTCTTTTTTAGAAAGATTGTGTTTTTTGTGTTTGATAAGATTATTTAAATAAAACTCATAATCTTTACAAAATGTGATGAAAATTTTACCTTTTTCTTCTTTTAACTCACAAAATTCAAGTTCAAAAAATAAAAGATTTTCTTCTATTTTTTTACTTAAATTTTCATATTTTGCATAAAAAGCACCTTTGGTAGTATCTTGAGCAAAATTTAAATACACATAGGTTAGTATGTGAGAAAGTTTTAAGATTAATTCTTCATAGTTTTTTAAAGCTTGCAAGAATTGCTCATTACTTAAACCATGAAGATTATTTTCATATTGTTTTTTAAATTCATAAGCTTCATCTTGGGTTTTTTGTAAAAAAAGATTTAATTCTTGCTCATCTTTAAATAATGTATTTAAGTTCCAGTTTTGCATGATTTTAGCTTTCTAAAATGAGTTTTTTTAATACAGCCATTCTAATGGCAACACCATTTTTAACTTGAGTTAAAACCTTGCATCTTTTATCAGCCATTACTTCATCGCTAATATCGATATTTCTATGTACAGGACCAGGATGTAAGATAATGAGATTTTTATCTTTTATTAAATCTTTGCTAATACAAAAATCATTTGCATAATCTTTAAGCGATGCATAGGTTGGAATATTGTGTCTTTCAGTTTGTGTTCTAAGACTCATGATAATATCTACATCATCAATAACTTCTTTTAATTTATTTGTTTTTTTAATAGGATAATTTGGCATAAAATGAGGCGGGGCTACTAGGGTAATGTCTATACCAAAACGAGGTAATAATTCTAAATTTGAAGCAGCAACGCGTGAGTTTTTAATATCTCCTGCTATTGCTATTTTTTTACCTTTAACATTATAATCAAAATGCTCCATTATGGTAAAAAGATCAAGTAAAGCTTGGGTAGGATGAGCGTGTTTACCATCACCTCCATTAACTATAGGACAATGAGTATAATTTGCTAAAGTATGAGATACGCCTGAGTTTTTGTGTCTAACTACAATAGCACTTGGTGCCATTGCATCTAAATTCGCAGCAGTATCAAAAAGTGTTTCGCCTTTGCTTGAACTACTTCTTGAAACATCTAATTTTAAAACTTTAGCACCTAGTCTTCTTGCGGCTGTTTCAAAGCTTGATTGAGTGCGTGTTGAATTTTCAAAGAAAATTGTTGTAACACTTTTTCCTTCTAAAAATGTACGCGGTTTTTCATCCAAAAATTCTTTTGCTTCTTTAAATAAAGCCAAGATTTCATCATTGTTAAAATCTTTTGTAGTAATTAAATGCCTCATAAGCCCTCCTTAAATTTTTAAATTAAGCTCATTATCTGAACAAATAGCACTAAATAAAACATCTGTTGAGCTATTTAATGCAGTTTCAACACTATCTTGGATAACCCCTATGATAAAACCAACCGCAACTACTTGCATAGCTATGTCATAATCAATATTAAACAAAGAGCAAGCAAGTGGTATAAGTAAGAGTGAACCTCCAGCAACCCCGCTAGCTCCACAAGCTGCAAATGCAGCTAAAACACTCAAAAGCATAGCTTGTAAAAAGTTTATTTCAATACCTACTGTGTGAGCTGCCGCAAGACTTAATATGGCTATGGTTACAGCTGCCCCTGCCATATTAATCGTAGCACCTAAAGGAATGGAAATGCTATAAAGACTATTATTGATGTTTAATTTAGAGCAAAGAGCCATGTTTACAGGGATGTTAGCAGCAGAACTTCTTGTGAAGAATGCAAAAACAGCACTATGTTTTAAACAAATAAAAATAAGTGGATAGGGATTTTTTTTAGTGTATACAAATACAATTAAAGCATTAATTACAAAAGCGACAAAAAACATAGTTAAAACCAAAACTAATAATAATTTAGCATAGCTTAAAAGCCCTGCTGCTCCTGTTTGAGCAACTGAATTAGCCACAAGTCCAAAAATTCCAAAAGGAGCAAGCTTGACTATAAATTTAACAATTTTTAATACACCCTCATTTATATCAGTAAAAAGTTGTTTTGCATCATTAGAGCAATGTCTTAGAGCAAAACCACCGCCTATAGCCCAAGCTAAAATACTTAAATAATTCCCAGATGATAGGGCATGGATAGGGTTGTTTACTACTTGGAATAATAAATTTTTAAAAACCTCACCTATATGTGCAGGAGTACTTGTAGATGCTTTGTCAATATCGGTTAATACTAACTCTATAGGAAAAATAAAACTAACACTTACTGCGCTTAAAGATGCAAGAAAGGTACCAAAGATATATAGAAAAATGATGTGTTTAATTTTTTTGCTTCCATAATTAAATTCTTTGGTGCAAATTGTGGTTAAGATTAAAATAAAAACCAAAATAGGTGCAATAGCCTTGAGTGCTCCTGTAAATAAAGCGCCAAAAATATTTGCAAAAATAGCCAAATCTTTAGAAAAAATACCAACTAAAATCCCCAAAAAAATTCCAATGCAAATTTGTAAAATAAGATTGCCATTTTTATAGTGCCAAATTACGCATGAAAATACATTCATTCAATGCCTTTGTTTTTTAAGATAAATTTTAATTTATTCTAGCAAAGTAAAGCTTAAATAAGCTTTTTTGTTTTTTTAAGCTACTATGTGGTATTATTTTGTAAATTTTAATATTTTAGTAATAGACATTAAAAAGGAAAAAAATGTATTTATTTACTTCTGAAGTTGTGAGTGCAGGGCATCCTGATAAATGTGCAGATATTATCGCAGATTCTATAGTGGATACTTTTTTAACTCATGATAAAGATTCAAGGGTTGCTAGTGAAGTTTTTGTAGCAGGAAATAAAGTTGTCATTGGTGGTGAGATTAAGTCAAAACATAAGCTTGAAAAAAACGATTATGAAAATATTGTAAAAAAAGCTTTAGCGGATATTGGCTATAATGGACATCCACATTTTAGTAAAAAGCAATGTTTACATCCTGATGATTTAGATGTAATGGTATTTTTAAATGAGCAAAGTCCTGATATCAACCAAGGTGTTGATCAAGAAGATGGAGAAATTGGCGCAGGTGATCAAGGGATTATGTTTGGTTTTGCAAGTAATGAAGCTAAAGAATATATGCCAGCGGCTATTTCTTACGCTAGAATGCTTTGTGATAAAGTATATGAGTTTGCAAAAAATAATCCTGATAAACTTGGTGTAGATATTAAAACTCAAGTTACTATTGATTATGTTAGCAAAGAAAATTTTGAAAATTGCAAACCGCAAAGCATTCATACTATTGTAGTTTCAGCTCCTTGTGTTGAAAGTATGAAAATAGAAGACTTAAGAGCTTTGGTGATGGAGTTGATTTTGGATTCTAATTTACCAAAAGAACTTTTTTGTCCAGAAAAAACAAGAATTTTAATCAATCCAACTGGCAAATATGTCAACCATAGTTCATTGCATGATAGTGGTTTAACAGGAAGAAAACTTATAGTGGATAGTTTTGGTGGCTATGCTCCAATAGGAGGTGGCGCACAATCTTCTAAAGATTATACCAAAGTTGATAGAAGCGGGCTTTATGCTGCAAGATGGCTTGCTAAAAATATTGTAGCAGCAGGTCTTGCTAAAAAATGCATAGTGCAACTTTCTTATGCGATAGGTGTTGCTAAGCCAACTTCTGTAAGCGTAGACTGCATGGGAACAAATACAAGATTAAATGATGATATTTTAAGTGATTTTGTAATGAAAACTTTCCCATTAACTCCAAATTGGATTAAAAATAAATTTAATCTTGATAAGCCAAGTAAAGATACTTTTATGTATGCTGATGTTGCTGCTCGTGGTCAAGTGGGGCAGGCTGATTACCCTTGGGAGAAATTAGACGCAGTTGAGGAATTTAAAGCATTGTAAAATGAAGCCTTTAGGCTTCGTTTTGCTTTAAAAACCTCTCTTTTATCTTTAAAACTAGCATTTCTTTGGGTTGAATTACTGCATTTTCTTTTCCATTAACCGCATGATATATACTTACTTGATAATTGTTAGCATAAAAACGCATTAGGAAATTTTGTAGTTTATATTCACTTGAATAGCTAAACCATGCATTATTTGAAATTGCAATCATGATTTGTGTGTTTTTGTAAAGACTTTCTTTGGTAGCCTCAAAACATATTGCATTAGTGATGAGTTGATTGTTGAGGGTATATTGGTTTAACTCTTTACCTCTTGAAAATTCATCTATATTTAAAAGATATTTCTTAAAAAAGTTTTTAAATAGAGGAATTTCTTCTCCAAAAGGCACAAGATAATGTTTGTTAAAAACTTGTATTTGCCCATTATCAAACACATAAGTGCTATTGTATAGATGGTTAGGCGTGGTGCTGATAGCTCCTGTTATAATGATAATATGTTTAGAAAGTTCTTTTAAGGCTTGTAGATAATTAGGTGCTTTGTTTAAGGCAAAAGCAAAAGCTGTTTCAGGAAAGATAATTACTTCTTTACCTTCTTTTATAGCTTGGTTGATTTGAAGAAAAATATCTTTAGAATGTGTTTGTAGGTTTTCTTGTATGAATTTTTGATCTTGTGGGATATTGGTTTGGATTAGTTTATAGTCTAATTCAAGAGTTTGTGATGGTTTTTGTTCATATTGTGCGCCGATTAAAACTAAGATAAATATAATTGCCATTTTATAATATCTTGAAATATATTTTTCATAATAAAAATAAGCAATTAAAAACATAGCTATAATACCTTGATAGCTTGCATCGAAAATACCATATACACTTAAAACACCCCAATTTAGCCAATCAAAATCAAAAGGATGAATAAAACTAAGTGCAAAAATCCCACAAAGTCTTAAAAAATCATATTTAAACAAATAACAAACCCAAAATAAAAAACCATAAATTAAGCCAATTAGCATAAGCTCTAAAGGGATTAAATAGGCTAAATCAAAATAAATAGAAGATAAACTAATCCACCAAAACCATAAAATTCCTATAAAAAATCCCGTGTAAAAATACGCTAGTTTATCTCTGCTTTTTAATAACAATACCAAACCATAGATACTTAAAAAAGGAGAGATAAATTCAAAAAGTAAATTTTCAAAAAAAGAAAAATAAATAAAATTTGACAATAAAAGTGCAGAAAAAAAGGCTTTTATTATTTTAAAAGTGGTAGAATTAGAATTTATGAATTTTAAAAAAAGGGGAAGAAATGGCAGAAAACGGAAATATTTGGACTTCATTGTTGCCTCTCATTGTGCTTTTTGCGATTTTTTATTTTTTGGTTATTAGACCACAACAAAAACAAGCAAAAGACCACAAATTGATGGTTTCATCTTTAGAAAAAGGAGATAAAATCATCACCAATGGTGGAATAATTTGCGAGGTGGTAAAACCAGAAGAGGATTTTATCAAAGTTAAGCTTAATGATGAAAATGTAGTTGTAAAAATTTCTAGAGATTTTATAGCAAAGAAAATTGATGCGTAGTGGAAAGATTACTTATAGAAGTATTATTTTCTTTGTAGTTTTTCTTATAGGACTTGTATTTTCTATACCTTCTTTTATGCAGACCCAAAGCGGAGCAAAGATCAATCTAGGACTTGACTTGCAAGGTGGCTTGCATATGTTATTAGGCGTGGAAGTGGAAGAGGCAGTTAAATCAAAGGTTAAATCCATAGCCTCTTCTTTGAGTTATTCTATCAATAAAGAAGATATTATTGTTGATAAAATCAAAGTTAATAATGCTAGTATTGAATTTACCTTATTAGATGATAATGATGTGGCCAAGGTGGATTTATTGTTAAAAGACATTAAAGGTTTGGCTATTACAACTGATAATTTACACTACACACTTTCTTTAACCCAAGAAGAAATCAAATTAACTCACGAACAAGCTATTTTACAAGCTGTTGAAACAATCAGAAACAGACTAGATCAATTTGGTCTTGCAGAACCAAATGTAGCAAGATCGGGTGAGGATAAAATTTTAGTAGAACTTCCAGGTATAAAAACTGCTGCAGATGAAGCTAGAGCTAGAGAGCTTATTGCAAAAGCGGCACATTTGCAATTAATGGAAGTAGATGATGTTAGAATGGATCAAGTAAACAATCTCACACCAAGCCAGGCGGCTGAATATGGAGATTTGATTTTTGAAGATGCGAAAAATCCACAAATTAAATATCTTGTAAAATCTATACCAATTCTTGATGGTTCTATGCTAACAGATGCAAAGGTGGGCTTTGCACAAAGTAATAATCTTCCTGTGATTAATTTTACTTTAAATTCAGAAGGAGCGAAGAAATTTGGAGATTATACTGGAAATAATGTAGGTAAACGCTTAGCTATAGTTTTAGATGACAAGGTTTATTCAGCACCAAGAATTAATGAAAGAATAGGCGGGGGTAGTGGGCAAATTAGTGGTAGTTTTACTGTAGAAGAAGCTCATGATGTGGCGATTGCTTTAAGAAGTGGGGCGCTTTTAGCACCGGTTAAAATGCTTGAAAAAAGAAGCGTTGGACCATCTTTGGGTGCTGATAGTATTAAAATGAGTATGATAGCCTTAGCGGGTGCTTCTATTTTGGTTATTGCTTTTATGGTGATGTATTATGGTATAGCGGGAATTTTTGCAAATATTGCTTTGGTTGCAAATATTTTGGTTATCATTGCTGTAATGGCGATGTTTGGAGCAACTTTAACCCTACCTGGTATGGCAGGACTTGTCCTTACTGTGGGTATGGCAGTAGACTCTAATGTTATTATTAATGAAAGAATCAGAGAATTGCTGCGTGAGGGTGCTAGTATAAGACAAAGTGTGGAAAATGGCTATAAGCATGCTATGAGTGCAATTTTAGATGCTAATATTACCTCACTTATTACTTCAATAGCACTTTATGCTTATGGTACAGGTGCTGTGAAAGGTTTTGCGGTAACTTTGAGCATTGGTATCTTGGTTTCTATGATCACTTCTATTATAGGAACTCATGGTATGTTTGAAATGTTTATGAATCGTATGGAAAAAAGCAATAACACAAGATTATGGTTTGGATATAGGAGACCTTGATGCAATTTTTTAGTCAAAAACATATTTATGATTTTATGAAAATGAGATTTGCAGCAATCTCTTTATCTTTTATTTTATTTTTTGGTTCTATTGTGGTTCTTTTTACTAAGGGTTTAAATTTTGGAATTGATTTTACTGGTGGCACTTTAGTACAGTTGCAGTATGAGCAAAAAGCACCATTGGCTGAAATTCGTAATGCCTTAGCTGCTAATGAAAATTTAAAAGGTGCAAGTGTGACTGAGTTTGGTAGTGACAATGAGGTAATCATTCGTTTTTCAGGAAGTAGCGATAGCCTGGGAAGTGATATTGGTGTGAGTATTGCTAACTTACTGCAAGGAACCGGTAGTTTTGAAGTGCGCCGTGTGGATGTGGTAGGTCCAAAAGTAGGAGATGAATTACGCAATAAAGGTCTTATGGCAGTAGGAATTTCACTGATTGCGATTTTGATTTATTTAGCAATAAGATTTGAATGGCGTTTTGCTATGGCTTCTATAGTTTGTGAAATTCATGATATTGTTATTACTTTGGGTGCTATTGCTTTATTTGAAATTGATGTAAATTTAGATATTTTAGCGGCTGTTTTAACCGTACTTGGCTATTCTTTAAATGATACAATCATTATTTTTGATAGGATTAGAGAGGGTGTTAAAACTAGTAAAAATTCAAAACTTGATCTCATTATTAATGAATCAGTTTCAGCAACTCTATCAAGAACAACTCTGACTACAGGTTTAACTTTAATTACTGTAGTGGTGCTTTATTTCTTTGGTGGATCGATGATAGAAGGCTTTGCTTTAACCATGATAGTAGGCATTGTAGCAGGTACTGCAAGTTCTATCTTTGTGGCAAGTCCAGCGCTTTTATGGTTTAAATTTAGTGTTGCACAATATCGCCAAAAAGAATTAGAAAAAATCAAAAAGAAACAAGAAAAAGAAAAATTAAGATCGATGTATGAAAAAGGAACAGTGTAAAAATGAATTGGGGTAAGGTTATTTATATCTTTTTTGCTTTAATGAGTTTAACTACAACCGCAGGATTTTTATATGATCAAAACGAGGTTGCATTATTTATTGCAGCTTGTGTGAATTTGATTTCTACTTTATTGAAAATTGGAGTTAGAAATTTCTTAGCAGCTGAGTTATTTGCAAGTTCTTTAGTGGCGGATTTGCATTTAATTCCAGCTTTTGCTTTAATTCAAATCAACCCAGAAGCCAATGTGATGGTTTATACTTTGGCGATAGGAGCTTTGATAGCTAATATCTTTTCGATGATTTTAGTTATAGTAGATTCAGTGAAAAATCAAGAAGAAAACTAGGAGTGAAAATGGCATATGAAGCAGGTAAAATAGAAAAAAAATGGCAAAAAATTTGGCAAGAAAAAGAGTATTTTGAACCAAAAGATGATTTTTCTTTGCCTAAAAAATACATTTTATCTATGTTTCCATATCCAAGTGGTAGAATTCATATGGGACATGTGAGAAATTATAGCATTGGTGATGCTATGGCTAGATATTATAAAAAAAAAGGCTTTAATGTCTTACATCCCATTGGTTTTGATAGCTTTGGTATGCCTGCTGAAAATGCTGCGATAAAACATGGCATTCACCCTAAAAAATGGACTTATGAAAATATTGACTACATGCAAAATGAGCTCGCTTCTTTGGGATTTTCTTTTTCTAAGAAAAGAATGCTTGCAACTTCTGATCCTTTGTATACTAAATTTGAGCAAGAATTTTTCATTAAAATGTATAAAAAAGGATTAATTTATACCAAAGAAGCTGAAGTAAATTGGTGTGAAAATGATAAAACAGTGTTAGCTAATGAGCAGGTTGAAGATGGTAAATGTTGGCGCTGTGGGCATGAAGTTGTTCGTAAGAAAATGCCAGGATATTATGTAAAAATCACTGCCTATGCAGATGAGTTGCTGCAGGATTTAAAAAAACTTGAAGGAAAATGGCCCAATCAAGTTTTAACCATGCAAGAAAACTGGATAGGTAAAAGCACAGGACTTAGTTTTGATTTTGATCTAGAAGAAAATGATAAAGTTGATGCGGTAAAAATCAATGTATTTACCACAAGAGCTGAAACAATTTATGGTGTGTCTTATATCGCTTTAGCACCTGATCATGCAATAGTAAATGAATTAATCGAAAAAAAGCTATTAGATCAAGATGTGATTGCTAAAATTCAAAATATACAAAATCAAACCCCACGTCAAAGACAGGCTGCGGTAAAAGAAGGATATTTTTTAAATCTCCATGTTATTCATCCACTAAGCAAAGAGAAAATTCCTTTATGGGTAGCTAACTTTGTTTTAAGTGATTATGGTAGCGGAGCGGTTATGAGTGTGCCTGCTCATGATGAGAGAGATTATGAGTTTGCAAAAACTTATAACTTAGCTATAAAAAAAGTTATCTACAAAGACGAAAATGACGCACAATGCTATACTTTAAAAGATGGCATTTTGGTTAATAGTGGAGAATTTGACCATATTGAGTGCAACGAAGCAAGAGAAAAAATTAGTTTGAAAATTGAATCTTTAGGTATAGGTAAAAGGGTTACTAATTTTAAAATTCGTGATTGGGGAGTTTCTAGACAAAGATACTGGGGTGCTCCTATCCCTATGATTAAGTGTAATAGTTGTGGATTGGTTCCTCAAAAGTTAGAAAATTTACCTATCACCTTACCAGAAGATGTGGTGATTAATGGTGAGGGCAATCCACTAGATAAACATGAGACATGGAAAAAGTGTGCTTGTCCAAAATGTGGCAAAGAAGCGCAAAAAGAAAGTGATACCTTGGATACATTTTTTGAAAGTTCTTGGTATTTTGCGCGTTTTGCAAGCGATGATAAAACATGGCAAGAAAAAGCAGTTGATGAAAAAAGTGTTGATTATTGGATGAATGTTGATGAATATATTGGCGGGATTGAACACGCAATATTGCATTTGCTTTATGCTAGATTTTTCCAAAAAGCACTTAGAGATCTAGGATATTTAAAAGATGATGAGCCTTTTAATAGATTACTAACTCAAGGTATGGTGACAAAAGATGGCGCCAAAATGAGTAAGTCTAAGGGCAATGTGGTTGATCCAGATTATATTATAGAAAAATATGGTGCAGATAGTGCAAGATTGTTTATATTATTTGCTGCACCACCTGCTAAGGAACTTGAATGGAACGATAGTGCCTTAGAAGGTGCATTTAAATTTATTAATAGACTATATGAAAAAGCGATGAGTTTGGAAGGTGGAAAACTAGGGGAGATTGATCATCAAAGTTTAAGTAAGGATGAAAAATACGCTAGAATGAAAGTGTATGAGGCTTTGAAAAAATCTTTTGAAGTTTATGAAGAAAGTTTTGCTTTTAATACCTTAATAGCTGCGTGTATGGAAGCATTGAATGCTTTGAGTGTAATAAATCATAAAGAGGTTTTAAAAGAAGCTTTTTATATTATCTTGAATATTTTAGAGCCTATTATCCCGCATGTTTGCTTTGAGTTGAGTGAGTATTTGTTTGCATGTGAAAATTTCAAAATATTAGAGCTTAAAAATGAAGTTTTTGTAAAAGATAGCTTTAATATCGCCATTAGTGTAAATGGTAAAAAAAGAGCGCAGATTGAGATTGCTTCAGAGACTAATAATGAGCAGGTTTTAGCCCAAGCTAAAGAAAGCGTAGCAAAATGGCTAGAAGGTAAAGAGATAATTAAAGAAATTTATATTGATAAAAAATTAGTCAATTTGGTGGTTAAATGAAAAAATACTTTGTATTTTGTTTTGCATTTTTGATCGTAGCTTGTGGATATATTCCATCATCTCAAATGGCAAGTAGGGTTTTAGGTGAAAATGTTTTTTTAAAAATCAATATCAGCAAGCAAGATCCTGGAAATAGCGTATATATCACAGATATTTTAAGAGAAGCGATGCTAAATAAGTTAGGCAGGAAAATTACAGATGAGTATAATGCTGATAGTTCCATCATAGTGACAATGAAAAAACTTGAATTTCACCCTATGGTGTATGATAAAAATGGTTATGTTGTAAACTACAAAGCAGAGCTTTATTTAGAATTTTTAATGCGTTATAAAAATGGAAAAGAAGAGCTTGTTAATACCAAAGGAAGTTATAACTTTGATATCAATCCTAATTCTATCATCAGTGATCAAGCTAGATTTGAAGCGATTAAAAATGCCTCAAGTGAAGCCTTTGATGAGTTTGTTTCTATTATGGCTATTAAGGGTTATAATGCCAAGTCATATTAATGAAATTGCCAAAGAAACATTAATTAAATTAAAAGAACGTAAGCTACACCCCACTCCTGAAAATTATAGCGAAGTGTTTGAAGAGTGCGCTAGAAAAGCAGGGGTGATAAGTTTTAATAAAGCGAGGATAGAAAAATACACCAATCTCTTAGATGATACATACAAACAAGAGTTAAAAAGAAAAAGCATTCGTACGATTGACGAGTTTTTGATGTTTTTGGTTTCTAGACTTAATAGACAAGTAAGTAGAAAATATGAAGATGTTTATGCTTTGTTAGATTTGATTATTCAGCAATTAGGTATTAGTAAAGACAAAAAGATCAAAGAATTAGCACAAATTACCCAACATAGACTATCTCAAGCGATGGATATAGAAACAATTTATCTTTTAAGGGCAAAATGGAAAGAGCTTGAAAAATCTTATGAAGATGGAGAGCTTTTAAAAAAATTAGAGGAATTTAATATCCGAGCTTTTTTGGATTTTTACTCCTTAGTTGAAAGACTTATTGCTATGCTTAAAGAGCGATCTTATGAAAAACAAGCGGAACTTTTACTGCTTTCTTTGGAGCCTTTGTTTGGAGAAAGCAAAGAGTTAGAGCAATTTAGGCAGAGTTTGAAAGATAATCCTAAATTAATAGCTAGAAAAGAATTTGCACACGAGTATTGCTTGATGTTGCAAAAAAAAGAGGCCATAGATAAATACTATATACAAAAAAATCTTTCTTTTTTTAATCAGCACTTAGAAAGCTTAAATGAGATGGTTTCAAAGCTTTATAACAACAGTCAAGAAGATGTGAAATTCATTAATGCTTTAGCTAAAGATGAAAATGGTAACGTACAGGTTAATTTTGATACTTTGAAAGATAAACTTTTGTATGCTAATGAGCAAATAGCTCAAATTAAAACCCAAATTCAAGCCACTAGCGATGATGAGCAAAGAGAACAATGGAATCTTGCTCAAGAACTTAAAAAACTTGATGAAAACTATAGATTGTACGCAGTTAATTATGCATTGTGTTTTTTCAAGGTTGATAATATTGAACATGTGATTAATACTTATGGTATTGATAGTTTTAAAACTATCAGTGTAAAGTTTAAAAAAACGCTTAAAGATTTATGTAAAAACATAGGTGAAATTTGGATTTTAGATGAAAGTTCTTATTTGATTATTTTACCAGGGAAAAATTTAGAAGAGGCGCAAATTTTTACAGAAAAAGCCTTGAAAATGATTGATGATTATAAGTTTATATATAAAGAAGAAGTGGTAAAGTTAGTCATTACATCATCTTGTATAGAAAAAAAAGAATTTCCAGATGGCGATATTTTAAAAGAGTTAATCCATAAAGCCTAAAATGAAATTACAACAAGTTCTTTCACAAAAAACAATGCATGTGCAAAAAATTAGTAGATTTTTCATGATGAGTATGTATGAAAAATACAAAGAGCATTTTGTAAAAACTAAAAATATTCAAATCATTGGAACCAATGGCAAAGGTAGCACAGGTAGATTTTTAGCTCTTTTACTTTTAAAACAAGGTTATAAGGTAGGACATTATACTAGTCCACATATTTTTGAATTTAATGAAAGATTTTGGCTCAATGGAGAGGTTGTAAGTGATGGGCTTTTGGAAAAAGCTCATGAGAATCTAGAAAGCATTTTTTTAGAAGATGTAAAAAGATTAAGTTATTTTGAATATGCAACTTTTTTGGCTTTTTTTGTTTTTGAAAATTGTGATTATATTATACTAGAGGCCGGAGTAGGTGGGGAGTATGATGCTACTAGTGTGTTTGAAAGGGATTTTAGCATCTATACTAAAATAGGGTTTGATCACCAAGATTTACTAGGTAAAAATTTAGAAGAAATAGCAAGAACAAAACTAAAAGCCATGAGTGCTAATGCTTTGATTTGTTGTAATCAAGAATCAAGGGTGTTAAGTCTAGCTCAAAAAATTGCCAAGCTAAAACAAGCCCATTTATATGTAAGTTCTTGGAATAAAAATGAAATAATCAACCAATATGTGCAAGAATACATAAATAAAAATCAATTAGCGCCTTTTTTAAAAGAGAATTTATTGGTGGCTTTGGAAGCTTTAGCTTTAATTTGTGCTTATGATGAGACAAAAATAATCCAAAGTATCATCTCTTTACCAAGACTTGATTTAAGAGGAAGATGTGAGCAAGTTAGTCAAAATGTATTTGTTGATGTGGGGCACAATGAGATGGCTGCTTTGGCTTTGATTGAAATTTTCAAGGAAAAAAAAGTTCACTTAGTTTATAATTGTTTCTTAGATAAAGATTCTTATAAAATTTTAAAGGTTTTAAAACCTATTATAAAAATAGTTGAGATTTATGAATATGAGAGTAGAGATAGACCTTTGGCAGGTTCTGCTTTGCTTGAAAATTTGGAAAAATTAAATATTACTTATCAAAAATTTAACGCTATAAAAAAAGATGAGCTGTATTTGGTATTTGGATCCTTTGTGTTGGTAGAAAATTTTTTAAGAGGAAATAATGAAAGATAAGTTTACTTTGACTATAACAGATGTCAATGGTTCTAGGCATTTTTTATTAAGTCAAATAATTAAAAAAGTAGTGCTTTATTTTACTTCTTTTGTTTTTATCGTTATTGTGTTGGGTGCTTTGTATATTAATTATCTAGCAGATAAGCGTTCAGAGCTTTTAAAAGAACAAGAAGCATTATCAGCTACAAACACGAAGTTATTCTCTCAAAATGAAAGTATGCAAAAAAGTTTAGAGGAAAAAACTGCTTTATATGATGAGCTTCAAACCCAGCTTGCAGATATTGAAGATAATTTAGGTTTAAAGCAAGATGAAAGTTTGGATATACCAGAAAGATTAGAAAAGATTAAGCTTACAAACGATCAAGCTTATTTGTTTTTAACGCAAATTCCAAATGGTCATGTGATAGAGGACAACGGTATTACGGGTAATTTTGGTTGGAGACATCATCCTATTTTAAACAAAAAAGAATTTCACCCAGGAATTGATTTAAGAGCCGCGTTAAAAACTCCTATTTACGCTCCTGCAAATGGGGTGGTAGAATATGCTGCTTATAGTAATAATGGCTATGGATATTCAGTGATTTTGATCCATAATTTTGGTTTTAAAACAGTTTTTGCACATATGACACGCCAAGATGTGGTTAAAGCGGGTCAATTTGTAAAAAAAGGTGATTTATTGGGTTATACGGGAAATACCGGACTTTCAACAGGTCCGCATTTGCATTATGAGGTTAGATTTATTAATAAACTTTTAGATCCTAAAATTTTTATAGATTTAAACCGAAAGAATTATGAACAAATTTTTGAAAAAGAAAGGAGAGTTCCATGGCAATCTTTAATAAAGGCTCTATTGCTACAGTATCCGAAACTACAGTCATTTCAAACGGAGCAAAAATAGAAGGAAAATTTTACTTTGATTCTATGTTACATTTAGATGGAGAAATCACTGGAGTGGTGAATTCTTCCAATGTTATAGTTGTAGGTAAAAGTGGTGTATTAAAAGGACAAGTAAAAGCGAGTAAAATTGTTATAAATGGTGTTTTTGAAGGGGAAATGCAAGTTGATTCGTTAGAGATTTTATCTGGTGGTGTGCTAAATGGTAATATCATAGTTAAGCAACTAAGCATAGAAAATGGTGGTAAATTTAATGGAAGCAGTAAGATTATAGAAAAAGATGAAGAACTCGCTACCATTGATGTAAGTGTAGAAAATTCAGATAATGCAAGCTAAATTATACGAATACTTATTAATCAACCAACCTGAGCTTATTATTTGTGAAAATGATAAAGAAGCAGATGAATTAGCTCAAGTTTGCTTATTTCTAAATTTCAAGACCTTTGTTTTACCTGATTTTAGAGCAGAATTTGGTAGTGATTTGCGCTCTTTTTCTAAAGAGCTTTTTGAAATTTGTAAAGTATTAAATGCTTATCATAAAGAAGATAAAAATAAAATTTTAATTTCTCCTATAAAAACAATCTTACAAAAACTCCCCGGAAAAAAGCATCTAAAAAACATTATTCTTAAAAGAAATTCGCTTCTTGTTTTAGAGAAATTTAAAGAAGAAATTTTACATAGTGGGTATGAATTTGTAGATATAGTTCAAGATAAGGGTGAAGTTTCAATACGTGGGGATATTATAGATATTTTTGCGATTAATGAAGAACAACCTTTTAGAATTTTGCTTTTTTCAGATGAGATAGAAAGCATAAGATATTTTGATATTCATACACAAAAATCAATCCCAAACGAACTTTCAAAAATTGAAATTTGTCCATTTTTGAGTGCTTTTAATCAAGAGCAATACGAAAATTTACAAGAAAAAATTCAAAATTTTCAAAGCCAAAGCATTATTAATGATGTTAATTCTATAGGCTTTTGGTGTGTTGATGATTTTTATGATTATTTAGATTTAAATTTTGTGAGTGTAAAAAATTTTGATACAAATGATTTTGAAGAAGATATTAGCAAAATTAATCAAAATATTTTACCTGAGCCAAGATTTTATAAAGATTTAATAAGCTCTTATAATCATGATTTTTTCACTTTTCACAAAGATAAAAAAATTACTATTTTGGCAAAAAATGAAGCTTTATTTAAAGCTTTGAATTTACAAGAATTTTCAAATATTAAATTAAAAATATCTCAAGAAAGAATCAACCTAATTGCTCAAGATGAGCTTATCATCTCTTTAAATAAAAAAGAAAAAAGTAAAAGAGTTAGAAAAGCAAGCTTGGTGATAGATGAGCTTAGAATTGGGGATTTTGTTGTACATGAAGATTATGGTATAGCTAAATTTCTAGGACTTGAAATCATTGCAATAGCAGGAGCTAGAAAAGAATTTGTGGCGCTTGGGTATTTAAATAACGATAAGCTTTTATTACCTGTGGAAAATTTATATATGATTGATAAATATATCGGTGCAAGTGGTGGTGTGCCTTTACTTGATAAGCTTGGAAAAGGAAGTTTTTTAAAGATCAAAGAAAGATTAAAAGAAAAACTTTTTGCTATTGCTTTTAATATAGTTTCTTTAGCAGCAGCTAGAACTTTGATAAAAGCAAAAGAATTAAAAATTTCTCAAGAATTACAAGATGAATTCATCGGTAAGGCAGGTTTTTTTTATACTAAAGATCAAAGTCAAGTTTGTCAAGAAATTACTCAAGATTTAAAAAGCTCTCAAGTAATGGATAGGCTGCTAAGCGGTGATGTGGGTTTTGGTAAAACAGAAATCGCTATGAATGCTATTTTTACATGTTTAAAAAGTGGTTATACGGCTTTGTTTTTTGTGCCAACAACCTTACTTTCAGCGCAGCATTTTAAAACTTTAAAGCGAAGATTTGATCCTTTTGATATAGAAATTTTTAAACTAGATCGTTTTACTAGTGCTAAAGAAAAAAAACAAATTTTAGCACTTTTAAAAGAAAATAAGCCTTGTGTGGTAGTTGGAACACATTCTCTTTTAGGAGTTGAGTGTGAAAATTTAGGTTTAGTTGTGATAGATGAGGAGCATAAATTTGGTGTAAAGCAAAAAGAAAAGCTCAAAGAACTAAGTAAAAATTCACATATTCTATCTATGTCGGCAACGCCTATACCAAGAAGCTTAAATCAAGCTCTTAGTTCTTTAAAATCATATAGTGTTTTACAAACTCCACCTGAAGATCGTTTGGATGTGCGTACCTTTGTTAGAGAAAGTAATGATGCTTTGATTAAAGAAGCCATTTCAAGAGAATTAAGAAGAGTAGGGCAAATTTTTTACATTCACAACCATATAGCAAGTATTGATGGGTGTAAAAAATATCTTTTAGATTTATTTCCGAATTTAAAAATTTTGATTTTGCATTCAAAAATTGATGCAAAAACCACAGAAGAAGAAATGCTTAAATTTGAAAATAAAGAATATGATTTATTGCTTTGTACTTCTATAGTAGAAAGTGGTATTGATTTAGCAAATGCAAATACTATCATAGTAGAAAATTCAGATCGTTTTGGTATGGCTGATTTGCATCAACTTAGAGGAAGAGTAGGGCGTAGCTCTAAGCAAGGATATTGTTATTTTCTGATTGAGGATAAGGAAAAAATCACAAAAGATTCTTTAAAAAGACTTACGAGTTTAGAGAGTAATTCTTATTTGGGTTCAGGAAGCGTGCTTGCTTATCATGATTTAGAAATTCGTGGTGGTGGAAATTTATTAGGCGTGGATCAAAGCGGGCATATAGAGCAAATTGGTTATAGTTTATATCTTAAAATGCTTGAAGATGAGATTAACAAGCTAAGCAAAAAAGAAGAAATTAAAGAGAATAAAATAGATCTCAAACTTAACATCAATGCTTTTTTAAATAGTGAATATATTAGTGAAGATCGTTTGAGATTGGAACTTTATAGAAGACTTAGTAAATGCATGAGTGCAAATGAAGTATATGAGATAGAAGGTGAGATGAATGATCGTTTTGGCAGGCCTGATATTTTTACTAAGCAGTTTTTGGATTTAATCATCATAAAAATTTTAGCTAGCAAGCATTATAAACTAGTGAGCAATTATGAGCAAAATATTTGTTTTGTAAAAGATGATGAGAGTAAAGAAGTTATTAAAGCAAAAAGTAAAGATGATGATGATGTGATTGAGGCTATTTTGATGCATTTAAGAAAGAATGAAAAAGCATGAGTGGATATGAAATTTTTAAAGCTTTAATTAATGCAAATATAAAATACAAGGATTTTGAATGGCTTGAAAATAATGGTCTAAGCGAATTTGAAATTTTAGTATCTGTAGTATTAACTCAAAATACAAACTGGAAAAATGTATTAAAAGCTTTGGTAAATTTAAAACAAGCAAACATTACCACGCTAGAGGATTTACATAGATTAAATACGCAAGAAATAGTACTTTTGATTAAGCCTAGTGGGTTTTATAATACCAAGACAAAGTATATACAAAATTTTACCCAAAAGTTTTTTCAAGATTTTGATTCTTTTGAAGATTTTAAAGTGCAAGTAGATAGAGAGTGGATTTTAAGCATTAAGGGTTTTGGCCAAGAAAGCGTAGATGGAATTTTAAATTATATATGTAAAAAGGAAGTTTTGGTAGTTGATGCTTATAGTGCAAAAATAGCTAATTATTTGGGCTGTGAGTATCAAAGCTATGATGAGCTAGCTGATTTTTTTAAAAAAGATATAGCTAAAAATCAAAATGAATTAAATGTTTTATTAAAAAAAGAATGTAAATTATATGAGCTTTATCAAATTTTTCATGCTTTAATTGTTTCTTTTTGTAAAATGCATTTTCAAGGTAAAAAACTTTCAGCAGATGGTGTGTTTATTTTAGATCCTTTAAAATTTTAAATTTATTTTTTATTTAAAAAGTTAATTTTTTACGATTAAAGTGCTATAATGTATTTAACTTCATAAAAAGGAGAAGTGATGAATACAAGTATAGTTGGAAAACAATTTGAGTTAACTGAGTCTATAAAAGAGTATGTGGAAAAAAGCTTTGATGCTTTAAGTAAATACGGCTTAGATGTGATTTCTGCGCGTTGTGTTATAAGTGCTGATGAAAGGCATGGAAAGAAAGGATTTTGGGTTGAATTTAGTATTAACCTAGCCGGTATTAACACAGTGGTTGTAAAGCAAAAGGATAAAGATTTGTATGCTGCTATAGATTTAGCTATTGATAGAATTTCTAAGGTTTTAAGAAGATTGCATGATAAAAATATCACCCATAAGCATCAAGATGAGATAAAAGAAAATTTAGTATTGCCAAGTGTGATTGAGGAAGATGAGATAGTTCCAATGGAGCTTGAACTATATAAACCTTTAGAAATTGAAGAAGCATTGGAAAAATTAAAAGCAAGCAAAGATATATTTTTAGTTTTTAATGATATAGATGCAAAAATGAGGATGTTATATAAGAAAAAAGATGGTAAATTTGGTTTATTTTAAAAAATCTAGCCTTTTTAAGGCTAGATGTATTAGAAGATTTTGTTAAAGATTCTATCTATTGTTTGATCTACTTTTTTACCTGTATTTTTAGCACCATCACCAGTATTTCCACCTATTGTATTAACAATAGAATTTATAACACTTTTTGTATCAAGACTTACTTTAGGATCTTGTGTTGTTCCTTTTATAATTCCTTTGAAATTTGCTCTATCAATGACGATGTTAAAAGGAATGTTTAATTTTGTGCTTTTTGTATCAATCTTACCTTTGCTAATATTTATATTGCTTCTATCGGCTATTAGGTTTAAATTTAAATCTATGAGGTTTTTATTGATATTTATTTTAGCTTCGCCGTTGCGATATACATCTTGAGTGATATCTTTTTGTAAAAGTAGCATTAAAGCACCTGTGATGAGGTTTTTTTTAAGTTGTCCATCGGCTAAGTTCATTAGCACCACACCGCTTTCTTTTAAAAGATTATAATCAATGCTTAAATTTGATTTTGCTTGGTAATAATCAGGCAAATCTAAGCTTTGAGCTAAATTTGAAAGATCGGTATTTTGCATTTTAGCGTTAAAAATATTATTTTTTAAAGTGGCATTTAATGAACCATTGAATATATTTTTACTATTAATACTTGCATCTATTAAAGCATTTTTAAAATCAAATTTTCCTTCAAAATCAGCCTTACCTTTTAAGTTTCTATCAATTAAAAATCCTAGCTTAGAAAAATCTTGCAATGATATACTATAAGTACTTGCCAGAGCCATTTCATTAAGATCAAATTTTCCTTTTAATGAATTAATATTTGCAAATGAACTTAGAGCTTTAGTGTTAAAATCAATGATTGATTTAGAAATTTTTCCATCAAGATTGATTTTTGCTGAAGTATTCTTTGGAAATTTTTTCTCTAAAAGCTTAGATAATTCTACTTCATTAAAAGAAGAATTAATAATGGCTTTAAAATCACCATTAATATTGTTAAAATCAAGTGTTTTTAAGTCAATGTCAGCATTTACATCGCCAAATGCTAAAACTTTTTGTCCTATTAAAGGGAAAAGTTGTTCTAATTTTATATTATCAACCTTTGCTTGTAAACTTTTCCCATTAGATTTTGCATTGATAATGCCTTGCATGATCTTAATATTTGCATCAAAATTTTGAATTTGATTTGCCTTAAGATCAACTTTGGCATCTAAATTTAAAGGTCCATTGAGATCTTGTTTGGTTAAAGGTTTTAATTTATTAAGATTATCCACAAAAGCACTAATTTGTGCTTTTAAATCTTTGTTTGTAAGATTATACGAGCCTTTTAGTTGAGGTATTTTTGCTATGCTTGAATCAAGTAAAGCTTCATAATCAATCAAAGAATTTTTCGCATTTGCTTTAGCTTGTAAGTTAAAAGTTGTTTTTGGAAAATCAAGATTGCTTAGTTTTTTAAATTCTATAACATTTATATTTGCATTATTTAACCTAGCATTTAGATTGAAATTTTTAAAATCAAGCCCTTGTGTCTTTAAATCTAAAATTAATTTAGAATTAATAAAAGCAGGTATGGATATGGTTTTTAAAAGCTCTGCTATTTCTATATCGGCTGTGTTGATGTTAAGATTACTATTTTCTAAAATAGCTTTTAAATTGCCACCAAATCCAAGCAAGTTAGCATCTAATTTTTGCAATTGATTGTTTGCAAAAAGTAAATTGCCTTGAATTTGACTTTTACCTTGGAGTTTCATTTTGGCTAGGGTTGAAAATTGATTCAAATCATCTATTTTGATATCAAAATCACTAGTTAAGCTTTGTTTTGCTATATCATAGATACTTTTTTGTGTATAAAGTTTGAAGAAGTTGCTTAAAATTTCACTTTTAGAAAAAACTTCATTGTTTTGGATTAAAGACCTTATCTCACCTTTTATATAACTTTGTTTTGGCAAGCTTAGATTAAAATCTTTTTCAATTAGAGTATTATTGATAGAACTTGTGTAAAAATTAATCAAAGTATTACCATTTTGTTTTAAATCTTTAGCTTGTATATCGCTTATAATACTAATTTTTCCTTGAGCGTATCTTGGTAGATTAGCAAAATCTAAAATTTGAGCTAAATCTATATTTTTACCAATAAATTCAAGATTTATAGGAGAAAAATCAACGATTTTTGCATCTAAGCTAAGATTAGAATCAAATAAAAATCCATTACCTTTTATTGAAAACTCGCTACTTTTACCTACAACATTACCCTTAAATGTAAAATCTTTATTGCTTTTTAAACCAAGTTCTTGAATATAATTTTGTTTAAGTCCTAAAAGATAGTTTAGACCAAATCCTAGTCTTAAAGGTGATATATCACCTTCTATGTTAGCAAAAAATTTATCATCAATATTTGCTTTAATGTCAAGTTGTGAAAAACTAATTTTAAAATTTTCAAATTTAACATTCATACCGCTTTTTTGAGCAATAATCGTTTCGATTCTTGGCTTTAAAAAAGCGTTGCCTATACTTGTAAATAATAATGTATATATAGCTAGTAATGCCGCACACACTACGCCTAAAAGAATGTAAAGAATTTTTTTCATGAGAAACCTTTATAATGATATATCATAAAAATTTAGTGTAATAGACTAAACTTATATGATATATTTTACTTAATTTATTGACAATTAACTTTCTTTAATGTATAATTCTTTCACTCAAAAACAAAGAGTGCTAAAATTGGCACATTTTAGAAAGGATAAAAAATGAATTTTCAACCTCTAGGAAAGCGCATTTTAGTAAAACGCTTAGAAGAAATGAAAACTACTGCTTCTGGGATTATTATACCAGATAATGCTAAAGAAAAACCATTAAATGGTGAAGTTGTTGCAGTAAGTAAAGAAATAGAAGATATCAAAGTAAGCGATAAAGTAATGTTTGCAAAATATGGTGGAACAGAGATTAAACTTGATAATGAAGAGTATTTAGTTCTTAATGTTGAAGATGTTTTAGGGATTATTAAATAAAAAAAAGGATAGAAAATGGCAAAAGAAATATTTTTTTCAGATGAAGCAAGAAATAAACTTTATGAAGGCGTTAAAAAACTAAATGATGCAGTAAAAGTGACTATGGGGCCACGTGGTCGTAATGTATTAATCCAAAAAAGTTTTGGTGCTCCAACTATCACAAAAGATGGTGTGAGTGTAGCTAAAGAAGTAGAATTAAAAGACTCTTTGGAAAATATGGGCGCTTCTTTAGTTAGAGAAGTAGCTAGTAAAACCGCTGATCAAGCAGGTGATGGAACAACAACAGCAACAGTTTTAGCGCATGCTATTTTTAAAGAAGGTTTAAGAAATATCACAGCAGGAGCTAATCCTATCGAAGTTAAAAGAGGTATGGATAAAGCTTGCGAAGCTATAGTAGCTGAACTTAAAAAACTTTCTCGTGAAGTTAAAGATAAAAAAGAAATAGCTCAAGTTGCGACAATTTCTGCAAATTCAGATGAGAAAATTGGAAATTTAATTGCTGATGCTATGGAAAAAGTTGGAAAAGATGGTGTTATCACTGTTGAAGAAGCAAAATCAATCAATGATGAATTAAATGTAGTTGAGGGTATGCAATTTGATAGAGGCTATCTAAGTCCGTATTTTATTACAAATACTGAAAAAATGACAGCTGAACTTTCAAATCCTTATATTTTGCTTTTTGATAAAAAAATTGCAAATTTGAAAGATTTGTTGCCGGTTTTAGAACAAATCCAAAAAACAGGAAAGCCACTTTTAATTATAGCTGAAGATATTGAAGGTGAAGCTTTAGCAACTTTAGTTGTAAATAAATTAAGAGGTGTATTAAATATTTCAGCAGTTAAAGCACCTGGCTTTGGTGATAGAAGAAAAGCTATGCTTGAAGATATTGCTATTTTAACAGGTGGCGAAGTGATTTCTGAAGAGCTTGGAAGAACTTTAGAAAGTGCTAGCATCCAAGATTTAGGTCAAGCATCAAGTGTAATTATTGACAAAGATAATACAACTATTGTAAATGGTGCAGGTGAAAAGGCAAATATTGATGCAAGAATTAATCAAATCAAAGTTCAAATTACTGAAACAAGTTCAGATTATGATAGAGAAAAATTACAAGAAAGATTAGCTAAATTAAGTGGTGGGGTAGCGGTAATTAAAGTTGGTGCTGCTACTGAAACTGAAATGAAAGAGAAAAAAGATAGAGTTGATGATGCATTAAGTGCTACAAAAGCTGCTGTTGAAGAAGGTATAGTAATAGGTGGTGGTGCTGCATTCATCAAGGCAAAATCAAAAATAAGCTTGAATTTACAAGGTGATGAGGCTATTGGTGCAGCTATCGTAGAAAGAGCTTTAAGAGCACCTTTAAGACAAATTGCTGAAAATGCTGGATTTGATGCTGGTGTAGTTGTAAATACAGTAGAAAATAGTAAAGAAGAAAATACTGGTTTTGATGCTGCAAAAGGTGAATATGTAAATATGCTTGCAAGTGGTATTATTGATCCTGTTAAAGTAGAAAGAGTGGCTTTACTCAATGCGGTTTCAGTAGCTAGCATGCTTTTAACAACTGAAGCTACAATTAGTGAAATCAAAGAAGATAAACCTGCTATGCCTGATATGAGTGGCATGGGCGGTATGGGAGGCATGGGTGGTATGATGTAATACCATCTTTTTGCTACTTTTGAGTTGCTTTTTATGTAAAGTAACTCACTCTTTATTTTTCTACACTGATTTTTATTTTTGCTATAATAGATGTAAAATTACAAGGATTTTACATGAAAAATTTGCAAGAAGAGCAATTTTCCAACTCAAAATACATTAAACCTAAAAGATACACTTATATAGGTAAAGATAATAAAAAATATACTTGGGATTTTATAGAAGTATTAGATAGTGTTTCTGTTTTTTTATATCATACTCAAAAGGATTCTTTTATTTTTGTAAAACAATTTAGAATTCCTTTATGGGATTATCAAAAACGTAATAATTTAAAATTTGATGAGATGGGATTTAGTATAGAACTTTGTTCAGGGCTTGTTGATAAAAATTTGAGTTTAGAGGAAATAGCTAAAGAAGAATGTATAGAAGAGTTAGGTTATACTCCTAAACTTGTAGAAAAAATAGGAGAGTTTTATACAGGTTTTGGTTCGGGTGTAAGTAGACAGTTTTTATTTTATGCTGAAATTAATGAAGATGATAAAATTAGTCATGGTGGTGGAATTGATGGAGAGGATATTCAAGCCATTTGGATAAAAAGAAAAGATTTTGAGCAATTTTCTAAAGAAAATTCTATCAAAACCCCTTTGCTAGAATATGCGTATTTATGGTTTAAAGGTAAGAATTAAAAATCTTACCTTTTATTTTTCTTCTTTATTCTCAACGCTTGGGTCTTTTTCATCAAGCATTTCTTTAAAGATTACAAATAAATCTTCAGAGGCTTTTTCGGCATTAGAGCATTTGTCTAGAATTTGATTTTGGACTAATTCATTACCTGTGTTTTCATTGTGTGCTAAGGCAACAGCTTGATTAATATTTTCATGTACTTTTTGGTGTGGTAAATTTAATTTACCAAAAGCTCTTCCATTAGAAAATTTTTCTTTGCCCACGCCTGAAATCCATTTTGCAAGTCTACAACTTAAGTGATCAGAAAGCGTTTTTCCTGATGCATGAATGATTTCATTGTAACCATTTAATTTAAAAGCGATATGATCTAATTTTGCTAGCGATATAAAAATCTCAGAAGTAATGCTCTTAGCGTGTGAACTAGTTGAATTTGCATTAGAAATTAATTGAGTAAAATTATTAGAGAATTTTATAATATGTTCATTTGATTCAAGTGATACTTTTTCTACTTGTTCACTTTGTCCATACATTTCATCTGCATTTTGTTTTAATAGATTAATATTTAATTCTACTTCAGAAGTTGCTTTTTGTGTTTTTTCTGCAAGTTTTCTAACTTCATCAGCAACTACAGCAAAACCACGGCCATGTTCACCTGCACGTGCAGCTTCAATAGCAGCATTTAATGCCAAAAGATTGGTTTGGTCTGATACATCTTTAATGAGATTGATTACATTGGTAATTTCATCAACACTACGGTGTAAATTGCCAGCTGTATCTCTTGAACGATTAGCTGATTCGATAATGCTTTGTAGTGAAGATATGATTGATTGAGTGATGGAATTTAACTCTTGCATATCTTTTAATGATGAGTCAGAATACTGAGAAATCATCTCTGCTTTATTTACATTTTCTTGCATATCGCTTTGCACATTTGATATGCCTTTTAATACTCCATTTAGCAACATCTCTAAAAGATGAGTTTCAAGTGCATTTTTCCCGCAATCTTTTTGGGTTTGTTTTTCGTATTTTTCGATTAGTTCTTGTTTTTCTAAAAGAAGTTTTTTATTTTCCTCTTCTAGCTTTTTGATTTTATTTTGTAAATCTTCAAAGTCTTGTTTTAATTGACTTTTTCCAAACATAGTTTTTCCTTGAAAGTTAAAATTAGAAAGAAATTATTTTTTATAATTTGATAAATAAGTGTTTAGCTCATCTTTTAATCTTAGTTTTTCTTTTTTAAGATTTGCAATTTCCAAGCTATCAAGATGAATTCTACCTTCTTCTGCGTCTTTGATTTTATGATCAAGTTTATTATGTTCTTCAAACAACTTATCAAAGTGCATATCTTTGCCTTTTAATTCAGTAATTAAATCTCTAAATTCATGTAGCATATAAGTCTCCTTTTTAAAATGAATATTTGATTATAGCTTAAAATAAGTTAAATATATTTTAACTCATCAGGTTTTTGTTTGTTTTTTATAATCTTTTTGGCTATTTTTATACTATCTGCTGTACCTACGATTAATAATTTTGCTCCAGTACCTATTAAGGTATCACCTCTTGGCATAGGTGTGAATTTTTTATTTTCTAAAATTCCCACTATACTTACATTTGCCATATCTCTTAAGTGAATTTCTTTTAATCTTTTAAATCTCACCCATGATTCATCAGGAATTTTAATTTCTTCTAAATCAATAGGGCTATTTTTTTTGTATAAATAATTTTCTAATAAATTTTCCATATCTGGTCTTGCTGATATCGCGCTAAGTCTTTGTGCGACTAATTTTGTAGCAGAAACAATGGAATTTGCTCCAAGTTTTTTGAGCTTTTGGGTTTCATCTTCGTTACTTGAGCTAGCTAGTATAAAATAAGGATTAATTCTTTGTAGTTCTTTTTCAAATAATCTTACTGAGGCAATGATTGCAATATTATCTGCTATGTTGTTACTAAGGGTGATTACTCCTTTTGCGCTAGAAAGATTGGTTTTTAAAAAGGCTGTATTAGTATGAGGTGCGCTTTCTATGTAATAAGGATAATTATATTTTTCGGCAATCTCACTGAAATTTTCAACTTCATCAACTACAACAAAAGGAATATGATTTTCTCTAAATTGCTGTGCTAATTCTATAGTAAAATCATTATGATAGCATATTACAAAATGATTTTTTAATCTTGCAACTTTATGTAGCATTCTTCTTTCCTTGATGATTTTAGACAAAACACCTTTTTTTACTATTTCTATTACTAAACCCATGCAAAAAGTAAATATTGTAAAAGTTAATAATACATATACAACAGTAAAAATTCTACCCGCTGTTGGTATGGGATTAACTTCAGTATAACCCAAAGTGGTGAAAGTCATACCTGCTTGATAAATAGCATCGTTAAGGTTGTAATTACTTGTAAGCATATAGCCAAAAGCTCCAATTAATGTCATCATTACAACGGCAATAAGAGGGATTCTTAAAAATCTAAGTTGTTCATAAAGCTCATCATTGAGATTAATTGAAGGTTTTGGAGAGGGGGACCAATTGAGGAATTTTTGTAGCTTTTTCAAAAAAGACATAATAATTCCTCGTTTACATTAAGGATTACTTGCTACTTTGTTTTTTAAGCGTTCTTAAAGTTGAAGCAGCAACTCTAACTTTTCTAGTTGTTCCATCTTCTAAAGTAATGCGGACTGTTCTTAAATTTGGCAAAAAGCGTCTTTTTGTTTTATTGTTAGCATGACTAACATTGTTACCCACCATAGGTCTTTTTCCTGTAATTTGACAAATTCTTGACATAAATTTTCCTTATAAAATAAAAATAATTTTTTGCATTATATCTAAAACAAGCTTAAAAAATCAAATATTATCAAAAATATATAAAGAAAATTTGATAATAAGTATGATAAAATTATTTTTTACTTTTATTGGAGATATAAAATGTATGTAGCGCCAAGTTTATTGTCTGCAAATTTTTTGAATTTAGAAAAAGGTATTAAAGAAGTATGTGAAGCAGGAGCTGATTTATTGCACATTGATGTGATGGATGGTCATTTTGTGCCAAATTTGACTTTTGGACCTTGTGTAGTCGAAAATATATCAAAAATCACTTCTGTTCCTTTAGATGTGCATTTAATGGTGCATAATGTAAATAGCTTTGTGAACTTGTTTGTCCCAATAAAACCAAAATTTATTAGCTTTCATGCAGAGGCTGAAAATCATCCTATTAGGGTGTGTGAGTATATAAGAAAAAACGGCATTCATCCTGCTATTGTTTTAAATCCACATACTCCAGTTTCAAGCATAGAACATATTTTAGAATTTGTAGATATGGTGCTTTTAATGAGTGTTAATCCAGGCTTTGGCGGGCAAAGTTTTTTACCTTTAGTGTATGATAAAATTCGCCAACTAAGAGAAATGATAGATAGAAAAAATTTAAAAGTTTTTATAGAGGTTGATGGTGGGGTAAATGGCTTAAATGCACCTGATTTGGATGAAGCAGGGGCTGATATTTTAGTCGCGGGTAGTTATATTTTTTCTTCACAAGATAAAAAAACAGCAATTAATTCTTTAAAGCTTGAATTTTGAGCCAACAACAAATCGATGATTTAATCATCAAGCTAAGCAAAGAAAATAAACCTTTTCCTTGGGTTTTAAAAGAACTTGAGAAAATAGAAGAATTAAAACACTATGATTTTGATTTATATCTTTTTGAGCTTTTAGGATTAGGGGTAGAGCTTAATACGCAAAATTGTTTGTGTTTGAAAACAAAAAAAACAAAAATCAAAAATGAAGTATTTTGTGTGGTAGATATTGAAAGCACAGGCGGGATAAAAAGTGGCCAAATTTTAGAAATCGGCGCGGTAAAAATTCAAAATTTTAAAGAAATTGATAGATTTGAAAGTTTTATTAAGGTTGATTTTATACCTGAAAATATTACCGAATTAACTGGGATTAGTTTGGATATGGTAAAAAATGCACCTTCTTTAAAAACTGTGCTAAATGACTTTAAGTTATTTTTAAAAGATAGTATTTTTGTAGCACATAATGTGCGTTTTGATTATCATTTTATGTCTAAGGCTATGCGTGAAAATGATTTTGGTGTACTTTTAAATAAAAGATTATGTACAATTGATTTAGCTAAAAAATGTATCGAAAGTCCTAAATATGGTCTTGATACTCTAAAAGAGTTTTTGTGTATTGAAAGTAAACATCATAGAGCCTTAAGTGATGCTTTGGCTGCGAGTGAAATTTTAAAATACTGTCTTAAAAAAATTCCTTTTTATATAAAAACTACCGAAGAATTGTTACATTTTAGCAAGCAAGCTAAAAATCAAATAAAAAAATAAACTTTGTTTTGTATTTATTGTTATACTTCTTTTGCATAAATGACGGGAGCTTGTGATACAGGCTGAGAGTAAGCTAAAAGCTTAGACCGCACCAGAACTAGGTAATGCTAGCGTTGGGATAATTTATCAACTACTCACATACCCTTCATTTATCCAAATTTTATTTTAAGGATAAATTTCAATGAAAACTCAAATGTCTTATGCAAAAGAAGGAATTTTCACAAAACAAATGCAGATTGTGGCGCAAAAAGAACAAGTAAGTGAAGATTTTTTGCTTGAAAATATTGCATGCGGAAAGATTATCATTCCTGCTAATATTAATCACAAAGCATTAGATTCAAATGGTATTGGTTATGGACTTAAAACAAAAGTAAATGTAAATTTAGGTGTTTCAAATGACTGTGTAGATTATAGTGAAGAGATGAAAAAGGTAGAATTGGCTCATAAGTTTAATATTGAAGCTATTATGGATCTTAGTAATTATGGTAAAACTAGTCGTTTTAGAGATGAATTAATTACTACTTCAAAAGCTATGATAGGCACTGTGCCTGTTTATGATGCGGTAGGTTTTTTGGAAAAAGATTTAAAAGATATTAAAGCAAAAGATTTTTTAGATGTAGTATATCATCATGCTAAAAGTGGAGTGGATTTTATGACAATTCATGCAGGGATAAATTCTCGTGCTGCTAGGGTTTTTAAAGAGTGTGATAGAATTACTAATATAGTTTCAAGAGGAGGCTCAGTTCTTTATGCTTGGATGCAAATGAATGATGCTGAAAATCCATTTTACGAGTATTTTGATGATTTGCTTGCTATTTGCAAAGAATTTGATGTGACACTTTCTTTGGGTGATGCTTTAAGACCTGGTTGTACGCATGATGCAAGCGATGGAGCTCAAATTGCTGAACTTATAGAACTTTCATTATTAACTAAAAGGGCATGGGCTCAAGATGTGCAGGTGATGATAGAAGGACCCGGTCATATGGCTATTAACGAAATAGAAGCTAATATGCAACTTGAAAAAAGAATTTGTAACGGCGCGCCATTTTATGTTTTAGGACCTTTAGTAACAGATATAGGCGCAGGGTATGATCACATCAGCGGGGCTATCGGCGGGGCTGTGGCTGCTGCGGCTGGTGCGGATATACTTTGCTATGTTACACCTGCTGAGCATTTAAGACTTCCAAATTTAGAAGATGTAAGAGATGGTATAGTTGCTACTAAAATTGCAGCCCACGCAGGAGATATTGCAAAGTTGCCAAAGGAAAGAAAAATAGATGATGTAATGAGTAAAGCTAGACAAGATATTGATTGGGAGAAAATGTTTAAATTAGCAATCGATGGAGAAAAAGCAAAAAGAATGTTTAATGAAAGAAGGCCCGAAGAGCTTAATTCTTGCTCAATGTGTGGAAAAATGTGTGCGATGAATACTATGAATCAAATTTTAAAAGGCGAAGATGTAAGTTTGGTAAAATCTTAAGCCCTCTAAAAGAGGGCTTAGGTGATTAATCTATTACTTTATAGTTATAAGGTTTTAGATTTTTATCATCTTCAAGAAGTTTTGCTGGTGGATTACCATTTATTTCTTGGTGTTTATAATAACGATCGCCAGCTTTATTGTCATTTAAGTCTATTTTGTAGTGAATTTCACCTGGGTTGAATTTTTGGATATCTTCAAAACCTAAATTTGAAGTTTTAAAATCTTTAATGCCATTTTTGGTTGCAATTTCTACTAGTTTAGTTTGTCCTTGTCTTGACATATCAACTGATTGTAAAAGCATTCTTGAAGCTTCTCTAGGATTATGGAAACCTGTTGAATTTTCAGCACCCACAAAGTCCGCTCTTACTTGAGATTTTCTATGAAGTTCTAATACTTCTTTTAATTCGGCTGAAATTTTAGCATCATCTGCCTTACCATCGGTTTGGAATTTAGGCATTTTGCCAAGTTCTGCACGAATGACTTCTACATCTTTGATTAAACTTACTAAAGAGTATTCAGCTGTTCTTAAATCGTGTGCTACTGAATTTTGGATATCTTTAACCTGTTTAGCCAAATAACCTTCACTTTGTGTATGGCAAGTTTTACAAGCTGAGTTGATATCAACTAAAGGTGAAGTGATGTTATGGTTGGTAACTTTTTTTGCACCTTTTCTAATATAAGGCATGTGACAATCTGCACAACTTACACCATTTGCAGCATGTACGCCACCACTATAAAGCTCGCTTTCTGGGTGTTGAATTTTTAGCATAGGTGCTTTAGTGATTTTATGAACCCAATCGCTTGGAAAATTTTCTCTATTTTTTTCATAATAATCATCAAACATTTCTATTCTAAATGGTTCGTCTTTTTTCCACTCACTCCAAGGAAATGCTAGTTCTATACCATCAACCTCAATTTCAACTGGTTTATTACCATCTCTCCAAGAGTCAAACTCATCATAAGTTTTTTGAGTGCCATTCCACCATTTTTTAGAACTATCATTAGCTATACTTTCACCAATAGTTTTTACTTTGGTACCGGTTGGCTTAAAGTAGTATTCAACGTGACATTGAGAGCATACCAAAGTTCTCATTTCGCTTCTTGAAGCTTTCACACCTTGTTTTTCATCTGCTTCATAACCTCTTGAAATGAGTGCATTAATTAAAGCTGGTCTTGTAAGTCTTAAACTCATATCCGTAGGGCTGTGACAGTCTGCACAAGTAACACCCATTCTTTTCCCGCCATGTGGCCCGCTATGCTCAGGTGAGTTTTCTTTAGCTCCGTTTACTGCAGGAACTGTTTTGATCATAGTCCAATATTTTGCAGAGTTAAATGCTACCCAATCACCTTTTGCCGTATTATTTAAAAGCCAAGGAGTCCATCCGCTATGGCAGTTCATACAAGCTGTTGGTTGACCACCGAATCCTGCAAAACCGTGTGCATTTAAGAAATCTTTATTATTTCTAGCGGTATCCATTTGGTCAACTTGAACCCAAAAATGACCTCTTTCTTCATTTGCATCAATACTAAATGGATATCCAGCCCAAAGAATAGTAAGTTGTGGATAGCGGATTAATTTTGAGTAGGCTAAGTTTCCACCAAATTCTGTTGCGTTAGGTGTTTGTTTTTCTACTGCTGTATGCATATCTAAATAATCAGGAAAATTTTTCCCCCAATAATCAAATGTAGGATTTTCATCACCAAGTTTTACAATCTCTTGAGAGATAATTCCACCTACTGAATCATTTGTTTTAGCTGTGATGTCTTGGTTTAGCCACAGCACACCTGCAATTGCTACTATAGTAGCACTAATAGCACTATATAAAATGCCTTTGTTATTCATTGAATACTCCTTTCATTTAAAATCCTCTTTTGTGTCCAACGCCTTGGTGACAAGATACACAGTTTAAAGCATTGTCTTGCTTATGTGGATCTAGAGTAGGGTTGATGGTGTTACTTGCAATCTCTTTGTGACATTCTATACAGTTATTTTGCACTATTTCTTTACTTTTTGCATTTGCGCTTAAATGCGTTGGTAGAGAATCTAGTTTGAAAGTAAATGCATAAGCATGTCCTAAACCACTTTGAGCTTTAGCAATCCATTTTTCAAAGAAACTATGTGGTAAATGACAATCATTACAGGTTGCTCTTGGTTTACCATCAATTTCTTTGGAGTGTGAAGCTTTTAAATAGTCATTATAAACTTCGTTCATAATATGACAGTTGTTGCAGCTTTCACTAGCATCACTAAAATAAGAAGTGCCTTTAGCATTATGGAAAGTATACATTCCAACTCCTGCTAAAATTACAAGTAAGAAGAGGAAAACAGCAAAAAGTTTTGAGTTTGCTTTTTTCAAAGTCTCTCCTTTGAATGAAGTTTAAGTTACAAGAACTTAATTATAATTATAATACACTATAAAACTTAAAAAGTAAATATAAATTTATTAATCATTTATTATTTTTTTAATAAGATAAAAAAAGTATTATTTTTTTATATAAATTTATTTACTATTATAAAAATAAAATAAATTTTAATAAAAGAAATACTAAAATATTAAATACTAGAAAATGAGGCAGGTGTATTATGCAAATTCAACCATCAATGTATATTAATAGAGAACTTTCTTGGCTTGCATTTAATTCCCGTGTTTTGGATCAATGCTCCAAAGATCTTCCTTTGCTTGAAAAACTTAAATTTATTGCTATATACTGTACAAATTTAGATGAGTTTTATATGATAAGAGTAGCTGGATTAAAACAGCTTTTTGTAGCAGGAATAGGTACAACAAGTAATGATGAAATGACTCCTCTTGCGCAGCTTAAAGCTATTAGAAATTATTTACATGAAGAAAAATACGTAGTGGAACAGTATTTTACTAAAATCACCCAAGAATTAGAAAAGGAAAATTTATTCATTCGTTCTTATGAGAAGCTTGATGAGGATTTAAAACAACAATGTAATGAGCATTTTTTTTCCAACATTTTTCCTGTGATAGTACCAATTGCAGTTGATGCAACTCATCCTTTTCCACACTTAAATAATCTTTCTTTTTCTTTGGCAGTGAAGCTTTGCGATCCGATGCACCCTGAACTTTTGAAATTTGGTATGATTCGTATACCTAGAGTTTTGCCAAGATTTTATCAAGTGAGTTCTAATATTTATGTGCCTATAGAAAGTATAGTGCGTCATCACACAGAGCATATTTTTCCTGGTTATAAGCTTTTATCATCTGCTGCTTTTAGGGTTACTAGAAATGCAGATATGGAGATAGAAGAAGAAGAGGCTGATGATTTTATGTTGATTTTGGAGCAGGGCTTGAAGCTTCGTAGAAAAGGTGCTTTTATACGCTTGCAGATAGAAAAAGGTGCAGATGAGCAACTTATAGATTTTTTAAGTTCTCATATGAATATTTTTCATAAGGATATTTATGAATACAGCATACTTTTAAATTTGCCATCACTATGGCAAATCATCTCTAATAAAGAGTTTACTCATTTATTGAGTCCAGTTTATACACCAAAAATCTTACCGCCTTTTGGAGACAATGTTTCTATTTTTAGTGCGATAGATAAACAAGATATTTTAGCTATACAGCCTTATGAGAGTTTTGAGCCTGTGTATCAGTTTATCAAAGAAGCAAGTAAAGATCCTAAGGTTGTTTCTATAAGAATGACACTTTATAGGGTGGAAAAAAACTCTAGCATTGTTCAAGCTTTGATTGATGCTGCAAGTGAAGGTAAGCAAGTTACTGTGATGGTTGAATTAAAGGCGCGCTTTGATGAAGAAAATAACTTACACTGGGCAAAATCACTAGAAAATGCAGGGGCTCATGTGATATATGGAATCACTGGTTTTAAAGTGCATGCAAAAGTAGCGCAAGTGATTAGAAAAGAAGGGGATAAGTTAAAAATTTACAACCATCTTAGTACAGGAAATTATAACGCAAGCTCGGCTAAAATTTATACAGATGTAAGCTATTTTACTTCTAAAGAAGAATACTCGCAAGATACGACAACTTTTTTTCATATCCTTTCAGGATATAGCAAAAGTCGCCGCTTAAAAACTTTATCGATGAGTCCAAAGCAAATTAAAGAAAGAATTTTAGATATGATAGCTACAGAAATAAGCTATGGTAAAAATGGAATGATTATAGCAAAAATGAATGCTTTGGTAGATGGAGAAGTGATTGAAGCTTTATATAATGCCTCTAATAAAGGTGTAAAAACAGAACTAATCGTGCGTGGAATTTGTTGTTTAAGACCTGGAGTAAAAGGTTATAGTGAAAATATAAAAGTTAGAAGTATAGTAGGAAAATACTTAGAGCATGCTAGAATTTTATACTTCAAACACACAGCGCCTAATTATTTCATTTCAAGTGCTGATTGGATGCCAAGAAACTTAGAAAGAAGACTAGAGCTAATGACTCCTATTTTTGATGAGCATTCTCGTGCAAAGTTAGCTCAAATTTTAAAACTACAATTAAGCGATAATGATTTAGCTTATGAGTTAGATAGTGAAGGAGTATATCGTAAAGTTATTTTAAGTGATGCAGAAAAAAATAATAATTCTCAGCAAATCTTAGAAGAATATATTAGTAGAATTTTTAATACCTTGAAAAAAGATACCGATCACAGTAGAGCAGCGCATTTAGCGACAAAGCTTTTTAGAGATAGCTAATCCTTGCTTTTTGCAAGGATTATTTCCAACCTTCTATGTAATTTTTCAGCTTTCTACCAACTTTTGGATGCTTAAGTTTTTTGATTGCCGAGCTTTCTATTTGTCTTACTCTTTCTCTTGTAACATTTAATTCTTTACCGATTTCTTCTAAGGTTCTATCACTCTCATCATCCATTAATCCAAAGCGCATTCTAATAACAGCTTTTTCTCTATCATTAAGTTGATCTAAAACTTCATCAATTTGTTCTTTTAAATCATCTTTTAAGATATGATCCATAGGCGAAATTGAAGTTCTATCTTCTACAAAATCTCCAAATTTACCATCATCCTCATTGCTAATAGGTGCTTCAAGCGAAATCGGCTCTTTGGTGATTTTAATCACTTGTTTTACTTTATCCACGCTAAGGCCTACTTCTTTAGCGATGATGCTTACATCGGGTTCTTTGCCTTCTTTTTGCAAATACTCGCGAATGATTTTATTGATTTGATTGATAGTTTCTATCATATGAATAGGAATTCTAATCGTTCTTGCTTGATCAGCAATAGCTCTTGAAATGGCTTGTCTAATCCACCAAGTTGCATAAGTTGAAAACTTATATCCACGTTTGTATTCAAATTTATCCACTGCTTTCATTAGACCTATATTGCCTTCTTGGATTAGATCTAAAAACGGCAAACCTCGGTTGGTATATCTTTTAGCAATGCTTACAACCAAACGTAAATTTGATTTGGCCATTCTTGTTTTAGCTTCATCTGAGATTTTTTTACCACGTTTGATTTGTTCTAGAATTTCTTTTAATTGATCTTTTTCTAAGTCAAAAGAATTTTGACTAGCTTCTTTGGTTTGGATTAGTTTTTTAATTTCCATATAGGTGCTAACCATAGTTGTTTCTAAAGCGCGTTCAGCGATTTCTTCTTTGCTGAGTTTAGTAATATCTTTTAAAATATCTTGGTGTCTTTGTTTGAGTTCATCTGAAAACATCGGTAAGCGATACTCTAGACGTTTTAATTCTTTGTCAAATTCCTCATCACTTTTTAATGCAGTTTCCATGGATTTTACGATCTCAGAAATGAGTTTTGAAGTAGGACCTAGATCCATTAATTTTTCTTTTAGTATGTTTTTCTTAAAGGCGATGATTAGTTTATCCAATAACTCATCGTTGTTTTTTTCTGCATTAATGGTAGAAATAGTTTTAAGCCACTCCTTTTTTGCTTTTTCTAGAGCTTTAAAACTTTCTATAACTTTTAAAGTTCTCTCATCTTCTTTTTTGCTAGTTTTTTTAGGTTTTTTTTCGTTTGAGTTTTCGCTTTCTTCGTGTTCGCCATCATCTTCATGGTCTACTTCATCATCACTTTTATCATCATCACTTTTATCATCATCTTCAAAGCTTTTAAAAAGTTCTTTAACTCTTCTTTCTCTGTTGATTAAAGGTTCTTTATAATCTAAAATAAAGTCAATCAAATAAGGCACTGAACAAAATGCATCAATGATAATGTCTTCGCCTAATTCAATTTTTTTAGAAATTTCAATTTCTTCATCTTTGTTTAAAAGAGCAATTTGTCCCATTTCTCTTAAATACATTCTAACAGGAGAGTCTGATCTACTCCACTCAAGCAAATCATTTTCATTGGCTAAATCAAATTCATTTTCTAAACTTGTATCTTGTAATTTTTGTTTTTCTTCTTGTAATTTTTTTGCTTCTTCTAAATTTCTTTTTTTAGCAATTTCGGCTGAGGAAATTAATTCCACTTTGTATTTATCCATTAAATCATGGATTTTTTTAGCACTTGTTGTATTTGGAAGCTTTGCAAAATACTTGACAAGTTTTTCATATGTGATATAATCTTTAGAGTTTTCTTTGAAAAGTTCTTCTAAAACATTAGTTCCATTAGCCATAGATACCCCTTGTATTTAAGTAGTGAGTGTAAAACTAAATATTATGCCTAAAGATTAATTAAAAACAAATAAAAATATTTTGGAACACATTTTGCTTTGTTTGGTACAAAAAATAAAGATTTTAGATAGGAAAAACAATGCAAAATGGTTATTATCAAGCTACTGGTGCTATGGTTACACAGTTTAATCGTTTGGATGTTGTGACTAATAATCTAGCAAATGTTAATACAAGTGGCTATAAAAGAGATAATGTTGTTATTGCAGATTTTAAAAGGATTTTTAAAGAAACTCAAGATGAGTTACCTATAGAAAATCACACAAGAGATGCTGCAAGATTTGTAAATACAACTATAGATAGAGTTCCGCAAGTTAATCATGTTTACACTAATTTTAGTGTGGGTTCTATGAAAATGACACATAATCCTTTAGATTTGGCTCTTGCTCGTGAGGATACTTTTTATTTGATCAAGACCAATAATGGAGAAGTAAGATTAAGCCAGGATGGAAATTTCCAACTTGATGATGAGGGTTATTTAGTAAATCGTCAAGGATATAGAGTTTTAAGTAGTGATTATTTTAATAATCCTGAAAATGATGGTATACGTGTAGGAGATTCTACTTCTTTTATTAATGTAGATAAAAATGGAATAATTAGTGCGTCTAATCAAGATATAGCAAGATTATTCGTAGCACAGGTTGATGATTTAAGAGATTTGCAAAAAGATGGCGATAATATGTATAAAATTGATAATTTAAATAAAATTAGAGATTTGCCTAATTCTAGTGCCGTAAAGCAAGGTTTCACCCAAGGTTCAAATGTTAATCCAGTTACAGAAATGGTAGGATTAATAGAGGCAAATAGAATGGTTGAGATGTATCAAAAAGTCATGACATCTCATATGGATGATTTAAATCAAGAAGCTATTAATAAATTAGCAAGTACTAAATAAAACTAAGGATAGATAAAATGTTAAGATCATTATATACAGCAGCATCAGGGATGGTATCACAACAAACACAAATTGATGTAACTTCAAATAATATTTCAAATGTTAATACAGTGGGTTATAAAAAATCTCGTGCAGAATTTGCAGATTTGATGTATCAAACTATGAAGTATGCAGGTACTTCAACTTCAAGCACCACAAAACACCCAAGTGGTATAGAAGTGGGTCTTGGCTCAAGAGTGACAGCTGTGAGTAAAATTTTTAGTGAAGGTAGTTTAAAACAAACTTCAACTTCAGGTCTTGATATGGCAATTGCAGGTAACAATGGCTTTTTTCAAATTCAAATGCCTGATGGAACTATAGCTTATACTAGAAATGGACAATTTACAAAAGATGCTGAAGGAAATATAGTAAATTCAGATGGTTATAGGTTGTTACCTGAAATGACTATACCAGAAGATGCTACAGCTATAAATGTTGCAAGTGATGGAACTGTTTCAGTAATGCAACCAGGAAATACTGCTGAAACTCAAATAGGACAAATTGAACTTGTGAATTTTATCAATCCAGCAGGCTTACATGCTTTAGGAGATAATCTTTTGGTAGAAACTGATGCAAGTGGAGCACCTATTGCAGGTATAGCAGGTGAGAATGGATTTTCTGTAATCAAACATGGCTTTGTAGAACTTAGTAATGTACAGCTTGTAGAAGAAATGACAGATCTTATTACAGGTCAAAGAGCTTATGAAGCAGGTTCAAAAGCTATTACTACAAGTGATGATATGCTTGGTATTGTAAATCAATTAAAACGCTAGAATTAACTAGTGTTTTATAATATGCAAAAAATATTAAAAAATACCAAAAAACTCCTATTTATAAATACCTATAAAATATTCTTTCTTATAATTTAAATTTAAAGTAATCTATAGTAATGTTATATTTATGTATTCTTTATATACATAAATAAACAATAACGAGGGATATGATGAACAGAAGGGACTTCATTAAAAATACCGCTATTGCTAGTGCTTGTGGTGTTGCAGGTCTTAGTGTTCCAAGTAGTGTGCTTGCAAATACTGAGAATAAATGGCGTTGGGATAAGGCTGTTTGTAGATTTTGTGGTACAGGCTGTGGAATTTTAGTTGCAAGTTTAGATGGTAAAATTGTTGCTGTAAAAGGAGATCCAGCAGCTCCTGTAAATCGTGGATTAAATTGTATTAAAGGTTATTTTAATGCAAAAATTATGTATGGAGAAGACCGTTTAGTTACACCTTTACTTCGTGTAAATGCAAAAGGTGAGTTTGATAAAAAAGGAAAATTCCAACAAGTTTCTTGGCAAAGAGCTTTTGATGAAATGGAAAAACAATTTAAAAAAGCTTATAAAGAAAAAGGTGTTGAGGGTATTGGAATTTTCGCAAGCGGTCAATATACTATACAAGAAGGATATGCTGCTGCAAAATTAGTAAAAGCTGGTTTTAGATCAAACAATATAGATCCAAATGCACGTCACTGCATGGCTAGTGCTGTTGTTGGTTTTATGCAAACTTTTGGAGTTGATGAGCCTTCCGGTTGTTATGATGATATAGAGCTTACTGATACTATTATTACTTGGGGTGCAAATATGGCAGAAATGCATCCGATTTTATGGTCAAGGGTAAGTGATAGAAAATTAAGCAATTTAGATCAAGTTAAAATAATAAATTTATCTACTTTTTCTAATAGAACTTCTCATATAGCAGATACTGAAATTATTTTCAAACCAAATACTGATTTAGCTATTTGGAATTATATAGCAAGAGAGATTGTTTATAATCATCCTGAAACTATGGATAAAGAATTTATTGAAAAACATTGTATTTTCACAACAGGTTATGCTGATATTGGTTATGGGATGAGAAATAATCCAAACCATCCTAAATTTAAAGCAAGTGAGAAAGACACGGTTGCAAAGCAAAATGCAATTGTTTTAGATGAGGAAGAAGCGGTTTCTTTAGCTTATTTGGGAGTAAAAGCAGGTGATAAATTTGAAATGAAACACCAAGGCGCTCCTGATGCGCATTGGGAAATTTCTTTTGAAGATTTTAAGAAAGCTTTAGAACCTTATACGCTTGATTATGTTGCTAAAGTTGCTAAGGGTAATGAAGATGAAAGTATTGATGAATTTAAGAAAAAACTTCAAGAATTAGCTAGTCTTTACATAGAACAAAACAGAAAAGTTGTAAGTTTTTGGACTATGGGCTTTAATCAACACACAAGAGGTACTTGGGTGAATGAGCAAGCTTATATGGTGCATTTTCTACTTGGTAAACAAGCTAAACCAGGTAATGGGGCATTTTCACTGACAGGACAGCCAAGTGCTTGTGGAACAGCAAGAGAAGTAGGGACTTTTTCACACCGTTTACCTGCTGATATGGTGGTGGCAAATCCTAAACATAGAGCTATTAGTGAAAAAATTTGGAAAGTTCCTACGAAAACGATTAATCCCAAACCAGGTGCACCGTATTTGAAAATCATGAGAGATTTAGAAGATGGAAATATCAAATTTGCTTGGGTGCAAGTAAACAATCCTTGGCAAAATACAGCTAATGCAAATCACTGGATAGCAGCAGCAAGAGAAATGGATAATTTTATTGTTGTGAGTGATTGTTACCCAGGAATTAGTGCTAAAGTGGCTGATTTGATTTTACCAAGTGCAATGATTTATGAAAAATGGGGAGCTTATGGTAATGCTGAAAGAAGAACCCAACATTGGAAGCAACAAGTATTACCTGTAGGTGAGGCTATGAGTGATACTTGGCAAATTATGGAATTTGCAAAACGCTTTAAACTAAAAGAAGTTTGGGGTGAAACTAAGGTAAATGATAAGCTTACTTTACCAAGCGTTTTGGAAGAAGCAAAAGCTATGGGTTATAGCGAAGATGATACTTTATTTGATGTGTTATTTGCAAATAAAGAAGCAAAAACTTTCAAAGCTAAGGATAATATCGCTAAAGGTTTTGATAACTCTGAAGTATTTGGCGATGAGAGAAAAGTCATAGGTAGCGATGGTAAAGAATTTAACGGCTATGGGTTTTTTGTGCAAAAGTATTTATGGGAAGAATATCGCAAATTTGGTTTAGGTCATGGACATGATTTAGCTGATTTTGACACTTATCATAAAGTAAGAGGCTTAAGATGGCCTGTGGTTAATGGTAAAGAAACTCAATGGAGATTTAATACTAAATTTGACTATTACGCTAAAAAAGCTGCTCCAAATTCAGATTTTGCATTTTATGGAGATTTTGCAAAAGAACTACCAAAAGGAGACTTGCTAGCTCCGCAAACTAAAGAAAAATACAGCTTAAAAAATAAAGTAAAAATTTTCTTTAGACCATTCATGAAAGCACCTGAAAGACCAAGCAAAGAGTATCCATTCTGGTTGTCTACTGGTAGGGTTTTAGAGCACTGGCATAGTGGAACAATGACCATGAGAGTTCCTGAGCTTTTCCGTGCAGTTCCTGAAGCGCTTTGTTATATGAATGAAGATGATGCTAAAGCAATGCAGATTAACCAAGGTGATATTGTATGGGTAGAATCTCGCCGTGGCAAAGTAAAAGCAAGAGTAGATTTTCGTGGTAGAAATAAACCTTCTAAAGGTCTTGTTTATGTACCTTGGTTTGATGAGAATGTGTATATTAATAAAGTTACACTAGATGCAACTTGTCCATTGTCTAATCAAACAGATTTTAAAAAGTGTGCCGTAAAAATTACCAAAGCATAAAATAATGAATAAAAGAAGAGAATTTTTAGCCTTTACATTGAAGCTTTTGTGCATAGGAAGCGGTAGTGCTTTTTTAGCAAGTTTAGCACTGAGTTCCAATCAGGAGTATTTTTTAAGACCACCTGGTGCTGATGATGAAAAAGAATTTTTGTCAAAATGCATACGATGTGGACTTTGTGTGAGGGCTTGTCCTTATGATGTTTTAAAATTAGCTACAGTGCAAGATAGTGCAAAAAACGGAACACCTTTTTTTGTAGCTAGAGAAAATCCTTGCAGGTTGTGTGAAGATATCCCTTGTATAAAAGATTGTCCAACAAATGCTTTAGATCATAAGTATTTAGAGCAAAAAGATGGAATTTGTAAAACAAAAATGGGTATAGCTATTATTGATAGCGCAAGCTGCGTGGCGTATTGGGGGATACAATGTGATGCTTGTTATAGAGCTTGTCCTTTGATTGATAAGGCGATTAAGCTTGAAGCAAAGCGTAATGAAAGAACCGCAAAGCACGCATTTTTGCTACCTGTGGTAGATCATGAAGTGTGTGTGGGTTGTGGAATTTGTGAAAAAGCTTGTATTACTCAAAAGCCAGCCATTAGAGTTTTGCCTAGGGAATTTGTTTTAGGAAAAGCTGGAGATAATTACATCAAAGGTTGGGATGAAAAAGATGAAAAGCGTTTACAAGATGTAAATACTGAAAAAAAATTCAACCAAAATAAGGCTAGAGATTATCTTAATGATGGAGAATTGCTATGAAGTATCTTATTTTAAGGAGAATGGTGCAGTTTTCTATTTTAGTATTGTTTTCTTTTGGTATGTTTGATTTTGTATTAAAAGGAAATTTAAGCTCTTCGGTACTGTTTTCTTCTGTGCCACTAAGTGATCCTTTTGCTTATATTCAACTTGTTTTGGCAAGTTTACAAGTGGATTTGATAGCTTTAAGTGGAGCTTTGATAGTGTTTTTATTTTATGCTATTTTTGCAGGAAGAGCTTTTTGTGCTTGGGTGTGTCCAGTTAATATCATCACAGATTTTGCTTATTATATAAGGGTGAAGTTAAGATTTAATCAAACTAAGATTTTTAATGTTCATAAAAATTTACGTTATTATGTGATGGGTTTTGTTTTGATTTTTTCTTTTCTTTTTTCCTATCCTGTTTTTGAGGAATTTTCTTACATAGGAATCATTCAAAGAGGGTTGATTTTTGGCGGTATTTCTTGGCTTTTTATAGCTTTGATAATCTTTTGTATTGATGCGTTTTTTAGTCCAAGATTTATTTGTTCACATTTTTGCCCTTTAGGGGCTTTTTGGGCTTTAAGTTCGCGTTTTTCACTGTTAAAAATCAAATATAACCTCCAAAAATGCACTCAATGCTACAAATGTCTTGGAGTATGTCCTGAAAAACAAGTACTTTGGATGATAGGTAAAGAAAATCAAAATGTAAAATCAGGAGAATGCATTAGATGTGGAAAATGTGTTGATGTTTGTGAGGATGATGCTTTAGGTTTTAGTATTATAAATTTAAGGAGAGAAAATGAAAAATAAGATCTTTTTATCCTTAGCAGCAGCTGTTTTAATAAGCGCTTGTGGATTTGCTGTTAAAAGTGTGGATTCAAAGGATATAGGTTTAAGAAAAACAAGTTTAGAAAGTGAAAATGTAGAATTGTTAGATGTAAAGTATTCTCAAGCTTTAGCAGGAGAATCTGTTTTGATCGAAAGATCATTTGAAAATGCTCCGCCATTGATTCCGCACACTTTAGAAGATATGCTTCCGATTGTAAAAGATAATAATATTTGTCTAAGCTGCCATGATAAGGCTATTGCTAAAGATGTGGGTGCTACAGCGCTTCCAAGTAGTCATTATTTTGACTTGAGAAAAAATAAGTCAACTAAAGATATGGTTAGTGAGGCAAGATTTAATTGTACTCAGTGTCATGTTCCACAAAGTGATGCAAAACCTTTGGTTGGAAATAATTTTGAGGCGAAATTTAAAAACGAAGAACTTAAAAGAAAATCAAATTTCTTAGAAGTCTTAAATGAAGGCGTGAAATAACACAATGAAAAAAATATTTTTAATCTTGTTGATAAGTATTTGGGTGTTTGGCTATGAACTTAAACTCCCTGCTAATGTAAATGCTTTAAAACTAGTTGGCAGTGATTTGCTTATAGGGCTTGATAATGCAGAGCTGTATTGGTATTTTACGCAAAATAAAAAATTGCAAAAAATCACCCAATTAGACAAGATTAAAAATTTTTATGAAGAAAATCTCAGCCCTAGAATTTACAGTATTGATTACTTAAATGGGGCTGTTTTGATTTTAAGTGAAGGAAGTTTTGGGGGTAAAAGACTTTATATTTACAAAGACAAGCAACTTATAAGCTATGACTTACATAGCGATGGGGTTAAAAAGGCTTTGTTTTTAGATGATGATACTATTTTGTTAGCCTTGTTAGGTTCTAACATAGAGCTTTTTGATCTAAAAACAAAAAAAATAGCAAAGAATTTTGTTTTTTCTAATTCAAGTTTGAGTGATGTGGTTTTAAATGAAACAAAAACACAGCTAGTAGCGGGTTTTGAAAGCGGTGAGATCATTCTTTTTGATGTAAAAAATTGGCAGAAAATAAAAAGCTATAAAAATGCTCACAAGGATAATATCTACCAATTAGATTATAAAAATCAAATTATTACAAGTTGTAGCACTGATAGAAAATTGGCAATCATCAAAAATAATCAAGAAAAAAGCATAGAAAGAGACTTTTTGATTTACACTTGTGCCCTAAGTAAAGATGGTGCTATCGCAGCTTTTGGTGATAATGAAAAAAACATCATAGAGCTTATAGACGTTTATAATTTAAAAACTATAAAACAATTTCAAAATCAAGATTTTCTGCTAGAATATCTGATATTTTTAAATAAGCATGAATTTATCAGTGCGGGTTATGAAAATAAAATTATTTTTTGGAGTATAGATGAATCTTTCTAGTGTTTTGATTTTAAGCAAAGAAGAAAAAATCAGCAAGTTAAAAGAACAAATTCAAAATACACCTTGTTGTAGTGTGGAATTAATTGAAGAAGAAAAAATCATCGTGGTGATTGAGAGTGAAAATTTAGAAGATGAGTTGAAAGCTTATAAGCAATTAGAGCAGCTTGATGGTGTGGTGAGTATCAATATGGTTTTTTCGTACCAAGATTTAGATGAAGAAAGAGAAAAAATTTTAAAGTCAAATTTTAAATCTGATGCTTTTGATGAGAATTTAAAAAAAGATGATATAGAATACTATGGCAATATTTTTAGAAAGTATTAATTATGGTTTTTTTAATTCCTTTGATTTTTATAATTTCATCTATTTTTATCGTAGATTATTTGTATTTTTCTGAAGAAAATGAGGCGGTAAAAACTCAAAAACAAGTAGAACAAAAAGACACAGAGCAAGATAAGCAAAAATATCTTGAAAATATTTTAAAACAAAAATAACAATGCATCATCAAATTGTATATAAAAAATTCTTTTGGATTAATATTTTAGTAGTAGTTGCCTTGGCTTTAAATTTAAGAGCTCCTATAACTTCCATAGGACCTATGATAGGGCATATTCAAGAATATTATCAGATCAATTCTACTTTAGCGGGTATGCTTACTACTTTACCTTTAATAGCTTTTGGTCTTATTTCTTTTTTTGTGGCGTATTTTTCACAGATTAAAGCTTTATTTTTTGCCTTGCTTTTGATTGTTTTTGGTGAAGTGCTTAGAAGTTATGGTGCTAATATAGGTTTGTTTTTGGGTGTGTTTTTTATAGGAGGTGGGATAGCGATTGCAAATGTATTGTTACCTTCTTTTGTGAAAGAAAAATTTCCTAAAAATACTTATAAAATAATGGGCTTATATGGTTCGATTATTGGGTTATCTTCTATCGCAGGTGTGGCATTGTCGCTACCCTTACTTAAAATTTTTGATGTGCCACAAGCTATGTTTATTTGGGTGATTTTGGCGTTGATGGCTTTGTTTTTTTATCTTCCGCATTTAAAAAACAAAAGATTGTTGCGAGCTAAAAGAAAAAATGTAAATCGCTTTAATATCTTTTTAAACAAAACAGCATGGAAAGTAACTGTAGTAATGGGCCTACAAAGCTTTTTATCTTATAGTTTGTTTGCTTGGCTTAGTATGATGATTAGTGAAAAGGGGTTTGGGATTGATTTTGGTTCGAATGTTTTATTACTATCGCAAATCATCGGTATGCCTGTGGCTTTTTTGTTGCCTCTTGTTTTGGGTAGACTTAGAAATCGTGCTAAAAGCATTGTGATTGTGACATTGGGTTTTTTATATGTTTTAAGTTTTATGATGATTTTTATATGCTATACCAAGGCAATGTTGTTTTTAGCAGCATTTTTTTTAGGTTTTGCCTCTAGTGGGGTTTTTACGATTTCTTTATTGTTTATTGCTATTAAAAGTTCCAATTCTGCTATCGCAGCTAAGCTTTCAGCTATGTCGCAAGGAGTAGGATATTTAATCGCTGCTCAATCACCTTGGGTGGTTGGGATATTGCATGATCATTTTAAAAATTTTACCTTTGGTTTTTTAATGTTGATAGTTGTAGCGATAATTTTAAATATTTTTGTGTTTTTAGCATATAAGGCCCCCGTGATCAAATAAAGATTAAAAATAAATTAAAGCCTTTTTTGTTAGAATTTTTAAGATTTTATTTTTGTGAGTTTATAATGCGATATACAGTTACAGAGGCTTCTATTTATGAAGCACAAGGCTTAAAAGATGAGGCCTTGGAAATTTATAAAAATATTTTAAAGCAAGATCCGCAAAATAAAAATGCCATAGATGCAATAAGGCGTTTAAGTGGTTTGCGTTCAAATCATGAAGATTTAAATTATGATATGCTTGATTTTTTTGTTAATATGAAAAGTGAAGAAGAAATTAATGAATTTAAAAGGTGGTTGATAAAGCTATGAATATTGAAGATTTAGCAAAAATGGCTATAAGTGAGGTTAATTCAGAACTTGATAATTCGAAAAAACAAAGTAATGAATTTGCTCCTATGGTTGAAGAACTTACGCAAGAAAAAAGTATAAACCCACAAGAAAAAAAGATCAAAGAAGAAATTAGCAAGGTAACACAAGAATTAATTCAAGAATTAGATGATTTAGAAGTAAAAGTTAAAGAAGAAAAGCAAGCTGCGGCGATTAAGATCGAGGTTTTAGAAGAAAAAGAAGAAAGTATTATTAATAATGAAGAATTTTTTTTGAAAAATCTTAGAGAGCGTATTTTGGTTTTGTTTGAAGGTTTAAAAAATACCAAAGATGAGCATGTAGAAAAAAGACTAGATATTACGATTACTTTTTTAGAGTTTTTACTTGCAAAGATTGAAGATAGACTTAAAAAATGATCAAGATTTTTTAAGGATTAAAAATATACTCAAACCTTACACACAAAGAGCTTATTTAGTAGGTGGTTGTGTAAGGAATTCTTTTTTAGATTTATCAAGTGATGATTATGATATAGAAATTTATGACATTCAGCCTGAACTTTTTGATACACTTATGCAAAAACTTGGAGCAAATGGAGTAGGGAAGAGTTTTTTTGTATATAAGTATAAAAAATTTGACCTAGCTTTGGCACGTTATGAAAATAAAATTTCACAAGGACATAAGGGTTTTGAAGTTAAAGTTTGCAATGATGAACAAGAAGGAGCTAAGAGGAGAGATTTTACCATTAACGCTATGATGGTAAATATCTTTAGCTTTGAATTTTTAGATTTCTTTAATGGTTTAAAAGATTTGCAAGCAAAAACAATCAGACATATTCATGATCAAAGTTTTATAGAAGATAGCTTAAGAGTGCTTCGTGGAATTGCTTTTGCGTGTAGGTTTGATCTAAAGATTGCAAGTGAAAGTTTGAATTTAATGCATACTATGGACATTAACGATCTTTCAAGAGAACGCATTAACAATGAATTGTATAAAATTTTTAAAACTTCAAGATTAAATAAAGCCTATGAATATTTTAAAATTCTAAATTTAGAAGAAAAAATCTTTTTTTATCAAAGCTTTGATATGGAATTTCAAAAGCTTTTAGAGCAAAGTCAAAAGTTAATTTGCGATGAGGCTTTGTATTTGTATTTGTATTTAAATTTTTTTCATATAGATAAAAATGATTTTTTTAAAAAAACAAAACTAAAAAAAGATCTTTTAAAAAAATGTGAGCAAGATTTTATGCTGGGAAAAATTGATGATTTTGATTTGGCTAAAGTTGCTTTAAAAATACCCCTTTGTGAGTGGCTTGGACTTTGGAGCAAAGAGCGTATCTTGCAAGCTAAAAAATTAAAACTATATAAACAAACTTTTACAAGCAAGGTAAAGTCAGAAGATTTATTAAGGGAAGGCTTTAGCGGAAAAGAGCTTGGGGGTGAGCTTGAAAAAAGAAGATTACAAGAGTTAAGAAACTATATCAAGGAGCAAGAATGAATGAATATATTTTAAAAATTTCAAGTAGTGATGAAAAAGGTTTGATTTATAGAATTTCAGATGTCATTTTCAAATACCGAATTAATATCGTAAAAAATGATGAATTTGTTGGGGAAAATCGTTTTTTCTTTAGAGCGCATTTAGAAGGAGAGCTTGATGTGAAAGCATTTAAAGGAACACTTGAGACGATGCTTTCTGATGATGCACATATAGAAATAACTTCAAAAAGAAAAAAAGATATTGTTGTTTTAGCTACTAAAGAAACGCATTGTTTGGGTGAGTTGTTGATTCGTCAATTT